>DATMQL010000228.1:0-6898 GCA_035566815.1 Steroidobacteraceae bacterium | reverse complement strand
TAGAGACGGTCCTGCACGGTGCCGTGATCGGGGAAGACCGCCACTCCGATACTGGGACTCGTCCTCACACTGACGCCGTTCACCGTGACTTCGAGGGCGAAGCTCTCGACGATGCGCTTACACACCGCTTCGATATCCGCAGCGGCGGGATTCTGCGTCAGCAGTACGGCATATTCGTCGCCACCGAGCCGCGCGACACAATCCGACTTGCGCACGGCGGCCTGGAGTCTGATGGCCGCTTCGATCAACAGCGCGTCCCCGACATCGTGGCCCAGCGTATCGTTGATGTGCTTCAGCCGGTCGAGATCGATCAGCAGCAGTGCAAAGCGTCCATTCTGCAGCCCCGCGAGCACCAGCAGTTCGCGGAATTCTTCCATGAACATGCGCCTGTTGGGAAGCGCGGTCAGGGTGTCGCAATACGCGATCTGCTGCAGTTGGCGCTGACTCTCGCGCAGTTCCGCCGTCCGTTCGATCACCACGCGCTCCAGCTCGCGACGGGCCTTGCGCAGGTAAATCGTGCGCACCTGCACCACCGCGACAATGAGCATGAAGAACGCGATTCCCGCCAGTATCCGGAACGCGATCGTCTGGTACCACCCCGGCAGCACGTGGATCGGAACCGTCAGCACGCTGTCGGTCCACATCCCATCGCGATTCGAGCCGCGTAACCGCAAGGCATAGTCGCCGGGCAACAGGTTGGTATAGGCGGCGAGCCGGCGGCTGGGCTCGGTTTCGATCCAGTCCGCGTCGAAGCCATCGAGCCGGTAAGCGTAGCGATTGCGCTCAGGCGCCGAATAATCGAGCGCGGCAAACTCCACCGCGACGCTGTTCGCATCGGGAGTCAATGTCAGCGGCACGACATCCTGGTCTGTGTTGAAGTTGCTCGCGGGAACCCGCTTGCCGCCGATACGGACATCGGTAACGACAACGGGCGGGTGATAGCTCCACTGCGTCAATTTGTCCGGACGCACGATGATGAGCCCGCCCACGGCGCCAAAGAGCAACTCCCCTTCCGCGGTGCTCGCACCCGCACCGGCCCAGTGGTTCGCTATAGGTACACCCTCTGCCCTGCGCAGGGTACGAACGGCAAAAGAATTCGGATCGATGACGGCCAGTCCGTCATCGGTACTCGCCCAGATCTGTCCGCGCGCGTCCTCGAGGAGCTTGTCAATACTCTCGCTGGCAAGACCCTGGGCTGCGCCGAGCCGGATGAAGTGAGGCTTGCCGTCGTGGCTGCGGCTATCCAACACGCTGATGCCGCCGCCGAGCGTGCCGACCCACAGACGCCCGCGCCGGTCGGTCAGCAACGTGGACACGTACCCGGCCCTGAGAGCCGTGGGCTCCGCAGGGTCGGGAAGAATACGCTCCACCTCGTGAGAGGCGAGATCCAGACGGTTGAGACCGTTCTTGGTTCCGATCCACAAAGACCCCGGCGGCCCCCGGTCGATGACCGTGACCCGCTGGTCCGAGAGCCCCTCGACATTGGCGCTCGAGACAGTGGGCTTCGCGCTCAGATCCAGTGCCCACAAGCCATCGAACCCGCCAACCCACAACACATTGTCCTCGAAATGCAACGTCCAGACGGCGGCGCTGGGATCGTGTTGCGGCGAAGACAGGCGCAGCACGCCGTGAGCGAGTTTGTCCGCGCGATACAAACCCTGTTCGGTGCCGACATAAACGTCGCCGGACGGGCCGCGCACGAGCACATTCACGTAGTCCTTGGGCAAGGCGGTCTGCGGATATTTTGGATCGGGTCGCAGCGCCGCCGCCCGCAGGCCCAGCGGATCGAGTATGTCGATCCCGGTACTACCCAGACCCAGCCAGACGCGCCCGTCGGGCATGGCAAGCACCGAGTCAACGTCCGAGTCCGACAGCGTGCCCTGGCGGCTCGAGCCACCGAACACGGTATAGACAGCGGCCTGTCGGGAGTTGTAACGGCTGATGCTGCGGGTGGTCGCAATCCAGACCAACCCCGCGCGGTCGGTGTGCAGTGCCTGCACGCCGTCGTCAGCAAGGCTGGACATCACTGTCGGATCATGAAGAATCCGGCGCGTCTCGAATGTCTTCGCGTTGACGGCGACGATGCCGTGACCGTCGGTGCCGAGCCAGATTTCGCCGGGGCGCACCTCGGTAATGGCACGAACTCCTTCCATCGGTAGCAGGGGCTGCTGCAAGCCGCTGGCCAAGGGAGGAGACTGTCCGTGCTCTTTAGGGTCGACCACATAGACGCCCTGCCGAATCGTACCGATCCAGATTCGTCCCGTGCTGTCCTGGTAGAACGTCCAGGCGACCGCAACCTTCACATCGCCCTGCCCGAGGGGCACGGCCACAAAGCGCTTCGAGCCCGACTCGCGCCGCACGAGCCCCGCCTGCGTCCCCACCCAGAGCGTACCTTCGCGATCACGAAACAAGGCGCGAACGCGGTTGTCCGGCAGGGTGTCAGGATCGTCGCTGTTATGACGGTAGTGCTCGACTTCGTCAGTGTCCGCGCGCAGATGGTCGAGACCGCTGTCGGTGGCTACCCATACTCCGCCGGCACTATCATCGACGATGTCGCGCAGGCTGGCGCTGCTGAGACCGTTGAGTCCCGCTCCATAAGTGACGAACCGATCGCGATCCCGGTCGTAGCGTGCGAGCCCACCCGAGTTGGTGGCAATCCAGAGGCGACCGCGGGTGTCGGTGTGGAGCTGTCGGACGAGATTATCGGGCAACGCGCCCGGGGTGCCGGGATCAGCCTTGTAGCTGCGAAAGTGGTAGCCATCCCAGCGGGCCAGGCCGTTCTGGGTGCCGACCCAGAGAAAGCCTTCACCATCTTCGGCCAGCGCCGTCGGCGCGGTGGAGTTCGGAAGATCGTTGTCGCGCGCGAGATACTCGAAAACCGTGTCCGCCAATGCATCCCAACGCCCGGCGTCGGCCGCATGGACCTGGGCGAACCCTCCCCCCAAAGGCACGCCGGCGATACCCATCATCAGGGTCGCCAGGAGCCAGCCAAAGAGTTTCTTTAACGCGCGCATAGGCTGGATCACCGTTGCCCGATACTACTCCGGCCAATCGGACGCCGATTGCAGACACGTACAAGATGTGTCCTGCATCACGGCGTCATAATGCGACCCAGTGTGCCGCCCCCTTTTCCACGCGCAACACGCGCGGCGGCACGGTAGTTGCTCGATACCCTTTTAACGCGAGTTGATGTCCCCATATGGTTAAGAGTGCGGATACGTGCGACCTGCGCAGATGGGTGCGCCGCATGCGGCGCACGGACAGCACGTTGAGGGGCGCGACGCATGCGTCGCGCGGGTAAGGCCGTGAGGCCGCACCCCGGTCCGGCTGTGAGCGCGCAATGCGCGCGCAGCGGACGGCCCCGGATCGACATTGAGCAGGCAGTTACGCCTGCGCAAATGGAGAGAGACCGATGATCAAGAATTCTAAAGTTCTTCACAGTGCCTTGATATCGCTGGCCTTTGCGGCAACGATCCCCGCGGCCTGGGCGGACGACCAGATATTCAAGGTGGCCATGCAGGATGACAACCATCCTCCGCGCCTGACTCGCGTGCTGGATTTGAAGGCACCTGACATTCACGACGTGATGTCGGCGGATGAGATCGCAGCCTTGCTGCCCGACGATTCCGACGCCGTCGGCGCCGAAACGGTGCAAGTCCGCGGTGCGGTCCCGGCACCTTATGTACCTGGTGGGTTTGCCGCGCTCTATTGGGCGGTCACACACCCCATCCAATCGTGGCGCATCCTCGCCCCGGTGCAATAATCTACGCGTCGATTTTCCATGCTCTCGGGGTCCTCTAGCCCCGAGGCGGCTCCGGCGAGGCATTAAAGTCGGCCGGCAATACAACCCCGGCGACCTCGCCAAAACCAATTCGTGCAAATCCCGCGCTCTCGCACCACCCGCGAAAAATAACCCGGTCCCCATCCGCCAGGAACGTTCGCGTCTCGCCGGACCGCAGGGTCACTGATCGCTGACCGCCTGCGCTCAACTCGAGGAGCGATCCGGCCTCCTCCGCGCCCGGACCGGATTGCGTTCCGCTGCCGAGAAGATCCCCCGCCTCCAGGTTGCATCCGTTGACGGTGTGGTGCGCAACCAACTGCGCGACGCTCCAATAGGAGTCGCGAAAAGTCGAATGGGACAGGCGTTCCGGCGCCAGCGCTTCAGCGCGCATACGCTCGGTCTCCAGCCACACTTCGAGGCGCACATCGATAGCTCCGGCAGCGCGCAATCCGGCGCCCTCCAGGTAAGGCAGCGGCTGCGGGTCGTCCACAGGCCGGGTCCACGGCGCTCGGAATGGCGCCAGGGCTTCGAGCGTCACGACCCACGGCGAGATCGTGGTCGCGAAGCTCTTCGCCAGAAACGGCCCGAGCGGCTGGTACTCCCACGCCTGGATGTCGCGCGCCGACCAATCATTCAACAGGCAAAGTCCAAACACGTGGTCCTCGGCAGCGTCGAGCGACACGCGGCTGCCGAGTGAGTTGCCCGGGCCGATGAAGATCCCGACTTCCAACTCGTAGTCGAGACTGCGCGTCGGCGCTACGAACGGACAGGGCGCGCCTTTCGGCATGATCTGCCCTACCGGCCGCGGAAACCCCTGTCCGGAAACGCGGATGGACGAGGCGCGGCCGTGGTAGCCGATCGGTACCCACTTGTAGTTCGGCAGCAGCGGGCTGTCGGGTCGAAACAGACGTCCCACCGACGTCGCGTGATGGATCGAGGCATAGAAATCAGTGTAGTCGCCGATCCTGGTCGGAACGGTGAATTCGGCATCCGCCTGCGGCACGAGCGCCGCACGCAACCGTGCCGCATGCCGTGAGTCGGAGCGCAACACTTCCGAGAGAAATCCGCGCAATGCCGACCAGGTCCCGCGCCCGAGGGCCAGAAATGAATTCAGCGTGGGCTCACCGCAAGCGACGAGCGCTTCGGTCACCGCACCGCCGGGCGTCGGCCTGCTGGCCGCAATACTGCGCAACTCGGCAGCGCCGAGATCGAGAATCTGATCCCCGATCGCCACGCCACCGCGATAGGGCTCCGCGCCATCGCCGCCGCCGCGGCGACGCCGAAAGACCCCAAACGGCAGATTCTGAATCGGAAAATCCGCGTCGGCCCGGTTGGCGGATTCGACCCAACTGCGCAACGCCGGATCGTGTGTTGAGTTAATAGCGCTCATGTCAGGGATTGCGGCTATCGAAGTTGCCAGGCAGACCCTGCCAGCACTGTGCGTAGTCCCGCTGTCGCTGCGGTAACTCCATGGCGAAGCACGTGGGGTGGATCAATGTGCGCGTCTCGAACATGAACGCCATGGTATCGGTGATGTGGTGTGGCTGTGACGTGTCGGCCTGCACGGCTTTTTCGAACGTCGTCGCGTCGGGCCCATGTCCCGTCATGCAGTTATGGAGCGACGCCCCGCCCGGAGCAAACCCCTCCGCCTTGGCGTCATACACACCGGCAATGAGCCCCATGAACTCGCTCGCAATGTTGCGATGAAACCAGGGCGGCCGGAACGTGTCCTCCATGACGAGCCAACGCGGCGGAAAAATCACGAAGTCGAGATTGTCGACACCCGGGGTGTCGCTGATTGATTGCAACACCAGGAAGATCGACGGGTCGGGATGATCGTAACTCACCGAGCCCAGGGTGTTGAAAAGCCGCAGGTCGTACTTGTACGGCGCGTGATTGCCGTGCCAGGCCACTACGTCCAGCGGTGAGTGCCCGATCCGGGCGGACCACAGATGACCGCCGAATTTCGCCACCAGCTCGAAGTCGCCCGTGAGATCCTCGTACCAGGCTGTCGGTGTCTGGAAGTCGCGCGGGTTCGCCAGGCCGTTGGAGCCGATCGGCCCCAGGTCCGGCAGCCGCAAGGGCGAGCCGAAATTCTCGCAAAAATAACCACGCGCCGCGCCGTCCGGCAACTCGACGCGGAAACGCAGCCCGCGCGGAATGACCACGATCTCCTGCGGCTCGACCTCGATCAAACCCATCTCGGTAGCCACGCGCAACCGTCCCTGTTGCGGAACGATGAGCAACTCGGCATCCGCGTCGTAGAAGAAACGGTCTTCCATGGAGCGATTGGCGACGTACCAGTTGATGGAGCATCCCGTCTGCGACTCGGGCGAGCCGTTACCGCCGACGGTGCGTACGCCCGCGATGAAGTCGGTCGGCTGATCGGGAATCGGCAAGGGACTCCAACGCAGCGGATTCGGTGAAGGCGCGATCTCATCGAAGCGATTCGTGAAAGCGCCGTCGCTACTGCTCGCGAATTCCCCGTGCACGGCCGCCGGCCGGATCCGGTAGAGCCAGCTCCGCCTGTTGGCGTGGCGGGGCGCCGTGAACGCGGTTCCGGAAAATTGCTCGGCGTATAACCCGTAAGCACACCGCTGCGGCGAATTGCGCCCGTGCGGGAGCGCCCCCGCCAGCGCTTCCGTCGCAAAGTGATTGGCGAACCCCGTCTGGTACCCCACGCTCATGAGCTCTCCTTCTGCGCAGGCATTGCCTGCTCACCGTCGATCCTGGCCAACCCTCGCGGGTTGCCCGTGCGACGCATGCGTCGCACCCCGCAGTCATGGCCGCTATAATCGCATATATAGTTGCGTTCGCAACCTTTTCCGCCGATTATTCCAGGCCATGGAAGCGAAACGCCCCGACCCCCAGCCCCAGGACGCTCCCCCGCTGCAGCTGGGCGATTTCGTGCCCTTCCGCCTGAACCGGCTCGCGGCCGAGGTGAGCGAGCATCTCGCGGAAATCTACCGGGCACGGTTCGGACTCGATATCCCCGAATGGCGTGTGATGGCCACGGTTGGCCCGGAGCGCGGCTGCACCGCCCAGCACATCGCCCGCAGCACCCGGATGCACAAGACCCGGGTCAGCAGAGCGATCGCCCATCTCGAAAAGCGGGGG
>DATMQL010000227.1:0-12458 GCA_035566815.1 Steroidobacteraceae bacterium | reverse complement strand
GTCACTTTACCATCGGTCGTCAGCGCGCCGGACCAGACCGAGAAGCGCTCCGGCTTCGTCCAGACGACCTTGCCCAGCGCCGGATCCCACGCGATGAAATTACCCATGCCACCATGGCTGTTAGGTGTCGGGAACATCGTCAGCGTGGCGCCCACGTACGGCTGTCCCGCGGTGTATTCCACCTGGAACGGCTCGTAGGTCATGCAGACGTGGTTCGTCGGCACGAGTATGTACCCGGTCGCCGGATCGTAGCTGGAAGGCTGCTCGTCCTTCGAGCCCAGCGCCGCCGGGCAAATGCCCTTCACATCGACGTCCGGACCGGTGGTGCCGGGCGAATATTTCTTGTCGACGATCGGACGTCCCGTCTTCATGTCGACCTTGGTCGCCCAGTTCACCTGCGGATCGTACTTCTCTGCGACCATCAGCTCACCGGTCACACGGTTCAACGTGTAGCCGAAGCCGTTGCGGTCGAAGTGCGCCACCACCGGAACCTTCTTACCGTCCTTCGTGACATCCAACAGGATCATCTCGTTGACACCGTCGAAATCCCACTCGTCGTGGGGCGTCATCTGGAACACCCATTTCGCCATACCGGTGTCGAGATCGCGGGCCCAGATCGTCATGGACCACTTGTTGTCACCCGGCCGCTGCGCCGGATTCCAGGTGCCCGGGTTGCCGCTGCCGTAGTACACGAGGTTCAACTTCGTATCGTAGGCGTACCAACCCCAGGTCGTGCCGCCACCCAGCTTCCACTGGTCGCCCTGCCAGGTCTTCACCGAGGAGTCCTTGCCGACCGGGGCCATTTTGCCGTTGGTCCAGGTCATGGTCTTCGCCGGATCCATCAGCATCTCGGCGTCCGGGCCGGTGCTGTAGCCGGTCCAGATTTTCCGGCCGGTCTTGATGTCGTACGCAATGACACGGCCGCGCACACCGAACTCGCCGCCGGAGATGCCGGTGAGCACCTTGTCCTTGAAGACGTGCGGCGCGTTGGTGTTGGTTTCACCAATCTTCGGATTACCGTTCTTCACGCTCCACACCACCTTGCCTGATTTCGCGTCCAGCGCGACCAGGGTGGTGTCCGCCTGTTGCAGGAAGATCTTGCCGTCGCCGTACGCCAGACCGCGATTTACGGTATCGCAACACATCACGGGAACGACGTCCGCATCCTGCTTCGGCTCATACTTCCAACGGAATGTCTGGTCCTTCAGACTCACGGCATAGACGTTATTCGGAAACGGCGTGTGGATATACATCGTGTCGCCGATGACGAGCGGCGATCCCTCGTGACCGCGCAACACACCCGTGGACATCGTCCAGGCAACCTGCAGTTTGCCGACATTGCTCGTCGATATCTGTTTCAGCTCACTATGACGATGGTTGGCATTATCGCCGGCCTGCGAGGCCCAGTTCGCGGGATCCGCCATCCGTGCATCGAGGTCGGCATCTGCCAGTGCGGAGGACGATATCACCGCTGCAGCGGCAAGTACGGCTCCCCTCATTAAGACTGATCGGTACTCGTGGCTCATATCTCCTCCAGCTTCTTGATTCTCGGAAATACAGTCGCTTCCTGCGCGTTCCATGTTTGCAACAAGTGTCGTCGGAAGCGTATTCCTCCGTGGCAGGACACGACGGCGATCGCATGTCTGGGACGCTGTAATTAGCGGGGGCTATCAATACACCCGCTGTAACCGACCTGCAACCGCAAACATTGGAGGAACGAGGCGTGCCGGCGTAGGATTGTTCGCACCTGTACTTCCGGTGTGTCACGGATGGAACGTTATGGTCCCGCTATTCGCGCAATTCCGCTTTCGAACCTCGACGGTAGTCGCGGCCGCAGCGCTCTGTTGGTGCACGGCGGCTGCGGCGGGCGACGCCCCGAAGGCTGACGCGCCCCGGAACGACTACCCGACCAGCGCCCGGGTGGAATACGTGCAGGAGTGCATCGTCAAAAACGGGGGCAACCTGTCCGACCTCTACAAGTGCTCGTGTGCCATCGATCGCATGGCGGACCATTTGACGTATGACGACTTCGTCGAAGCGGGAACCTTCGCCCGCTATGCGACCTTGGGAGGCGAGGGCGGCGGGATTTTTCGCGACCCCGACCGCGCGAAGGAAAGAGCGCGGCTATATCGAAGCATCGAGGCCGATGCGTATCGCGTCTGCGGTTTGAAGGCGACCACCACGGCCGGACGCTAAGCGCGGGAACAGCGGCGTGGGCAGCGGCACTCGTGCCGGCCTGCGCGGCGCAACATCCGCCCTACCCTTCACGGGTACACGACAACCCCCCACGGGCCTTTGCCCACCGGTATTTTCTCGAGCACGCTCAAGCTCGAGGTGTCGACCACGGTAACATCGTTCGACGATCCATTGGCCGTGTAGAGACGCCGCCCATCGCGGCTCAGTGCAATACCCCAAGGTCGCGCCCCCACTGGAATCTCCTTCAGCAACTTCTCGCCATCGCCCACCTGCTCTGCAACAGCGATGGTGCCGCCCCGGCCGGTGCTCATGTAAATGCGCTTCAGCGCCGCATCGAAAACAACACCCATGGGCCGCGCCTCCTTGCGCAGTTGCAAGACGCGCATAACCGGCTCCCCTGCGGGAATCGGTACGCGCGACAACGACGCATCGCCCTCCCCGGACACGTAGATGGCTTTACTGTCCGGCGTAAAGGCGAGGTCACGCGGCCGCATACCGACCGGCGCCGCCTTCAACACCTTGAGTGAAGTTGTGTCGACAACGGATATCGCGCTGTCGGTTTCGCTCGTAACGATCACCCACTTGCCATTCGGCGCGGTCCGCACGCCTTCCGGCTCATGTCCGATCGGAATGGTCGCGACGATAGCGCCGCTACTGATGTCCAGAACCGTCACCTGGGCCGAGTCCTCGTTGGAAACATAGAGCCGTTTACCGTCGCGGCTCAGATCGAACTGCTCCGGATCGGAGCCCGACTTGAGCACCCCGGTCAGCTTTAGCGTTGCCGTGTCAATCGTGGCAATGCCATCGGCTTGCACATCCCGTTTCAGCTTCGCGCATTCCTCATCCGGTACGGATGGGGGGCACTTCGGTAGTCCGCTGACGGCGACGTAGAGCAGTGATCCATCACGGTTGAGCTTCAGGCCGCGCGGCCGCTTGCCTACGGGAACGGTGGCAATAACCTCGCCCTTACCCGTATCGAGAACGGACACGCTCTCACCGTCTTCATTAGAGACGTAAGCCCTGCCCGTCGCCTGCGCCGTCGGCAGGAACCCGAGCACACAGAGCACGGTGACCGCAGCAAGCAGGGGAGGCAGTCGCATTGAAGGAATAACAACCGACGGGTCCGGCCCGTTCCCACATTAATTTGCGAGTGTTTCTGCAGGTGCCCTCTTCGTGTTCCGCGCGCGATGCGAAGTGTTCCATCTCGAGAACAACACGCGGCACGCGCGCGTCGCGCACTGCTCTCCAGGTCCCGGATCGCATCGACTCAGAAGGAAGTGAATTCAACTGACGGAGCAACTGCGATTCCGCGCCGGTGACCCACCCGACTGGCCGCAAAGTCGCCCCACTTTGGTGCACGGAACCCGGCATTGCCGCACACCGGTGCCCCCGGAGCGCGCGGCGCATTTACGAATCAATGGGTTACGCAGTCGGAAGGGCTCGGCCAAGCGGCCCTTGGCTGGCATCGACCTTGCAACCTCTTCAGACAGCAGGCCGCACCGAAGCACATCTATACATAGAGGATTCTTCATGAACAGGCTGATGTCGTCCCCGCTGGGGATTCCCTCGCTGGCCGCTCGGTCGTCCCTCGCGGTTCTCGCCACCGCTTCACTCGCGCAGGGATGCGCAACATCACAACCAACACTGCGCACGGCGAATGTGACCGAGCGACCAACGACCGAGCGGTTAGCGAGGGAACCCCCAGCGGGGGCAGCAGCGCAATCTGACCGAGCGACCAGCGACCGAGCGGTTAGCGAGGGAATCCCCAGCGGGGGCACCAGCACGGCGTTGAAACCCACCTCCGGTGTTGTATCTGACACAGCGGAAGTCATGCGTGTTGCGCAGCGGACCGAAGTTGCGGTGGAAAAGGACGCGCCGGCGGTAGCCGGTCACCCGCTGACTTCCGTGGTAGTCACTCAATGCAACCTGCTCGTCGCCGTCTATATGACGATGCCCGACGGTAAGCTGCTGCGCTTCGACAGCAGTGCGTCGGTCCCCGCCGACCAACTTCTGCAAATGGCTTACACGGCAACACGCAGCGAGCGTGTCGAGGTGTCATGCAATGACGCGGGCGCGGTCGGCTACGAGAAGCACGACCCGGTCTAGGAGTCAGGCAGGCTCCTACACCCTGAAGCCCCCGTCGATATCGATGCAGCGGCCAGTGAAAAAATCGTTGCTCACGATGAAAGCAGCGGCTGCTGCGATTTCCTCCGGTTCCCCGAGCCGTCGTAGCGGCACGGGCGTCACCAGCTTCTCCAACATGTCGGGTCTCATCGATGCGAGAATCTCCGTGCGGACTCCCCCCGGGGCGATTGTTCCGGTGCGGATACCGTAACGCGCCAATTCCTTCGCCCAAACGACCGTCAGCGCCGCTACCCCCGCCTTCGCGGCGCTGTAGTTGGTCTGGCCGGCGTTGCCGTGTCTCGAAATGCTCGAGATGTTGATAATGACTCCGCCGCATCCGCGGCGAATCATCCTCTCGGCGGCCTCACGCCCGCACAGAAAAACGCCCGTCAGATTCACATCGATCACCGCTTGCCACTGTGCCAGCGACATCTTCCCGACGATTGCGCCATCCTTGGCCTTGACGAGCAGAGCGTCGCGGAGAATGCCGGCGTTGTTCACCATGACATCGAGTCCGCCGAAATCGGCGACGATGCGATCCATCGCGGCGACGACCTCCTCCTCGACGGCGACGTTCACTTGATAGCTGCGCGCAACGACACCCGCGGCTTCGAGAGCGGACCGGGTGGTCTCCAGGTCGGCGGCGTTCACATCGAGTAGGGCGACCTGGGCGCCGTCCCGGCCGAACCGCTCCGCGAGGGCACGGCCGATGCCCCGTCCGCCCCCGGTGATCGCCACAGTCTTATGGGTCAATTGCATGGTCTTAGACGCCTTCTATTTCCCGACGGTGCGTGGCTTTCCACCGGTGCTTTGCACAGACCCGCTTGATTAGCCGCCGTATGGCGCCAGATTAAGATCCAACGTCCTGGATACACCAGCAAGGCGCGCCGTTAATACCCCAGCGCCGGCAATTCCGACGCAAGTCCCGCAAGGCCGCAGCGGACGTGCTACGTTAAGGGCGCATCCGTTCCACTCAAGGCAAAGCATGTCACAGAGTACCCCGGTCGAGCCGCAAGCCCCATTGAATCTGGCACCTACCCTGGTGTTTATATTGACTTTTTTGGCTGCGGTGACGCTGGTCCCCTATTGGGGACTGACCCACGGATTCTCTGTCGGCGCCTGGGTGTTCTTCATTCTCTTTACGGGCGCGAATGGGATGGCCATCACAGGGGGATACCACCGCCTGTGGGCTCACAAGACCTATGACGCGCACTGGTCGGTGCGACTCTTATATATGGTGTTCGGCACCATGGCCCTGCAGAACAGCGTGTTCTGCTGGGCGAGCAACCACCGCACGCACCACCTGCAGGTCGATGACTACGACCGCGATCCCTACTCCATCAAGCGCGGCTTCTGGTTTGCACACATCGGCTGGATGATGCGCGAGTACCCGAGCGGCATACCGGACTTCACCAACATTCCGGATCTGCGCCGTGATCCGATGCTGCAATTCCAGCATCGCTTCTACGTGCCGCTGACCCTCATCACGAATTTCGGCTTCCCGCTCGCCGCGGGCTGGGCGGTGGGTGACCTGTGGGGCACCTTCTTCCTCGCGGGCGTCCTGCGGCTCGTATGGGCGCACCACGTGACCTTCTTCATCAACTCCCTGGCGCACATGTGGGGAAGCCGTCCGTACACGGACGAAAACTCCGCGCGTGATAACCCCGTTCTTGCGGTCATCACGTACGGCGAGGGTTACCACAACTATCACCACATCTTTGCGCACGACTATCGCAATGGGGTGCGCTGGTGGCAGTGGGATCCGACCAAGTGGCTCATCGCGGGCCTGCAGTTCGTGGGGCTGACGAGACGCCTGAAGCGGACTCCCGACTTCCAAATTCAGCGCGCCCTGCTCGCCATGCAGTTCAAGCGTACGCAAGAGAAGCTGGCAAAGATCCCCGCTGCCGGCCAGTCGCAAATCGAGCTGGTACGCCAGCGTATCGCGCACGAGTACGAGACTTTCCACGCCGCCGTCGCCGAGTGGGCGAAGGTGAAAGAGCAGTGGCTCGAGGAAAAGGCTCGCGCGGTGATCGAGCACTGGGAGCACGCGAGCTTCCAGGAACAGCTCCGCGAGATCGAGCGCCGCCTGCAGATGCAGCGCCGGCGGCTGCGAGTGCTGCACGCGCAATTGGCGTAAAAGCACCCCAGCTGAAGTTCGCCAAGAGGGGCCCGAAAGGGCCCCTCTTCGTTTGTCTGGCTGTGACTGGGCCATCTCTAGTAGCCATCACGCAGCGGCGCGGTCATCGCCGGCGCTCGCTGGACGGCGCAAGCGCCACTGGGGCACCATTAGCGCATGGGACGTATATTCGAAGTCAGAAAACACACGATGTTCGCGCGCTGGAACCGTATGGCGAAGCAATTCGCCCGGATCGCGAAGGACATCACCATGGCCGTCAAATCCGGCGGCTCCGACCCCCACTCGAATCCGATGCTACGACGCGTGATCCAGAACGCACGCGCCGTGAACATGCCGAAGGACAAAGTCGACGCCGCCATCAAACGCGCTTCCGGCAGGGACGCGGCGAACTACCAGGAAGTTCTCTACGAAGGCTATGCGCCGCACGGCGTCGCGTTGCTGGTAGAGACCGCTACTGACAACCCCACGCGCACGGTCGCGCAGGTTCGAAGCGCCATGACCAAGGGTGGCGGCAACCTGGCGACGAACGGCAGTGTCAGCTTTCTCTTCAAGAAGATGGGTGTGTTCCGCCTCAATCCCGCAGGCATCGACCAGGACGATTTGGAGCTCTATCTCATAGATCACGGCCTCGAAGAGATGGGCGAGAGCACCGGTGAGAAAGGCGAGCCGCAGCTGGTCATCCGTTGCGCCTTTGCCGATTTCGGCAAATTGCAGGAAGCGCTCGAGGCGCGCGGCATCGCGCCGCTTTCCGCCGAGCACGAATACATCTGCACGGTCCCGACCGAACTGCCCGAAGAGCAGGCCACGGAAGTGCTCACCCTCATCGACAAGCTCGAGCAGGACGAGGACGTCCAAAAGGTATTTCATACTCTGGCCTGATGGCGGCCGCCGCTTGCGGCGCTCGCCGCGCCGTCGCACGAGCTCACCAATTTCCCAGAGTGTGATCTGTTTCGCAGTGTTGACCTCAACATCGCGCTTGCGAACCACCGATTCGCGGCTGCGCTCGATGTTGCCCTCCTCGTCAATGTGTCTCGCGCGCGCGACATCCCGACTCCACCCAGCAACGATAATGGGCGGATCGCAAAGGACGCGGTATGCTTGGGCCGTGGACGACTATCGAGACGACTACACTCTTGAACCCGCGCGTGCAGCCGATGCTGCACGTCTCGCGACGATGTCGCACGAGTACGTGGAGACGGGGCTGAAGCCCGCCTGGTCCACGTCGCGCATCACTTGGCACATCCGTCATCCGGAAAGCATCGTGTTGACTGCAAGGGCGGCCGACGTTGTGGGCGGCTTCGCGATCATGCGTTACGCCGATGACGTGGCCCACCTGAATCTCCTCGCCGTTGATCCGGCGCATCGTCGTCGCGGATTAGCTCGCCGTCTAATGACATGGCTGGAGGAAACGGCTTTCACCGCAGGCACGTTTATTATTGGCCTTGAGCTGCGCGCGACGAACGAAGCTGCGTTCGCGTTCTATTCCGCTCTCGGCTACCGCGAGTTGGGACGCGTGCCCGGGTACTACCAGGGCGTTGAGCCGGCCATCCGCATGGCTCGCGATGTCCGGACCAACGGTACCGTGCCGAACCTGAGGCAGCCGGCGCCTTGAGTCTGACCTCGCCCTTCCCTTCTGCCTAATCCGGCATCGCGCTCATCTGTCCGATGAGTGCATCCTCAAACCCAAAGTTGCGCATGTCGCGCACTCGCTGCGGAAACAGAATCCCATCCAGGTGATCGACCTCATGCTGCACGACGCGTGCGTGGAAGCCTTCCACGGTGCGATCGATCGCCACGCCATGCTGATCGAAACCCTGATAGCGCAGACGTCGTACGCGCGGTACCAGCCCGCGCAGCCCCGGCACGGACAGACACCCTTCCCACCCCTCGTCTTCCTCGCTGCCCAGTGGCGTGAGCACAGGATTCACGAGCACGGTGTATGGAACGGGTGAGACATGCGGATAGCGGGGATTCTCGCGCAACTCGAAGATAACGACGCGCAGGCTCACACCAATCTGCGGCGCCGCTATCCCGGCACCACTCAGGGCGCGCATCGTGTCGTCCATGTCGGCAACCAACGCCGCCAGGTCGGCATCGAAGCGTGTCACCGGGAGCGCTACCTGCTTGAGCAGAGGCGTCCCCATTTTGAGTACGGGTCTTACGGCCATACAGTTACTTTAGCAGCGACGACGCCGAGCGTCGCGTCTGCACGGACGCCCGTAAACTGATGGATCCGCGGTGCGGTCTGCTGTGTCCGTCGAACCGCCCGGCCTGGGCATAAGCCCGCGCATCGACCGGGATCCCTAAACCTGCGCGTCCCCAATTTTCTTGGCTCGCCTCGCCAGCCACGTATCCAACTGGTTCGCGAACAACTGCCGCTCTCGTTGACCCAGCGCGGGCGGGCCGCCCGTGTTCACTCCACCGCCACGCAACTCGTCCAGAAAATTCCGCACCGAGAGGCGCTCGCGCACATTCTCTTTCGTATAGAGCTCGCCACGCGGATTTAGTGCGATGCCGCCCTTCTCGATTGCAGCAGCCGCCAGCGGCACGTCCGCGGTGACGACCAGGTCGTCCGCCTCCATCAACTCCACGATACGCTTATCCGCGGCATCGAACCCCTGCGGCACCTGCAGAAACCGCAGGTTTGGCGCCACTGGTAACCGCAGCGGCTTGTTCGCGACCAGGGTCATACGCACACCCGTCCGCTCCGCGGCACGGAACAGGATGTCCCTGATTACTGCCGGGCAGGCATCGGCGTCCACCCAGATCTGCATCTCACTCTTGTCCGGAAGCCTTAGCCGGTTTCACGTGGACAATCTGCAGCTCGCGACCCACAACACGCACTTTCTTGAGGCTGCGGAAAATCTCTTTCGGCATGCCCTCGGGGAGATCGACGAAGCTGTGATCCTCGTGAATATCGACGTGCCCGATGTGGCGCCCCTCGAGGCCCGCCTCATTCGCAATCGCGCCGACGATATTTCCGGGCTTCACACCGTGTGCGTGTCCGACTTCGATGCGGTACGTCTCGAAGGCGATGTTGCCTGGCGCGCCGCGCGGCTTCCGAGAGGGGCCCTCATGGCGGCCACCACGATCCGGGCGGTCCGCGCGGGGGGCAGCGGAATCTCCACCAGGTGTGCCCTTGTCTGCGCGGTCCGCAGTGCTGTCCGCACGATGCGCGCCGCTGTCCCCACGAGCTGCACCTGTGTCTCCGCGGTCCGCAACGCCTTCTGCGCGGTGCTCACCTCTTGCGCCGCGGTCCGCCGCACCTCTGTGCTTGCGCGGCGGCTCCGACGCAGGTCTGTCACCACGGGGCTCCTGCCGCGTATGTCCGCGCGAATCTCCGCGTCCACGCGAGTCGCCTCGCGAATCCCCACGAGCATGCCGGCCCCCGCCTTCGCCGCCGCGGTCTCCGCCCTCAAACCTTTCCTGCCTCTCGGGCTTCTCAGGCAACAACAACGGCGAGCCACCCTGCAGAAGACTCGCGAGTGCCGCTGCAATGTCGATCGCCGGAATGCTCTGCTCGCGCTCAAACTGCTCAATGAGCTCTCTAAAAACAGCACCTTCACCCGCCGTCACCGCCTCGGTGATGCGCTGCTTGAAACGCGAAACACGCTGCTCATTCACGTCAGCGATCGACGGGAGGCTCATCTGCTCGATCGTTTGGCGTGTGGCACGCTCGATGACGCGGAGCATGTTACGTTCGCGCGGGGCGATAAACAGGATCGCCTCGCCTTTACGGCCGGCACGACCCGTGCGTCCGATGCGATGGACATACGATTCGCTGTCGTACGGCACATCGTAGTTCACGACGTGTGAGATACGCTCAACATCCAACCCGCGAGCGGCGACATCTGTTGCAACCACGATATCGACCTTGCCCGCCTTGAGCGCATTGACCGTACGCTCGCGCTGCTGCTGCGGAATATCCCCGTTGAGAGGAGCCGCATCGAATCCACGCGCCTGCAACCGATCGGACAGATCGACCGTCTCGAGCTTCGTGCGCACGAAAATCAGCATGCCGTCGAAGGTCTCGGCCTCGAGAATGCGCGTCAGCGCATCGAGCTTATGCAACCCGCTCACGAGCCAATAACGCTGCCGGATGTTGGCCGCGGTGGTCGTCTTGCTCTGGATCGTGATCTCGACCGGCTTTTTCAGATGTTTCTGCGCTATGCGCCGGATCGGCGGCGGCAGAGTGGCGGAAAACAGCGCCACCTGGCGGGTCGGAGGAGTCTGTTCCAGGATCCACTCGATGTCGTCGACGAACCCCATCTGCAACATCTCGTCCGCTTCGTCCAGCACCAGGAAGCTCAAGCCGCTGAGGTCCAGGGTGCCGCGCTTCATGTGATCCATGATCCGGCCCGGTGTTCCGACCACCACGTGCGCGCCCCGCTTCAAACCCTTGAGCTGCGGGGTATAGCTCTGGCCGCCGTAGATCGGCAGCACGTGGAAGCCCCTCATGTGGGCCGCATAGCTCTGGAACGCCTCGGCAACCTGGATGGCCAGCTCACGCGTGGGCACCAGCACCAGGGCCTGCGGCTGCGCCCGCCCGAGATCGATCTTGGACAGCACCGGCAGCGCGAACGCGGCGGTCTTGCCCGTCCCTGTCTGGGCCTGGCCCAGGAGGTCAGCGCCGCCCAGCAGGGGCGGGATGGTCGCGGCCTGGATGGGGGTGGGCATCTCATAACCGACGTCCGCCAGCGCTTGAAGCACTGCAGCATCCAGGTTCAGATCCCGGAACCCGGAAGCCGGGGACGACGATTCAGAAGCGGCCGTGGGCACGGCGGCAGAATTTGCGTTCACGAAGGTACCTCGAAAGGGGCAGGCAGGGGCTCTGATGGCCGACCGGCTGCAGAGGCTGAGGGCGCGGATTGTAGCCCATCGGCTCGATCTATGGGCGCGAACCCCATATCTCCAGCCCTCGCCCCTACTTCGATACACGCCCGAGTGTGTCAGCTACGTAAGCGCCACGCTCACCCATCGGCGCGGGCGGCCCTTCCGTAGTATCCACCGCCGTCTGGTGCTCCATTTCCGCGTTGATTTCAGCACCCAGCACTATGGCAAATCCCATCAGGTAGAACCACATCAGCAACACGATGACGCCGCCAAGCGCGCCATAAGTCTTACCGTAGCTGCCGAAATTCTGCACATAAGCAGCGAATCCGAGGCTGCCGAGAATCCATACAGTGGCTGCAATCGCCGATCCCCAGGTAACCCAACGCCACTTCGGCGACTGCCGATCCGGTGCATACCGGTAAGCGAGCGAGAACCCCAATACGGCAAACGACCACAACAACACCCAGCGGAAAATCAGCACCACCATCGTGACGCCCGGCCCGATCGGCGCCGCCTGCAGCAGCAACGGCACCGCCACACCAACCAGCAGCATCACCAGAAATATGAACATCGCCCCGAGTGAGAATCCAATCGAAAGCGCAGTCTGACGCAAGAACCCGCGTTGTTCTCGCTGGTTATACGCGATGTTGGTAGCCGTCATGAGCGCCGACATACCCTGCCTCGAATTCCAGAGCGCGACGATGGTGGCGAAGACCGCGCCGAAGCCGAGCGTATGATTCTTCGGCGTGGTTAGAGTCTGAAGTTGGTCCGTGAGGAGTTTTGAGGCGTCGCTGGGCAGAATACCCAGAAAAGGCCCGAGGTCTCCCGCGACGTCCCCCGGGTAAGCAAACATGCCATACACGGAAACGAGCACGGCAAGGGCCGGAAATACGGCTAACAACGCATTCAGACCGATTCCCGCGGCGACCAGCGAGGCATTGTCGCGACCGAGGTTCTGCCACACCCGCATGCCAATGTCGCGCCACCCCGCCTTGGGAATTTCCCTGGGGTAGTTGGCGGTGCGGCCGTGAACATCTTCCGGTTCGCGCTTCTGGTCCCCAACTGATGCGCCATCCGCGACGGACGCGCCGTTGGCCACACGCCTCACGGCCGGATCGTGGCTCGTGCGCGCCGCGCCAGGGCCCACGTCAGAACCCACGTCACCCAC
>DATMQL010000226.1:0-3713 GCA_035566815.1 Steroidobacteraceae bacterium | reverse complement strand
ATAAGCAGGTGATGATGGCAGGCGCCGCGTGGCTATATCCGGGGAATTAGAAGTTAACAGCGCACTCGCACAGCTCGCTAACGCGCGCTATGCATCCGAATCCGTGAGCGGTAGCGGCACGGGCAGCGCGAACCGCCAGGGTCCTGAGACCCTAACCGTTCTGACATCGCTGGCCGAAGTACGAGCTGCCGTAAACGAGATCGCCGCGACCGCGCAGCGTCTCATTTCCATTTACACCCCGGATCTCGAGCCCGATCTCTACGACCAGACGGCGTTCCTGGACGTCATCAAGCACTTCGTTCTCACGCGCAGCTTCTCGAAGGTGCGTGTACTCCTCGCGGAGCCCACCCGAGTCATGCGCGACAGCAACCGCTTCGTCGCGATGGGTCGGCGCCTGTCGAGCTGCATCGATATCCGCTACGTCACAGCGCAAGCGCCGCAGCGTGCCTCCGCGTACCTGATCGCGGACGACCGGGCCATCGTTTACCGCATGCGCTCGGACACTTGGGATGGCATCGCCGATGCCAATAATCCCCCTGCGGCCAGGCTCTACCTGCAGGAATTCGACAACATCTGGAACGCCAGCGCGGCCGAGCATGGCTTGCGAGTCGCCCGCCGCGGTTGAGCCCAGATGGCTGCAGTCCTCGAGCCCGCTATAATTGTCGAAATGTCTCGCACGCCCGACATCACGGTCGCTGCTGTTACGGAAACCGATGGCCGCTTCCTGGTCGTCGAAGAGCGTATCAACCGCCGGCTCGTCTTCAACCAGCCCGCAGGCCACGTCGAGCTTGGTGAAACCCTTCTCGCGGCGGTCGTCCGCGAAGTTCGCGAGGAGACTGCCTGGGGCTTTAACCCGCAGGCTCTCGTCGGCGTCTATCTGTGGCGGAACCCGAGCTCGGGCCGCTCCACCATGCGTTTCGCGTTCACGGGCACCGTGGCGGACCACGACGCTCAGCAGCCACTGGATCGCGGGATCGTGTGCACGCACTGGCTCTCGCGCCAGGACCTGGTTGAGCGTGAGCAGCGCCTGCGCAGTCCGCTAGTCCTGAAGTGCATTGAAGACTACCTGGGTGGCACACGCCGGCCGCTAGAAACGGTCGGAGACCTCGACCTGCAGACCGCGCACACCGTTTCGGCCGTTCCGGTCTAGGCCGGCCCCCGAAATCGCGCCCGACCGCTGCGGCCGCCCACCGTCCGGGCTGCCCGCCCCTCCCCTTTGACAGACATCGTTCGCCGCCCCGCCGGCGTACAATTCCTTCCATGGCAACCCCTTCACGAGACCGCGTCATTGTCGGCCTGTCCGGGGGCGTGGACTCCGCCGTCGCGGCACTCCTGCTCAAGGAACAGGGCCACGACGTACACGCGCTTTTCATGAGCAATTGGGACGACGAGGACGACTCCTATTGCACGGCTGCGCAGGATTTTCAGGACGCACGCGCCGTTGCACGCGAGCTCGCCATCCCCCTGCACCGAGTGAGTTTCGCCGCGCAATACCGGGAGCGCGTATTCGAATATTTCCTCCGTGAGCAGCGCGCCGGCCGCACCCCGAACCCCGACGTGCTCTGCAATCGTGAGATCAAATTCGGAGTTGCGCTGGACTACGTGCGCCGACTCGGTGGATCACGCTTCGCGACAGGGCACTACGCCAGGCTGGTCACCGCGCCCAACGGCGAAACGGAGCTCCTGAAAGCCCGCGACGCCGCCAAGGACCAAAGCTACTTCCTGCATGCCGTCGCCGCCGAGCACCTCGCCTGCTCGCTGATGCCGCTTGGAGAGTTGGAAAAAGGCGCCGTCCGCGAGCGCGCCCGCCGTGCCGGACTCCCGGTGTTCGACAAACCGGACAGCACGGGTATCTGCTTCATCGGCGAGCGCCCCTTTCGGGAATTCCTCGGCCGCTTCCTGCCCCCGACGCCAGGCCCGATCGAGTCTCCCGAAGGCGAGCGGCTCGGGACCCACCAGGGTCTCGCGTTCTACACACTCGGCCAGCGTGGCGGCCTGCAGATCGGTGGCCGCCGCGGCCATTCGGAAGAGCCCTGGTACGTGGCCGCGAAGGACGGTCGACGCAACGTGCTCGTCGTAGTCCAGGGGCATGACCACCCTCTTCTGGCCAGCTCCGCGCTCGCCACAGAAACGATGCATTGGCTCACGACCCCCAGAACTGAGCCATTTCGGTGCACGGCAAAGGTGCGATACCGCCAGGCCGACCAGGCGGCACTTCTCGAGCCCCTTCCGGACGGCACCGCCCGCCTCATTTTCGACCAACCACAACGCGCGGTCACACCAGGACAGTACGCCGTCGTTTATGACGGAGACCGCTGTCTCGGTGGAGGAGTGATTCAGACTGTCGTATCTGCATACACACAGCAGGCAGCAGCCTAATCCCTCCGCTGAAATTGCCACGGGCAATTTCAGCCAATCGACCGCTGAAATTGCCGCAGGCAATTTCAGCCAATCGACTATAATCCGCGCGCTTTTTACCGCGGAGGATTCATGACGAACAGCTTCAAGGCGCGTTCGACGCTCAACGTAGGCAGTCGCTCGTACGAAATCTGGAGCATGGCTGCCCTGCCGCCCGAAAAGGTGGCGCGTCTGCCCTACTCGTTGAAGATCCTGCTCGAGAATCTTCTGCGCTTCGAAGACGGCGTCAATGTGACGCGCGCGGATATCGATGCATTGCTCTCCTGGGATCCGAAAGCGACGCCGTCGTATGAAATCGCTTTTACTCCTTCCCGCGTCATCCTCCAGGATTTCACCGGAGTGCCCTGTGTCGTCGACCTGGCGGCCATGCGCGATGCGATCGTGCGCCTCGGCGGTGATGCAGACCGGGTAAACCCGCTCGCTCCCGCCGAACTGGTCATAGACCACTCGGTGCAGGTCGACGAGTACGGCTCACCCGGCGCTCTCGCGGCGAACAACAAGATTGAATTCCAACGCAACGGCGAGCGGTACTCCTTCCTACGCTGGGGCCAGACAGCCTTTCATAATTTCCAGGTCGTGCCGCCCAACACCGGCATCGTCCACCAGGTCAACCTGGAGTTCCTGGGCCGCGTGATCTTCGATGCCGAGACCAACGGCCAACATCGGGCCTATCCCGACACCCTGGTCGGCACCGACTCCCACACCACCATGATCAACGGCCTCGGCGTCCTCGGTTGGGGCGTCGGTGGCATCGAAGCTGAAGCCGCCATGCTCGGCCAGCCGGTGACCATGCTAATTCCGCAGGTCATTGGATTTCGCCTGAAGGGTAAGCTCCCGGCCGGCGCCACCGCGACCGACCTGGTACTCACCGTCACCGAGATGCTTCGCAAGAAAGGCGTCGTCGACAAGTTCGTGGAGTTCTTCGGCGACGGCCTGGCGAACCTGCCGCTGGCGGATCGCGCCACGATTGCCAACATGGCCCCTGAGTACGGCAGCACCTGCGGCATCTTCCCGATCGACGAGGAGACGATCCGCTACCTGGAGCTGTCGGGGCGCTCCAGGGAGCGCATCGATCTCGTCACGGCCTACGCCAAACACCAGGGCATGTGGCGCAACCAGGGCCAGAAAGACGCCGAGTACACCGATGTCCTCGAGCTCGATCTCGGTACGGTTGAGCCGAGTCTCGCCGGCCCGCGCCGCCCGCAGGATCGCGTGCCCCTGAAGACCGCCAAGAGCGTCTACGAAACCAACGCGAAGAAATCCTCCGAGGAGCGCGCTGTCAAGACACCTGCCGC
>DATMQL010000225.1:0-25731 GCA_035566815.1 Steroidobacteraceae bacterium | reverse complement strand
TCCACCTTGGCCATCAAAGAAGCTGCCTTCTTGTGGTTACTTCATATTGATAACAATTGGCCATGAATCTACAGTCGTGCCTCGTTTCCCCGGTTTAGCGAGACGATGACCATATGCGCAGCGCGCAGTGCTTCGCGATGTGTTGGAAGTCGTTATCGCTCGTAAGCATCAGCAAGTTGTGGCGAATGCAAAGTTGGGCAAAGAGGGTGTCCACGGTTCCGGCCTGGACGCCGTGACGACGACAGACGTTACGTAGTTCGGCGGCGTCGATATGGTCCTGCCTTTCAGGCACCAGTAGGGGTAACGCTGAAAACCGCTCAATAATCTGCTCTCGCGCTTTGGGCCCTGAGAAGCCTTGCAAGAGTTCCTGCAGGACAAAGCCGGTGGTCAGGATCGGGTCCCCGTTCTCGAGCATCCCGATCAAGGCCGCGACTTGTGCGGTCGAGGAGGGGCCGTCACGACGTAGGGCGAGCGACCACACACTGGTATCGACGAAAACGCTCAATCGCGGGAGCGCTCTGATTTGTAATCGTAGCTCTCATCCCACTCGAGTTTGCCCATGAGATCGAGCAGGTGCTTCTGCCGGCGTCGTGCGATGAACTCTTGCAGCGCCTTGGTGACGGCAGCCTTCTTCGTTTTTTCGCCGCTTACCTCAAGCGCACGGTCGAGCAGTTCGGGATCGATGGATAGATTGGTAGCCATGTGTGGACCTCCACACATGAGTTTACACATCACGACTCACGCGGGCAAACCACCGGAGGCGCTCGTTGAGACTTGGCCGGAAATGTGTGACACAACTTGTGACACAGGACGGAAAAGGCTGTGACACAGCGAGCTTTTTGGGTCCCAGGAATGGGAAAAAAGCCTTGTTTATCAATGGTCGGGGTGACAGGATTTGAACCTGCGACACCTACGTCCCGAACGTAGTGCTCTACCAGGCTGAGCTACACCCCGAGGATCGAAAGAGCCGCGCCGTTTCGCTGCCGGCGGACGGCAAGAATGGCGGGGCGCGAAGTGTACTGAAGCGCCCCCCCGGCGGCAATCAATTCCGCCGCCGGAGCGCGAAAGGCTTAGGCGCCCCTCAGGTCGTGTGCTCGACCGAAAACCGCGCCAATGCCGTCAACCCATCCTTATAAGGAGACCCGGGCAGCGTATCGAGTGCCATCAGCGCCCGTTCCGCCTCACTGCGGGCCAGCTGCGCCGTGTATTCCAGTCCGCCGGTGGCCTCGATGGCCGCCACGATGGGCTCGAGCTGGGCCAATCCGCCTTTCTCGATGGCCAGCCGGATGGCGGCCCGCTGCGGCTCATTGCCGTGCTTCAGGGCATGAATCAGCGGCAGGGTCGGCTTGCCCTCGGCGAGGTCGTCGCCGAGATTCTTGCCACGCTCGGTCGGATTCGAGCGGTAGTCGAGCACGTCGTCCACGAGTTGGTACGCCGTGCCGAGATGTCTGCCGTAATCCGCGAGCGCCTTGCGAATGGCGAGCGGGCTTTCGGACAGCACCGCCGCGACTTCCGCGCCTGCCTCGAACAGCTTAGCGGTCTTGCGGTAAATGACTTCGAGATAGCGTTGTTCGGTGGTGTCGGCGTCGTGCGCGTTCATGAGCTGCAGCACTTCGCCCTCGGCGATGACATTCGTGGCCTCGGCCATGATCTCCATCACCGGTTGCGACATCAGGGCTGCCATCATCTGGAATGCGCGGGAATACACGAAATCCCCGACGAGAACACTGGCTTGGTTACCAAACACCTCGTTTGCCGTGTCGCGGCCGCGGCGCATGGAGGAGCCATCAACGACGTCGTCGTGGAGGAGGGTGGCTGTATGGATGAACTCAATGAAGGCCGCAGCCTCTATGTGTGCACTGCCTTTGTGGCCGCAGGCTCGCCCGGCGAGCACCACCAACATCGGCCTGAGGCGCTTGCCACCGCCTGAAATGATGTGTTCCGCAATCTGATCCACGAGCGGAACGGCACTTTTCAGGCGCGCGCGGATCACGTCGTTAACCGACGCAAGGTCCTCTTTGACGAGCGCGCGTATCTCTTCCAGGGTCATCGGGAAATAGATCCTCGGTGGCAGCCCCGCATCCTAGCCGACGCGGGGGCCGCCGAGAATGGATTGAAACGTTCCATAGCCCTCTAAGTACCCGTAGGGCCTGAAGAAAATGCGCGTTTGACCGAAGTCGGGTCCGACAGTAGAATGCGCGACCTTTCTTCGGTCGAGGGGCGGCACCCTCCACCATTTCGTTCCAAGGGCATTCTTATTTATGTACGCAGTCATCGCCACGGGCGGTAAACAATATCGTGTCACCAAAGACGACGTGCTGCGCGTCGAGAAGCTGGAAGGCGAAGCTGGCGCAACCGTCGAATTCGGCGAAGTGCTGCTGGTTGGCGAGGGCGCCGACGTCAAGCTCGGTGCGCCGCTGCTGAAGGGTAGCAAGGTCATCGGCACTATCGTACGTCACGGCAAGGGCGCGAAGGTCTCCGTCGTGAAGTTCAAGCGCCGTGCGCACTATCTGCGGCAGAAGACGCATCGCCAGCACTTCACCGAGGTGAAGATCACCGACATCAGCGCGGGCTGAAGTCAGCACTTTTTTCAGGAAAAGCAGTCATGGCACATAAAAAGGCAGGCGGCAGTACCAAGAACGGCCGCGATTCAGAATCCAAGCGCCTGGGCGTCAAGCGCTACGGCGGCGAGCGCGTGCTGGCCGGAAACATCATCATTCGCCAACGTGGCACGCCGGTGCGCGCGGGTGCGAACGTCGGCACGGGCACGGATCACACCCTTTTCGCGAAAATCGCGGGCAAGGTGTTGTTCCAGAAGAAGGGCGCGGAGCAGCGTCTGTACGTGAGCGTACTGCCGGAAGGCGAAACCGCCACCACGCACTGAGGATCGCCGTTCGAACGGTGTCCTGCGAACCCCGGCCGAGCGCCGGGGTTTGTTTTTTAGCCTGCGGCGCTTCGGCCTAGGTAATCTTCCGTTATGAAATTCGTCGACGAAGCCAAATGTAAGGTGCAGGCCGGCAATGGTGGCCGGGGCAGCGCCAGTTTTCGTCGTGAGAAATTCGTCCCCTTCGGAGGGCCTGACGGTGGCGATGGCGGTAATGGGGGAAGCGTCTACCTGCGTGCGCAGGAAGGCATCAATACCCTCGCGGACTTCCGCATTGAGAGAACCTATAAGGCAGGGCACGGTGAATCGGGTGGATCGAACGACTGCACCGGCCACGGTGGAGCCGACCTTTATATCCCCGTTCCGGTAGGCACCACGGTTCGCGACGCCGAGACGAACGAGGAGCTCAGCGACCTGACCCACGCTGGGGATGTCCTTTTGGTCGCTAAGGGCGGCAAAGGCGGTTGGGGCAACCAGCGCTTCAAATCCAGCACCAACCGGTCGCCGCGCCAATACGGCCCCGGCCTGCCGGGCGAAAAGCGCTCACTGTTCTTCGAAATGAAGGTAATCGCCGACGTTGGCCTCCTGGGGCTGCCCAATGCCGGCAAATCGACCCTGATCCGGGCGGTTTCGCACGCGCGGCCCAAGGTTGCAGACTACCCCTTCACCACCCTCTATCCGAACCTGGGTGTCGTCGACGTAGGTGAGCACCGAAGCTTCGTCATGGCGGATATTCCGGGGCTCATCGAAGGCGCCGCCGAGGGCGCGGGCCTCGGCATCCGGTTTCTAAAGCATTTGCAGCGCACGGGCGTACTGCTTCATCTCGTGGATATTGCGCCGCTCGACCCGGAAGCGGATCCAGTACGCGATGCACGCGCGATCGTCGCCGAGCTCAAGAAATTCGATAAGAATCTCGCCCTCAAGCCCCGCTGGCTGGTCATGACGAAGCGGGACCTGCTGCCGGACGAGGAGGCCGAAAAGCGCGCACGGGACATCGTGCGGCGGCTACGCTTTCGCGGCCCGCATTTCCTCGTCTCCGCGGCCACCGGCCGGGGGACGAAGGAATTGGCTCAGACGATTATGGTGTTTTTGGAGCAGCAGGCTGCTCGCGAGGCACTCGCCCGCGAAGCACCTGCAGGAGATACTGCCGCCTAGCGGCAGGCTTCAGCTTCAGACTCACCGGTGGGTTGGCTGGGACGGGGTTCCAGCGTGCCTTTTCGTTAGCTTCCATCTCAGCCTCACTGCATTGCGCGAATCTGAGCCGACAACCGGCTCTTGTGACGCGCAGCCTTATTGCGGTGGATGATCTGCTTGTTCACCAATGCGTCGATGACCGGCACAGCTTCCTTGTAAGTGGCCACTGCGGCGTCTTTGTTCTTGCCGGCAATAGCCGCCGTCACGCTGCGTACCGCCGTACGCATCCGGGAGCGCAGTGCTACATTGCGCACGCGGTGCTTCTGGGCCTGGCGGGCAGCTTTTTCGGCGGACTTGGTATTGGCCACGAATTCTCCGTCAATATCTCGAAAATCCCCGGTCGCGGGGGGCCGGTAGTCTGCTCATCGGGCATGCTGTTGTCAACGGCGGCCGTGATCGGAACCGGATCGGGCCTGCGAGCGGCGGGCGGCCTCTCGCGGGTTCACATAAACTGCGGCATCGGAGAAACTTCCACGGGCTTTGCCTGGCAAAACCCCGTATCATTTAACCTTTTAACATCAGTGGCTTAAGTGGCCCATGGAGCTCATCCGCGGCCTTGTAAATCTGCACGAGCGTCAGCGCGGCTGCGTCGTCACCATCGGCACCTACGACGGCATCCATCTCGGCCATCAGGCGCTTTTGCGCCGTCTTAAAGAGCACGCCGCGCAACTGACCGCGCCGACTGTAGTATTGACGTTCGAGCCCACGCCGCGGGAATACCTGGCGCCGGAGGCGCCGCCCGCCCGACTGACGTCTTTGCGGGAGCGCCGGCGGATTCTCTCGGGCATGGGCCTCGACGGCCTGTTGCTGCTGCGCTTTGGCGAATGCTTGCGTAACCTGACGGGCGAGGCTTTTGCCGGCCTGCTGGCGAAGGATCTGCGCGCTCGGATGGTGGTCGTGGGTCACGACTTCCGGTTCGGCCGTAACGGTGAAGCCACCGCGCCTATGTTGGCTGATGTAGGCAGGCGGTTGGGTTTTGCGGTCGATGTCGTGCCTCCCGTGATGCTTGACGGCGAGCGCGTCAGCAGCAGCGGTGTGCGCGGCGCGCTGTGGCGAGGCGACTTTGCGCTGGCAGATCGCTGGCTGGGTCGCCCGTATACGATGCGAGGTCGGGTAGTCCACGGGCAACGCCTCGGGCGGGACTTGGGCTTCCCGACAGCGAATCTGCGCATCGAGCGGCGCCGGACGCCGCTAAATGGAATTTTCGCGGTCCGCGTGCACGGAATTGAGGCAACCCCGTTGCGCGGTGTTGCAAGCCTGGGTACGCGCCCCACTGTTGGAGGGGTGCAGACGCTGCTCGAGGTGCACGTATTCGATTTCTCGTCGGACCTGTATGGCCGGGAGATCGAAGTGGAGTTCGTGGCGAAACTGCGTGACGAGGAGAATTACCCGACACTCGACGCGCTCGTCGAGCAGATTCATCGGGACGCCGCCCAGGCGCGGCGCATATTGAGCACTTGAACGAAATACATGGCTGACTACAAACAGACGATCAACCTGCCGCAGACCGATTTCCCCATGAAGGCGGACCTCGCACAACGCGAGCCCGCGATGGTGAAAGGTTGGGAAGAGCGGGGGACCTACGCGAAGATGCGCGCGGCCGCTCATGGCCGGCCGCGCTTCGTGCTGCACGATGGGCCGCCGTACGCCAACGGCGTCATTCACGTTGGCCATGCCATCAACAAGATTCTCAAGGACATCGTCGTCAAGTCGCGCTCGCTCGACGGTTTCGACTCACCCTACATTCCGGGTTGGGACTGCCATGGGCTGCCCATCGAGTTGCAGGTGGAGAAAAAGCACGGTCGGCCGGGCCAGAAGCTCGATGCCGCGGCTTTCCGCGCCGCCTGCCGGGTTTACGCGCAGGAGCAGATCGACCTGCAGCGCGCCGACTTCAAGCGCCTCGGTGTGTTGGGTGACTGGGATCACCCCTATCGCACCATGGATCCCTCGTTCGAAGCGCAGCAGTTGCGCGCCTTTGGCAAGGTCATCCGCAATGGACACCTCTATAAAGGGGTGAAGCCGGTGCACTGGTGTCTCGATTGCCGTTCGGCTCTGGCGGAAGCGGAGGTTGAATACCAGGAGCACACATCGCCAGCTATCGACGTCGCGTTTAGTGTAGTCGACAGCCCGGCACTGGCCGATCGAGTCGAATTGCCGTCCGGGAGTTTGGACGGCGCGCCTTTTAACGTCGTCATCTGGACCACCACACCCTGGACTCTGCCCGCCAACCAGGCGGTCGCGCTTCGTGGTGATTTCCGCTACGTCCTTGTCGAAGCTGACAAGGACGGTGAGCGTTATCGTTTGATACTGGCTGCGGACCTGCTCGAATCGTGTTTGAAGCGCTATGGCATGACCGCCGTGGCGACTCTGGCGGACACGACCGGTAGTGCCCTCGAAGGCTTGATGTTGCAGCATCCGTTCGAGGATCGTCAGGTCCCGATCATCCTCGGCGAGCATGTCACTCTCGATGCCGGTACAGGCGCCGTGCACACCGCGCCCGGCCATGGGCAGGAGGACTTCGCCGTTGGGCAGCGCTATCGCCTTCCGGTCGCGAACCCGGTGGGTAATGATGGTCGCTTCTACGCCAGCACTCCTTTGGTAGCCGGCCTGAAAGTCGACGAGGCGAATCCCGTCATCGTCGCGACTTTGAAGGAGCGCGGCCGCCTGGTTCACCACGTGGCGTTCCGTCACAGTTATCCGCATTGCTGGCGGCACAAGAAGCCGTTGATCTTCCGCGCTACACCGCAGTGGTTCATCAGCATGGAGCAGAAGCAACTGCGCGAGCATGCGTTGCGCGACATCAAGAAGACCCAATGGACGCCGGAGTGGGGTGAGCAGCGCATCGCCGGGATGATCGAGAATCGTCCGGACTGGTGCATCTCGCGTCAGCGCACCTGGGGTGTGCCGATACCGTTGTTCGTGAAGAAAGAGACGGGCGAGTTGCATCCTCGAACACAGGAGCTCATCGAAGCCGTTGCCACGCGGGTGGAGAAGGGCGGAATCGAGGCCTGGTTTTCGCTGGAGCCCGCCGAGCTGTTGGGCAGCGATGTCGATTCTTACGAGAAGGTCACGGACGTCATGGATGTCTGGGCGGACTCGGGGCTGTCGTTCGAGTGTGTTGGGACGCAGCGGCCGGAGATCGCGGCGCCTGTCGATCTCTATCTCGAGGGCTCGGATCAGCATCGCGGCTGGTTTCACAGTTCCCTGCTCATGTCCGAGGCCCTATATGAGCGCGCTCCCTACAGGGCTGTGCTCACTCACGGCTTCGCGGTCGACGAAAAGGGCATCAAGCAGTCGAAGTCGCTCAACAATGCCGTCTCTCCGCAGAAGGTCATGAACAGTCTCGGGGCGGATGTGTTGCGCCTGTGGGTTTCGTCCACGGACTACGCGAACGAAATGAGCGTGTCCGAAGAGATTCTCAAGCGCATGGCGGATTCCTATCGCCGGATCCGCAACACCGTGCGTTTCCTCCTGGGAAACATGGATGGCTTCGATCCGAAGCAGCACTCCGTGCCGGCGGCTGAAATGCTGGCGCTCGACCGCTGGGCATTGGCCCGCACGCGCGCGTTGCAGGCCGAGATCACCGAGGCGTATCGGAAATACACCTTCCACCTCATCTATCAGAAGATCCACAACTTCTGCATCGTCGATCTGGGCGGCTTTTACCTCGACGTCATCAAGGATCGCCTCTACACGACCGGGGTGGACAGTCGCGCGCGCCGCTCGGCGCAGACTGCGATGTATCACATCGCCGAGACCATGGTGCGCTGGCTCGCGCCCATCCTGTCGTTTACGGCCGAGGAGATCTGGCGCTTCCTGCCCGGCGAGCATGGTGAGTCCGTGTTTCTCGAGACGTGGCATGCGGTGCCCGAGACGCCCTCGGATCCCATCGACTGGCCGTCTCTCATTCAATTGCGCTCTGATGTGGTTCGGGAGCTCGAGAAGTTACGCGACGCAGGCTCGATCGGCGCGCCGCTCGATGCCGAGGTCGATATCTATTGCGCACCCGATGAGTACGCGCGATTCACCGCCCTGGGCGAGGAGCTGCGCTTCCTGTTCATAACATCGCAGGCGCGTGTGCATGAGGTTTCGAGTCCGCCGGACACCGCCGTCCTCGCGACTAACACCGGACGTGCTGGAGTATGGCTTGCAGTGAAGCCATCGAGTGACACGAAGTGTATCCGCTGCTGGCATCGGCGTCCGGATGTAGGGCGCTATGTGGAGCATCCGGAGTTGTGCGGGCGCTGTGTTACGAATGTCGATGGTCCCGGCGAACTGCGGAAGTACGTATGAGTGACCCGGTTGGAGAAAGCGTGAGCGCGCCGGTCACGAACGAGCGTCGCCGCATGGCGCGCGAGGCGAACGGCTGGCGCTGGCTGCCGCTTGCCGTGGGGGTGATCGCTCTCGACCAGGCCACCAAGGCCTGGATGGTGCAGCACTTCCGCATTTACGAAACTGTTCACCTGTTGCCGGTGCTGGATATCACCCTGATGTTCAACACGGGTGCGGCATTCAGTTTTCTGTCCGATGCCTCGGGATGGCAGAAGTGGGTTTTCGTGGGGTTGGCCCTCGCTGTGGGCGTGGCCATTCTCGGCTGGCTGCGGCGCCTGCAGGCGCGCTCGCAGGGGCTGTTGTGTTGTAGCCTCACGCTCATCCTGGGCGGCGCGCTCGGCAACGTGATCGACCGGCTGCGGATTGGCCACGTCGTCGACTTCATTTCTGCCCACTGGGGCAGGGAACATTATTTTCCAGCATTTAACGTAGCGGATTCGGCCATCACCGTCGGAGCCATCCTGTTGCTCCTGGATGCATGGCGAGAGAGCCGAAACGCGAAAAAGGTGGGTGTTTAGATGGAAGTTTTTCTCGCCAATCCTCGTGGCTTCTGTGCTGGTGTCGACCGTGCTATCGATATCGTGGAGCGCGCGATCGAGCTGTTCGGCGCCCCGATCTATGTCCGTCATGAGATCGTGCACAACCGGCACGTCGTCGACCGGTTGCGTGCACTCGGCGCGATTTTCGTGGAGGAGTTGAGCGAAGTGCCGTCGAACGGGACGGTCATCTTTTCCGCTCACGGCGTATCGAGTGCTCTGGAGAATGAAGCGAAGACTCGTGGCCTGACGGTGTTTGATGCGACATGCCCGCTCGTCACCAAGGTCCACATGGAAGTGCAGCGTTACGCCCGCGATGGGCGCGACGTGATCCTGATTGGACATGCCGGGCATCCGGAGGTCGAGGGCACCACGGGCCGCTTCGACACTTCTTTCGGTGGCACCATGCATCTCATCGAAAGTGTTGCGGACGTTGATGCTTTGACCGTGCGCGATCCGCAAAGACTGGCGTTTGTCACGCAGACGACGCTGTCCGTGGATGACACCGCCGAAATCGTTGTGGCGCTAAAGAGTAAATTCCCTTCCCTTGCCACGCCGCGCAAGGAAGACATCTGCTACGCGACGCAGAACCGGCAGGACGCGGTGAAGACCCTTCTCGAGAAAGTCGACGTGCTGCTCGTCGTCGGCTCCCGCACCAGCTCCAACTCCAACCGCCTGCGCGAGATGGCCGATCGGGCGCGAGTCCCGGGTTACCTGGTGGATGGCCCGGAGGACCTGAAGCGCGACTGGTTCGATGGCAAGAAGGCTGTCGGAGTCACTGCTGGCGCCTCTGCGCCGGAGTTGCTGGTGCAGCAGGTTGTCGAGCGCCTGCGCAGCTGGGGCGGACACGTGCCTAGCGAGGTAAAGGGTCGCGAGGAAAACGTGTATTTCGCGCTTCCGCGCGAGCTGCGCCGCCCGGCCGTGGTGGTCGAGAAGCAGTAGCCTCGAGCGGATCCGGCCGGAGCGAGGTCGTTAAATCCTGCGCTCGTAGGCATTTGAGCGGCTCGAGAGGCGTGTAGTGGCGAAATTCCTACGAGCGTAGGAATTTCTCGTCGCTGAGCGCTAGCGCTTGTAGACCGACTTCTTGAGCTTCCAGCGCTTGTGCGACCACGGCCAGTCGGCCGGGGCGGCGCGGATCTGCGTTTCGACCAGGCGGGCGTACCGCTCCGTGATTTCCCCCGGCTTCAGTTTCTCCTCCGGGGTGGCCAGCGGCTGAAACGCCATTTCATAGTTGCCGCGGCTGGTGCGCCGCATTTCAATGAAAAAGACCGGGAAGCGTGTGACGCGCGAGATCTCCTCCGGTCCCATGTAGAACGCCGTGTCCCGGTTCAGGAACCGTGTCCAGTGCTTGTGCTCGCTGGTGGTCGGCTCCTGGTCGGCGACCATGGCGATCGCGCGCGTGACCTTGCCGCGCTTGATGATGTCGGCCAGCAGTTCTTTCGCCGGGATGAGACGGCAGCCAAAGCGGCTGCGCAGCTTCTTCATCTCGCGCTCCGCCCAGCTATCGACCAGCGGCTTATAGGCTGCATCCAGCGGATATCCGAGCTCGAGCGACAGGCCGAGCAGCATCCATTCCCAGTTGCACTGGTGTGCCGCCACGACCAGCACCGACTGCCCCTTGGCCAGATACGCCTGCACGTTTTCGAGGTTGACGATCCGGACCCGCCGCTGGATCTCGGCGGCCGACAGGGTGGCGCCTTTCAGAAGCTCCACGAACATCTGCGCGAAACCGTCGTAGTAGGCGCGCATGACCTTGCGCAGGCCCGTTTCATCGAGCTCGGGAAAGGCTTTGGTGAGGTTCTCGCGGACCACGTGCTCCCGGTACGGAAACACGCGGAATGCCAGCCAGCCGAGCAGGTCCGCGAGGCGGTTCAGCAGCACCATGGGTATGCGGGAGACGATCCTCACCCACCAGGCGGGACGCTCGGGCTTTGGGGCCTCTGCCGCAGGCTCTGGATCTGTGTCGGACGAAACCGCTCTCAACATTACCTACGCGGCCGGATGCGGCTGTGAGGGCGCTGTGGCGTGCGGTGGCGGCGCGATTAAAACCCGTCCGAATTTCGGGCCGAGCCAGCGCTCGATGTCGTCAATGAGCGAGAAGGCCGCCGGCACGATCACCAGCGTGAGACCCGTTGAGGTGATGAGTCCGCCGATGACGGCGATCGCCATGGGTCCACGGAACGCCTCGTCTCCACCGAGTCCGATCGCGACCGGCAGCATGCCGGCAACCATGGCCACGGTCGTCATGACAATGGGGCGGGCGCGCTTGTGCCCCGCCTCGATAATCGCGGTCGCCCGATCTTTGCCCGCGCGCATCTCTTCGATGGCGAAATCGACGAGAAGAATCGAGTTTTTAGCGACGATGCCCATCAGCATGAGAAAACCGATCATGACTCCGAGTGAGACCGAATGATTCGTCAGCGCGAGCGCCAGCACCGCCCCGCCGATGGACAGCGGCAGCGAGGACAGGATGGTAATGGGTTGCAGGACCCTTGCAAACAGCAGTACCAGCACCGCGAAAACCATGAGGACGCCAGTGGTCATGGCGACGCTGAAATTCAAGAACAGCTCTTTCATGACCTGCGCGTCGCCGGTCTCGACCAGGTGCACGCCCTGCGGCAGATTTTTGAGCGCGGGCAGGGCGTAGATCTGTTTCAGGGCCGTGCCCAGCGTCACCCCGTTCAGGTCCGCCTCGATAGCGACGCGGCGGCTCTGGTTGTAGCGCCGGACCCGGGTCGGGCCTTCGCCGAAGCTGATATCGGCTACCGATTTCAAAGGGACTGTGCCTCCGGAGCCCGTCGGCACCGGTAGGTTCTCGAGAGTGGTCAGATTGCGGCGCGTGTCCTCGATGAGACTCACACGAATGGGGACCTGTCGGTCCGAGAGCGAGAACTTGGCACTGTTCTCGTCCAGGTCGCCAAGGGTCGCGATCCGGATCGTCTGGCTGATGCTGGCGACCGTGACGCCGAGTTGGGCCGCGAGGTCGAGATGCGGGCGGATGACAATCTCCGGCCGCTGCATGTCGCCGTTGATGCGCGCGTCGCGGAGAATCGGCAACTCGCGCATCTGGGCAACCGTCTTCTCGGCGCTACTTTGCACGAGACCGGGCTCATCGCCCGTGATGTAGAGCGTGATGTCGCGGCCACCGGAGCCCGATTGCTTCTCGAAATGGATGCGGGCGTCGGGGATCGTCTTGAGCTCTACGAGAACACGACGCTCCCACTGCTGCTGCGTCTCGCGCCGCTTGTCGGGTGGTACGAGAGTGATATACAGCTCCGCGCTACGAACTTCGCCAAATTCATCCGCGCCGATCGATTCGACGACGTCCATCGCTTCGGGGTGGCGCGAGACGATGCGGTAGGCTGCCGCGGAAGCCGCCGCGGTGTCTTGCAACCTGACTCCGGGCGGCAGCTCCAACTGCAGGTCCGCGCTGCTGTTATCCGACTCGGGCACGAACGACTTCGGAATCAGGATCAGTCCAACAATGGAGAGGGCGAAGAACAGGGCGCCGGCCGCCATCGTCTTCCAGCGGTGATGTACGGACCACCGCAGTGCCCGCACATACCACGCCATTACCGGCCCGTCGCTATGCACCGCGACCCGCTCGGACTTCAGCGTGTAGGCGGCGATGACAGGTGTGATGAGGCGCGCGACGAGCAATGAAAAGAACACAGCGGCCGCCACTGTCAGGCCAAACTGTTTGAAGTATTGCCCGGTAATACCTCCCATGAAACTGACGGGCGTGAATACCGCGATGATGGTGCAGGAGGTCGCCACGACCGCGAGTCCGATCTGGTCCGCAGCGTCGAGGGATGCCTGGTAACCGGTCTTCCCCATGCGCATGTGACGCACGATGTTCTCGATTTCGACGATCGCATCGTCCACCAGCACGCCGGCGACCAGCGACAGCGCGAGCAGGCTGATGGAATTGAGCGTGAAACTCATCCATTGCATGAAGGCGAACGTGGGGATCGCGGACAGCGGAATTGCAAGCGCCGAGATGAGCGTCGCACGGATGTCGCGCAGGAAAAACCAAACAACGAGTACCGCGAGCACCGATCCTTCCAGAAACGCACTCAATGCCGAATCGTAGTTTTTCTTCGTGTAGTCCACCGTGGTGAAGACCTGCGTGAGCTTCACCTGTGGGTTCTCTTTCGAGATCTTACCGAGTTCCTCGTGCACGGCATCGAGGACTGTGACATCGGAGAAACCCTTTGCCTTGTACACGCCGAACGTGGTGGCCTCACGGCCGTTGAGTCGGGAAATCGAGCGGATTTCACCGACGCTGTCGCGAACGACGGCGATGTCACTCAGGCGCGCAAAACGGTTCCCGGGCAGCATGATCTGCGTATCGGCGAGTTGCAGGGCCGTATGCGCGCCGCCGAGGACGCGGATCGCCTGCTCACCACCGCCGAGCTGGGCGCGGCCGCCGGGCGAGTCGAGGTTGAGCTGCCGGATCTGTTGATTGACCTGCACGGCGGTGATGCCGAGCGCCTGCATGCGAGCGGGATCGAGCTCGACGCGGATTTCGCGGCTCACACCTCCGCTGCGGCTGACTTGCGCCACGCCCGGCACTCCCAGTAACCGTTTGGTGACGGTGTTATCCACGAACCAGGAAAGCTCCTGCTCGGACAGCGTGGTGGTACCAAGGGCGTAGTACACGATGGCGCCGCCATCTACGTCCTGCCGCTGCACGATCGGTTCCTGGATGCCCTCGGGCAGGCTCACCCGCACCTTGGCCACCGCGTCGCGCACATCGGCCACGGCCCGATCGATCGGCGTGCCGATGTTGAATTCAATGAAGATCCTGCCCTGGCCCTCGAGCGCCACGGAGGTGATGTTGTGGATGTTGCCGATGCCGGCAACACTGCCCTCGACCTTCTGCAGGATCTGGGTTTCGACCTCGGTCGGCGCCGCGCCCGGTTGCAGGACCTGCACCAGGACCAGCGGAAAGGCGATATCCGGATTGAGCGTGACGGGCAGCCGCACGAACGCGACCGAGCCCATGAACAACAACACGACAAACAGTACGATGGGCGATATCGGATGCCGAATCGCCCAAGCGGACATGTTTCTCATGGCTGCGTATCCTTCGCCGTTGGTGGAGGCTCGGAACCGGGTGCGGACGCCGCCGCTGGCGCCACGGTCACGCGCTCGCCATTGCGGAGAAAGCCGCCCGCAGTGGTCACAACCTGCTCGCTCCCCGTAAGGCCTGCCGAGACGATCACGCCGGCGTCGATCGTGCCGCCGACACTCACCGGGCGGCGCTCGACGTGGCTCTCCCCGTTGATGACGTAGACATAGGTGCCCTGGCTATCCGACATAACCGCCGTTTGCGGGAGCACGGGCCGTTCCGCTTTGTCGACGATCACCGAACCACGGGCGAAGGCTCCGGGGCGCAGGGCCGGGTCGGGTTTCAACGCGATGCGGATCTCGCCGAGCCTTGTGTTTGGATCGATGACGGCACCGAGCAGGCGCACGCGTCCTTCAAACGGCCGCGACAGGCCCGTGATGTAGACCAAGGCCGCCTGGCTGGTCTTGAGAGCGGCAAGATCCTGCTCTGCGATCTGACCCCGCATTTCAACTTCGCCGCCGCTGGCGATGCGGAACAGGGCGTCACCGCCGGGGTTGGCGATCTGGCCGACTTCAGCTTTACGCATGAGGACGGTCCCGTCGACGGGCGCGACCACGTGAGTGCGATTCAACCGCGCCTCATATTCGGCGAGTTGGGCGGCCGCAACTTTCACCGTGGCCTCGTCCGTGATCTGAGTGGCGCGACGCTTTTCGACGTCCTCCGCCGACAGAGCGCCGGCGGGCGCGACTGCTTGCGCGCGACGGTATTCTGCGGCCGATAACGCCGCTTGGGCGCGCGTTTGCTCCAGCGAGGCGGCCAGGCGGTTCACCTGCGGGATCAGCACCGAGTCATCGAGCTTTGCCAGCAACTGGCCTTTTTTGACGTGGTCGCCCGCTTCGACGTAGATGCCGACGATTCTGCCGGCGTCCCCGTCGATGCCAATCGGCATGTCGTAGCGAGCGGAGATCGCGCCGGTGAAGGTGACGTTAGAGGTGACCGCCGTTACACCCGGCGACATGACGCTCACCAGGGGGATGGATTGCTCGTTCGCAAGGGTGGTTGGGGCGGATGGACCCGAGACACGGCTCATCCAGACCGCGGCCGCTACCGCGACGGCAACTACGATCGCAAGGACGCCGAGCGTCCACTTCACCCTGCTTGGCGATCCTGCATCTGCGGCGGCAGAGCGCTGAACGACCGTGGAGGCTCCTCCATCCATTGCGGGGGCCAGGGTGCTATCGACGGAAAGGCGCTCGATAGACACATGTTCGCGGCTGATCCAAGCAATTGGCTCCCCATGGGTGCCAGAATGCTCGACTTTGTGCTCCGGATTGGCACCCACTGGATATTCCTTTGTGTCCGGCCGCGGACTCACGTTTCACTGTAGCGCGCCCACTTAGAAGCGGGGCCGATTCGAAAAGTTTAAACAGTCGTTAATCAAAAGCCGCATTGAACGCGCCGAAGGGACGCCTCGGGGCGACCGGCCGACTCGCCGGGGGGCGGCCGGCCACCGGGAGGCCGCTTAAACGGCGTTCAAACGCGACTTGGAGCGGCGGATTTCGCTGCAACGGAAGGTACACACCCTTTGTTACGCCGGCACCCGCTGAGTACTCAAAACGGTAACTCCCGCAGATCCGGGTTGACCCACGCGTTCCGGGCCGCCACGGAGAACAACAAGGGCCTCGACCAGTAGCCGAGGAGCCACTCCGAGCGTCCGTACTCCGTCGCCAGCAACTCGTTCAAGGCCTCATACAGCGGCACGCCGGGCCGACCCCGCAACCACGCACCCGCCGCCCGCAAGGACGCCAGGGTGATGGTTTCGTGATAACCCGTTGTGTCGGTGTTATGCACACCGGTCGCCTCGTTGTAGGCACGTATCAGTCCGGGCATGTCGCGCGCGGCGTCCATGTTGGGCCGCCGGAGTACCCAGAACGCGGCGGCAAAGTGGCCCGCGTGGGTCCATTCGGCCTTGGGCAACGAGCGGTCGAGCAGGCCTCGGCCTATACGCTCGATTTCGGCGTCCGAGGAAAAGTAGGGCACGGTTGAGCTCCTTCGGTGTTGTTACCGGCGAAGCTCCAGTGACGCCCCGCCGATGGCGGGGGTGCTTTGCGAGGTGAATTCGCTAAAGATTTCGACTTTGAGGTCTGGTCTTCGAAACGCACACGCGCAGCTCCCCCGGTGAGGGTTGCTGTTGATTGCGTGTCGTGATTCGAGCCATGGGGAGAAATTAGCGCCGCGCGTTCGGCAGGTCAAGTCGCGGGTAGCTGCGCCAACATCCTCTTCAATGCAAAGTGGCGATAGCTTTCGAGCGCCAGCGACTGCAGCTCGCGCTCGCTGTGTTTCTTCGCGACATCGAGTGAAATCCAGCCGTTATGGCCCATGTAGGGCGGGATCGTGTAGCGCGGGTCGTCGGTCATGAGCAGTTGGGCATGGACACCCACCCAGAACGCCACCCGCCAGCGTTCCTCATAACAATACGCTTGCGCGAAAACCTTCTTCCCCGCGCGCCAGACCGGCTGACCGAACTGCAGGCCTTCGGACGTTTCGGGTAGAGCCAGGCAGATCTTCCGCAGGCTCGCGAGAATTTGTTTGCCGCGCGGCGTGTTCCTGGGATCGACATCCGCGACGGTGAATTTCCGCTTCGGCGCGGGTACGGCAGGCGTCTTCCCGAGTTGGCTGCTCAGCCTGGCGGGCGCGACACGCTCGTAGGCCGCCCGCACGATTGGGGCGACGCGCTTCCATGCGAGTCCAACATCGAGCCGCACTCCGAGCCAGCCACTCGGTCCCACATACTGCGGTACGAAGAAGTACTTGGGTTCAGCGTGCACATGCGCGTCCTGCATACCCTCCGGAGTGTTCAACCACAGTGCTATGCGCCCATCCCCGTGGTGATTCACGGCATACGTTGCAAAAATCTTCCCGCCGCGAACGCGGAAATTCGGATTTCCGTGAGAGATGAAGTCCTCTGTCTCCGGGAATGCGAGACAGAGTTTCCGGACGGCGTTGTCGAGCTCATTTCCCATTTCAAGAGCCTAGCCCGGGATTTCGGGTTCAACCAGCTTTGCCAGGAGCACCAGCGACTCCTGCCATCCCAGGTAACAAGCCTCGGGCGGAATGGCCGCAGGCACGCCTTCCTGCACGATGTTGAGTTCGGTCCCGACCGAAACCTTCTTCAGGGTAATCGTCGCCTGCATCTGGCCAGGCAGATTCGGATCGTCAAACCGGTCCGTGTAGCGGATCCGCTCGCCCGGCACGAGCTCGAGATAGGTCCCGCCGAACGAGTGTTGGTTACCGGAGGAGAAGTTCGTGAATGACATCTTGTGGGTTCCGCCCACCTTCGCATCCATGTGATGCACCGTGCAGGTGAAGCCGTTAGGCGGTAGCCATTTGCATAGGGCAGCCGGGTCGAGAAAAGCGCGATATACGCGCTCCGGGGTCGCGTGGAGTACTCGATGGAGTCGGATCGTGTTCGTATCTGTCGCGGACATGGTCTTGGCCCTCTATCCAGGTTGATGCATTGAGGTGAATGCTGCTCGGGTCCTCCCAAGGACGGAGCAGGATCCGGCGAACCGACAGCCATAGGGCGGAACATCGGTCGGTCGCCCCGATACGGGACAGACCGCGGTTCCTAAGGGCTACTGGAGAGTCATGAAACACGGCAACGAATACTTCTGCCGGATGCAGGCGTGCCTCACGCAGGACGAGCTCAACGCCGAGCTTGCTCATCACACAGCGGGGTGAATCCCCCAGCAGCAGGGATGGTGCTGACTCGCGGAATCGAACCGCGGACCTACTGATTACGAATCAGTTGCTCTACCAACTGAGCTAAGTCAGCACGAATTGCTATCTGGCCGGATGCCGCAGCCTATCCCGGCGCGGGCGGCGATTCTATAGATTACGTCCGGCGGCGTCACCCCGGAGTTCACACGTTGTGACCTCCATGAGCGGCCTCGATCAGCTTTTTCGGCGGAGCCGGATCACGATATCGATGCCGGCGACTTCGGTGCCGGGGGGCGGAGGGGGGAGGCGGCTGAATTCCACGTCGGGGATCGGCACGTCGATGAGGGCGCCGCTCGTCATATCGTGGAAGTGGTAGTGCGCGTCGACGTTCGAGTCGAACCAGGCGCGAGAGCCATCGACCGAAAGCTGCCGGATAAGCCCACGCTCGGCGAAGAGGTTCAGCGTGTTGTAGACCGTGGCCTTGGAAACGCGGGCGCCGGCGGCGCGCAGGCTCTCGAGGATCTGCTCAGCGGAAAGGTGCTGTGGCTCTGCGAGAAGCAGCGACGCGATGCGCACGCGCTGGCCGGTCGGACGGATACCGCAGTCCGACAGTCTACGTTCGCATCGGGTGGCAATCGTGTCGCCGGACAGGCCCTGTGAGTCCATGATCCCTTGAGTGTAGCCGCATCTTTGCGCTGCGCTTTCAGCCTTTGTACCGCCGCCCTGTATCGGAGGTCAATGTTTAGGCGATCTGGAATATGTCAAACGGATACCAGAATGGCGCTGCAAGTGCCAGGAGCCGGCGCCGCCCCCTAAGTCCCCAGCTTGCTCTGCAGATGCCGCGCCAGCTCCCCAATGGTCGGGAAGTCGAACAGCTCGGTGAGGTCCACCAGCCCGGGGTACTCGTGATCGATCCGCTCATGGATTTCGATGAGCTTGAGCGAGCTGGCGCCGACCTCGAACAGATTGTCGTTCACGCCGATGCGCTTGCCCTGCATGGCCGCATCGCAGATCGTCTTCAGCTTGTCCTCGATCTCCGTGAGCGAGCCGGTCTCGGGGCTGCCGCCACGCTCGGCCGCGCGCAGTGTCGCCAGCTCCTTGAGCTCGGCAGCGAATTCGCCGTCGAGAAAGCTCTGTTCCAGCAGGTGGCGCTGGATCTTGCCGCTGGTGGTCTTCGGAATGCGCTTCACGGGCACGATGGCACCCACTTCGAGGCCGGTCTGCTCATTGATGAGTCGCGCGACCCGGGTGGCGAGGGGCAGGAATTCCTCCATGCCACTTCGGTGAAGAACGAACACCACCAGTTGCTCGGTCTGTGAGTCCGCCGGCCGTACACCGGCAGCGACCACCTTACCGAGCTCGAGCCCGTCGGCATGCTGCGCGATAGCCTCGATATCGTGGGGATAGTAGTTCTGGCCGTTGACGAAAATGATCTCTTTCGCCCGTCCGGAGATGTAGATCTCCCCCTGGTGGAACAGGCCGAGGTCGCCCGTGCGTAACCAACCATCCGCGCTGAATGCCGCTGTGTTGGCTTCCGGATTCTCGAAATAACCGCGAGTGACGTTGTCGCCCGTCATCTGCACATTGCCGATGCGATCTTCAGGCAGCGGCTGGTCTTCATCGTCGGTGACACGAACCTTGCAGTAGGGGATGACTTTTCCTTCCGAGATGAGCTCGACGGCATCCTTGTCCGACTTCGCGACGAGTTCCACCGGGCTGCCGACATTGAGCCGATGCCGGTTGAGAGTGATCGTGCGCATCGGCGAGCCGACCTCCGGAAAGGTCACGGCGAGTGAGGCCTCCGCGAGCCCGTACACGGGAAACATCGCGTTACGCGCCAGCTTCGCGGGCTCGAGACGGGTCAGGAACTCGTTGCAGAGGTCGACCGAAATCGGCTCGGCGCCGTTGAAAATGAGCCGTGCGGCCGATAAGTCGAGCCCCTCGACCGGCCGGTCACCGAGCACTTTCAGGTAGTGTTTGTAGCCGAAGTTAGGCGAACAGAGGATCGTCGCGCGCACCTTCGAGGCCAGCGTGAGCCACAACATCGGCCGCCGCACGAACAGCTCGGTCGGCATCAGATGCGCATGCACCCGTTTCGAGAACATGATGATGTGGAAGCCGATGAGCCCCATGTCGTGGGTGAGCGGCATCCACGAGAGGCTGATGTCATCTTCGGTGAGTTTCGCCGCCTGGCTCACTCCGCTGCAGTTGGCTATGACATTGCTATGAGTGAGCACCACGCCCTTCGGCTCGCTGGTCGAGCCCGAAGAGAACTGGATGAACGCCACATCGTCCGGCTTCGCCTCGTAGGGTTTGCCGGCGCGCGAGATGTCATCGAGATCGTCGACGAGGAACGCTCGCGAGCGCAGCCCCTTGAACAACTCGTTCTCGCCTACCTGCTCGGCGAACGCGCCGATGCGATCGAGCGAGCGACGCTCGGTGTAGATGAATGGCGCCCCGAGCTTGCGTGCAACCCGAAGTAACTTGTGACGATGCTCGTCGCTGATACCGAGCGCAATCGGCACCGGGGTAATGCCGCCGATGATGGCCGCCCAGAAGGCGTCGATGAACTGTTCGTTGTTGCCGAGGAAGAGGATGAGCTTGTCGCCGCGGCGGGCACCGATCCGCTGCAGGTGATACAGGATGCCGAGCGCGCGCTCATGCAACTCGGCATAGGAAACTTCGCGCGAGTCGTTCTCGCCTTCCAGGTAGGTAATGGTCCCGGAGGCGTGGCGGTTGGACTCGAAGAGCTCGGTCAGGGTCGTTGCTTTCAACATCAGCGGCGTTCCAGCCTCATGTGCAAGGGGTGAAGGGTGCGCAGGTTGATCTGCGCCTCGAGCTCCAGCGGCTTATCCGGTACGTAGGTCAGGCGATAGCGGCGAGCGACCTTGTAGAGATGCATCAGCATCTCGTACAGCGCGAAAGTCTCGCCGATGCAGTGCCGCGGACCCGCCGCGAAAGGCATGTACGAAAACCGCGGGCGTTCGGCCTCGTGCTCCGGCGCGAAACGCTCCGGCCAGAAGCGCTCGGGATCTTTCCAGAACCGGCCGTCCCGATGCAAGAGATACAGCGGCAGCAGAACGTTCGAGCCGGCCGGAATGTCATAGCCACCCAGCACATCGGCCTCGATCGCGCGGCGGGAAAGCAACCAGCCCGGTGGATACAAACGCAGTGCTTCGTTGACGACTTGCTGGGTGTACGCCAGCGACTCCATCTGCGCGAGGTTCGGTGTCGACATGTCGGGCGCGGCGTCTATTTCGGCGTGCAGGCGCGCTTCGGCTTCGGGGTTCTGCGACAACAGGTACCACGTCCAGTTGAGCCCGCTCGCCGTCGTTTCATGGCCGGCGACGATGAGTGTCATGACTTCGTCGATGAGCTCGCGGTCGCTCATCGGAGCGCCCGTATCCTTGTCACGCGCGCTCATGAGCATCGCGACATAGTCAAAATGCTCTTCACTCTCCGCTCGCCGCCGCTCCATCAGCCCGGCAACGATCTTCGACAGTGAACGGAATTTGAACGCGAACTGCAGGTTGCGCTCCTGGTCCTTGGTGACCACCTCGAAAGGATTGCCGCCGAGTTGTTCGGACATGCGCTGCAGATCGCGGCCGAAGATGGAGCGCAGCACGATGTCGAGTGTGAGCTCGCTCATCTCGTCGGTGATGTTTACTGGCTCGCCGCGGGCGGCGAGCGCTTCCCAACGCGCTATGAAACGATCGTTCGCCTTCTCGAGCGTCTGCGCGAATTCCGTTATGACGCGGCGGTGGAAAAACGGCTGCATCATGTAACGCTGGCGTTTCCACAGGTCGCCCTCGCTCGTCATGAGCCCCTTGCCGAGGAGGATCTTGACCCGGTCGAGGCCCATCCCCTTGGTATAGTTGCGATGGTTCGAGACGAGCACGCGCTTGACGTCGTCCGGGTGATGGACGATGTAGGTATAGGCCTTGCGCGTCGGCGAGAAGACCCGGTACGTGTCGCCGTAACGGGCAAACAGCTCGATCATCCGCTCCAGGGAATCATCCGTGGCGCCGATGTCGAACTGAAGCTCCGCCTCGGGCGGTTGGGTGCGGCTGGGCTGGGTGGCGGTCATGCAGGGGTGCTGAGGGCGAAACCGGCATCTTATCGCAGCGGCGCCGTTGCGGTCAGCGCCCCGAAAGGTGGAGGCGGCGGCCGCGCAGGTAGCGTTTGCGCCCGAGCGCTTTTCGACGGAAACTGCGCGCCCTTGAAAAGTGGCATGAAAAACGACGACGGCGATCTCCGTAACACCATTTACCGGAAGATCACCAGCTCCGGGCGCCGGATGACCGCGGCCAGGCGGCTCCTGTACCGGCTCGCCGTTCCTGTCGGACTCGCCATCATCAAGGGTTGGCTGCGCACCTGCCGCGTGGTCTGCGTCGACGGCGCTCAACATCTCGACGAGGCGCTCGCCAAGGCTCCCTCACTCGTCCCGTGCTATTGGCACCAGCATCAGCTGTTCTGTGCGAGGTTTCTGCTGGAGCAGAGGGCGAAGGGGTTGGCGGTCGGTTGGCTCATCAGCCCGTCCGTGGACGGCGAGCTGGGCGCGATGATGGTCCGTCGGCTCGGTGCGACGGCTATCCGCGGCTCCTCGACGCACACGGGTGCGCGCGCTTTGCGGGACTACTACGAAGCGCTCGTGAAGCACGGCGTTTCGCCGATCATCACCCCGGACGGTCCGCGCGGCCCGCGCTTCAAATTCAAGATTGGAGCCATACTGCTCGGACAGATGTCAGCTCGCCCGATTCTGCCCATGGCTTACGCGGTCTCGCGCGCCTGGCTCGTCAAATGGGACAAGTTTGTCATCCCCATGCCGTTTTCGCGGGTGGCCATTGCGATCGGGCCGCCACGCTACGTGCCCCGAACCAGCGCCGCCGCCGGCATCGAAGCCTTGCAGGTGGAGATGGAGCAGGAGCTCAAGCGCTTGTACGGAGTTGCCCGGGAGGCCCTGGGCCGCTGATGTCGGGACAACGCCAACTCGCTCCCTCCACGGCCCGCGCCGCAGAGGTTCGGCCGCTGGTCATGCGCTGCGGAGCGTTCGGCGACATCGTGTTGCTCACGGTGCTGCTGCAACAGCTGCAGCTGCGGTTCGGCACGCCGGTCGATGTCATTTCATCGGGCCCCTGGACCCAGCCGCTGCTCGAGTCGGAAAGCGCGGTCGGGCGGCTCTTCATCATCCGCAGCCGCCGCACCCCTTACTGGCTCAGTCCGCAGCAGCAGCGGCTCGTCGCGTGGCTCCGTGAGCGGGGGAGCGGCCCGACATGGTTTTGTGATCGTGGCGAGGGTCGGGGACTGCTGTCTCTTGCCGGCATTCCCGACGATTACATATGCGACACGAACGCCTATACATGGGCGCCGGAGGAGACCTTCGCGGATCGTTATCTGCGCTTCGGCAGCTACACACCCAAGGCGTTCGAAGGACTTCTTCCTCCTGCCAGGCCAGGAGTTCCGAGGGCGGCGCGTCTCAACATCACGCCCGCCGCGGTGAGTGAGCTCGAAGCGTGGCTCGCACGGCGTCGGCTCACAGGGCGACAGTTCGTGATCGTGCATCCCGGGAGCCGCCACATCGCCAGACGTTGGCTTCGTCCCCGCTCGGGTACGACCAAGTATTGGCCTGAGGAGCACTGGGCTAAGGTCGTGACAGCCGTTCGTGAGGTCTGCCCGGATCATGCGATCCTGTTCTCCGGAACCCGCGCGGAAGGGCGTTTCAACGCCGCCATCATCGAGAGGGCAGGGGTGCCGGACGTTTACAATGTCGCGGACGATCTGTCGGTCCGCACGCTGTTGGCGCTGTTGCAGAGAGCGCACAGCATGATTTCCGTCGACACCGGGCCGGCGCACGCGGCGGCCGCGCTAGGCTGCCCGACGGTAGCGCTCTTCGGCACCGCACCTTCGAATCTCTATCGTCCGGGCGGCACCACGACACCCGCTGTAGCGCTCACCGGTATGGTGGATGGTCGGCAGAACATCCTCGGCATCACGCCAAAGACCGTCATCGAGAGCTGGTTAGATCTCCTCAATACAGACCGCACACCCGTCGGCGATATAAGTTAAATCGCTAACTTGTGCTTGAACAGCACGTTAGCTTGTGTTCTTGAAAGAGTGTGCGAGAATCTTACGTAACTACCTTTAAAAACTCACAGTACCAGCGGCGCGTCCGACAGACGGAGATCACGTTCAGGCGGAGCCAGGTCGGATAGGCTGCGCTGCTTGGGTACGCCACAAGACGCGGGAGGTCACGGATCAATGTCGATTCTGCCGCCGGATAAGCCAGCGGATTTCACCGCTTCGGACATCCTTTCGGCAGACGCTTGGAGCGGCAGAGCCCCCAAGCCGGTTCTAGGTATCGACGTCGCCTGTACGAAGATCGCGGTCGATTTCCAGAACATGCGCCGAGAGACGGTCGATGAATGTGTACGGCGCAATCTCGAATTGCTACGGGACGCCACGGGCAGCGATTGCGCGTTTCTGATTGCCTTTCGCCCGAACGAGCTCGTCATCGAGGATGTGCAGCTCGCCCGCAGCGCCTTTGCGCAATGTCGGCCGGAAGGGCTGCAGGGCGCGCCCGTCGACACCTTTCCGTGGCTCAAGGGGCGCCTGGATCACCTGCGTCTCTCGGAGCTGCGTGACACAAGCACGCCTCGCAAGGAGCAGACGGCTGAGGCACAGCGCTTCGCGGAGTTGCAGATAGGATCGGCACTGCTGGTCGCCATGCGGGTCCAGGGCAAGCCGGCCGGCTTCCTGGGACTTGCGCAAACCATGCCGCGCGGCGCCTGGGACGTGAATCTGCAACTGCTGATGAAGCTCATCGGCACGAGCCTCGCCACCGGTCTCGAGCGTATCCGTATCGAAACACGCCTCGCGAAGCTCGAGGAGCGCAACAACCTTTCGCAGGCTTCGGCGAACGACGGTCTCTGGGACTTCGACGTCGAGAGCAACGAAGTCTATTTCTCGCCTCGCTGGAAGGCGATGTTGGGCTATGCCGACGAGGACATGCGCGGCTCCCCTGATTGGCGCAGTCTCGTCCATCCGGACGACCTGTCGCGCGTGCAGGCCGCGATACGCGATCACGTTGCCGGCAAAACGCCGCTCTTCGAAAGCACCCACCGTATGCGCCATCGCAATGGCGAGTGGCGTTGGGTCGTGAGTCGCGCCACGGCGCGAGTGGACAAGCACGGGCGCCTGCTGCGGCTGGTAGGCGTGGAGCTCGACGTCACCGAGCGCAAACTGTACGAAGAAGCGTTATTCCGGGAGAAGGAGAGCGCGCAGATCACTCTGCAGTCGATCGGCGACGGCGTCATCACCACTGACGCTCATTCGACCATCGACTACATCAACCCGGTCGCGGAAGAGTTGACCGGCTGGCGTCTCGAGGACGCCATGGGGCGTCCGGTCGAGGAGATCTTCCGTGCCTTTCACGAGGAGACCTGCGAGCCGCTCGAAAATCCATTGAGCGTTTCCATCCGCCGCATTCGCCCGATCAAGTCGGTACGGCCGATGCTCCTCATCCGCCGCGACGGCAATGAGTTGTATGTCGAAAGCACGGCGGCCCCCATTCGCGATGGCGCGGGCCACGTCGCCGGCGGTGTGCTGGTGTTCCATGACGTGAGCGAGTCGCGCGAGCTCAACCGGCGCCTGTCCTACCACGCAAGTCACGATCTCCTCACGGGCCTGGTGAACCGGCGCGAGTTTGAAAGTCGTGTTGAACGGGCTCTGAAGAGCGCCAAGGCGCGCGAGGCTTCCTACGCGCTGTGTTATCTCGACATCGACCAGTTCAAGATCGTCAACGATACCTGTGGTCACAGTGCGGGCGACGCCTTGTTGGGGCAGGTGGGCGCGCTGTTGAAATCGAAGGTGCGCTGGCGCGATACCTTGTCGCGTCTGGGTGGTGACGAGTTCGGCATCCTGCTGGAAAGCTGCTCGCTGGATGAAGCGATGCGCACTGCGGAGACACTGCGCGAGGGCGTGCGTAATTTCCG
>DATMQL010000224.1:0-7573 GCA_035566815.1 Steroidobacteraceae bacterium | reverse complement strand
AATTACTTCCTCCGTGACGGCAGGACGGCGGCACACCTGGTGCTGCGCTCAGGTCGAGACCTCCGCATCCTGGTCGCCTTTCCCGCGGGGAACAGCGGCGTCGGATTGTGGTTTCAGCGGCAGGAGGCCACAGCGGAGTGGATCGTTGACTCCGCGCCCACGGCGCTGGTTGGCCGGGATTCCGCGGGGCGTCCCCTTTATGGGATCGGCTTTGAGGCCTCGATCGTGGTCAAGAGCCTGGCGCCTAAAGAAGCCGTGCTCTCGAGTGTACGGGTTCTGCGGGACTATCAATCGTTGGGAACCGTGCCGGGGGAAGTCGTGGTTCGCCCCGAGGCTTCGGGAAATACCCTCACCTGGGCCCGCAACCGACTCGACGGGGCAGCCGGCTATCGCCTGGAGGTTGCCGTCAGCGACGGCAGGTTGCTGGCGGACGGCCGGATTTCCGCCGGTGTCGACGGACGGATCAAACTTCGCGTCACCGCTCTGAGTGGGGAAGTCCCATTGACGCCGCTGTCGGGCACCGCCCTCCTCAACGGCAGGGAGAGTCAGGACGAGAGGGCCAGAGAAACCCTGACCTTTCTCAGCTACAAGGAGAAATTCCTGGCGGGATCGTGGCGCTTCAATACCTATTTCGGCCGCGACACCTTGATGTCAGTCCGGCTCTTGATGCCGGTCCTCGCGCCCGAGGCAAGCGAGGCGGCACTTCGCGCCGTGCTGGCGCGCCTTTCAGGCGATGGCGAGGTGGCGCACGAGGAAGCCATTGGAGAATTCGCCGTGCTCAGCCACAAGAGGCAGGACGGCTCTCTGAGCGACGCACCCATTTTCGACTATGGAATGATTGACGGAAATTATCTGCTGGCGCCCGTTATCGCCCCCTATCTCCTCGACGACCCCGAGGGAAAAAAGCGCGCCTCCGCTTATCTGAGCGACGATGTTGGGGCCTATGGCAACACGCGGACTTCGGCCGGCCAGGCATTGATCCGCAATCTGCGCCTGGTCGCCAGGAATACCGCAAACTTTGCCACGGACCCCCGCTACCGCAACCTGGTCGCGCTGAAACCGGGCCACGCAACCGGACAATGGCGCGACAGTGAGGACGGGATAGGGGGTGGACGTTACCCCTACGATGTCAATGCTGTCCTGGTGCCGGCAGCACTCGAGGCTACCACCCGTCTTCTCGCCAGCGGCCTGCTGGATCCCTTTCTCGCCGCTGGCGATCGCAAGCTCCTCAGCCGTGCGGCCGCCGACGCGAGGATCTGGCGCGAGCGCGCGCCAAGCCTCTTCAACATGACAATCGATAACGCAAGCGCTCGCGCCGCCGTCGATTCGTATGCCCGGCAGATCGGTGTGCCCGCCGCAGACGCACTGGCCGCGCTCGGGACGGATTCAGTCAACTTTCACGCTATTTCGCTCGATCTCGCCGGCAAGCCAGTGCCGATCGTCAATTCCGACGAAACACTCGAGCTGCTGTTCGCCATGCCTTCGCCAACAGCTCTCGATCGCGACGTAGAGAGTGTGATTCGGCCCTTTCCACTCGGGCTAATGACCGATGCCGGTATGGTCGTGGCCAATCCCGTTTTCGCAGCTGACGCCGTCAGGGCGCGCTTTACCAATCACGCCTATCACGGCACGGTTGTCTGGTCGTGGCAACAGGCCCTGTTCGCCAGCGGTCTCGCTCGACAACTCGAGCGGACCGACCTGCCGAAGTCCGTAAGACAACACCTGCTGGCCGCCCAACAAACACTCTGGCGAGCCATCACGGCCACGCAATCGGTACGGAGCTCGGAACTGTGGAGTTGGCGTTTCGAGGGCGGCCGCTACCGTATCGCGCCGTTCGGATCCAGCGGCACCGATGCCGATGAGTCGAATGCGGCGCAGCTGTGGAGCAGCGTATACCTGGCGGTGAGGCTTCAGAATTTGTAATTCCCGCCGAACTGCATGGTCAAGCCGTAGAACTCGCGCTGGATGACGCGGCCCTCGCCAGGACCTTCGGTGAATTTCAAGGCTGTGTTGGTGAGATTTTTCAGGTTGAAATAGACATTGAAGGCCTGCGTGACGCGGTACTGGCTGCCGAAATCCACCGAGAAACGCTCCTGGGTCCAGATATCGAGCGCTGCCGTATTCCCTACGCCGAAGATATTCTTGCTGGTGTAGTAGGCACCCAGCGTGAGATTCAATCCGTACATGTCGTAGAGCAATTCGGCGTTGGCCGTATTGCGGGACGTGGACGGCAGCACCGATGTGCGCGATTGGGTGCTCAGGTTGGTGACGGGGTCGACAACCGGGAGGCGGTACGACGAGTCCACCCAGGTCCAGTTCGCGGAGACGCCCAAGCCACCCAGGGGGCCGGGCAGCAGATCGCGGAAGTACTGCACGTAGTTCGTCTCGAAGCCGTACAGATGCGATGTGGGGGCGTTCGCGAAGCTGATCAGATCGACGACTCCCAGGTTGCCTTCGGTCTTTTGCGCGCCGCCGGCCTGCTGAGAGACGTTCTTGACAATGTAATCCTTGATGTCCTTGGCGAAAAAGCCCGCCGATGCGATACCGGCGTGGGGCAGGTACTTCTCGAGCGCGAGGTCGAGCGCTGTCGCCGTGGTGGGCTTGAGATTCGGGTTACCCGTCGTAATGTTCCCCCCGCTGTCGACCGTCGTGGAAGCGGTGAGCTGTTGGAAGCCGGGGCGGGCAATCGTGGATGAGATCGCGGCGCGGGCAACCAGGTCGGGCTGCAGCTCGTAGCGGGTCTGCAGGCTTGGAAAGACGTTCGTGTAATTCCTGGGGTTCGATATCGGGCAAACGCGAGTTGTGGGGTTGTTGACAGGATCGAGGATCGGACAGACGGCGCTCACGGCCGATCCGGAAGTGTCGGACTCGAAGCCGGCGTAGGTCGCTTCGGTTCTCTCGACACGCACCCCGGTGACGACCTCTAGCGCTCCGAACCCGAACTGGTATTGGCCGTAGGCGGCGTAGACGTTTTCCTTGTCGTGGACGGAGGCCAACGCGTTCCCGATCGGGTCCCCTGTTATGTTTCCAGACGCCACGGCGGCGGCATAGAGGGCCCGCAAGGGGCTGCCCTCGATCTGAGGTCCGTTGGGATAGTGGTCCTGGTAGTAGACGATGTTCGGTCCGGACACCACGGAGGTGAGCGGCAGCGCCGGCACCGCATCCACTGAGGTGGTGGTCTGGTCGCCGGTCTTGTTGCGCAGGCGGGCGTTGAGTCCGAACTTGAATTGCTCGTCCGCATGCTCCGTGAAGTGCGTCGGGAGGGTCAGATTCGCGCCGATCCCCCATTCGTGGTCGTTGGAGTGTTGGGACTGGGTGCCGAGGCTCGTCAGCGCGTAGCCCGTTGGGTCGGCCGGGTTCACGGTTACCGTTCCGTTCGAGGCCGTGCCCGGCAGGGCCTTGATGACCGGCCAGTTCGGCAACGTCGTATTGTCGTAGAAGACGTTGGCGCTCGCCGGATTGTCGAAGCCCGAGTTGTAGTCGTAGGGCTTGTAGTAGGTGCCCTTGGTGTAGCCCACGTGATAGTCGAGGGTGTTAGCGCCGAACAGGCTCTTGCCGCCCACCTCGGCGACCCTGGAATCGAGATATTCCTTCTCATCGCGCAGCGCCTTGGTGAAGGTCGCGGTTTGAACGAAGCCGTTCGGATCGTTCGGGGCCACGGTCGGTGTACCGGTGTAATTCCAGATGAGCCGATTGCGGATCACGGTTTCCGAGTACCCGGCGTCGTAATAGCGCGCGAAGAACTCGTTGTTGTCGTCCGGCGTGAAGCCCAGATCGGCCCCGTAGCCGTGCCGCTCGCGATGGTATTGATAGTAGCGCTGCTCGAATCCGGCGAATGCCTTGTCTGGAACCCCGCCCGCCTGGTTATCGACGAAGCCCGCTTCCGCATCGTTGACGCCGCGGCGATCGTCATAAGTCGAAGCGGTCACCAGCACGCTGAAAGGCTGGTACCCGCCGCTCCCGCCGAAGCGCGTACCGGCAGTGCCGGCGATGTCAGTGATCCAAGTGTGCCGCAGCAGCTCCTCGCCCGTACCCAGCTTGACGTCGGCAAACGGCTTGCCGTCCGCGGGGGCCGTCTTCGGCGTGATGTCGATCGTGCCGCCCAGCGCTTCGGCGTCCTGTTCGGGCAAGTTGGACTTGGTGACCTTGATCGCGCCGACGAAACCGAGGGGAATGGAGTCGAATGCCACGGCCCGGCCGGCGCCGGAGGGTGAGCTGTTGTTGGTGGGCGGCAATCTCAGGCCGCCGAAGGTCGTGCTGTTGAGGTCCGCGTCGAGCCCACGGATATTGATGTAGCGCCCCTCGCCCGTGTCGGTCTCCAGGGAAATACCGGGGACGCGACGTATCGCCTCTCCGGTGTTGACATCCGGCAGCTTCTGCATCTCATCGGCCGTGGTGAGGTTGACGAGATTGAGCGCCTGCTCCTGGGCGGCCCGCGCGATCTCCGGAGTCGTGCGCTGTCCGAGGACGGTGATTTGCTCGAGCGCGGAAGAGTTGCCATTGGCGTCGACCGGCGTTGGCGCCGGTGCCGAGTCGGAGGTGGAACTGGCGGCGTCGCTCCCGGTTGCGGCGGCAGCGCCGCCCGATGCGAAGATTCCGACTAACATGGCGGCGGAAGCGCCCGCCATCGACACAGGTCTGCGAAAAGTCATAACTAACAGCGTCCCGTAATATTCAAACAATTGCGGCGACGCAGAATCGCAGAGGTATGTTACTGTTTTATTGCATTGCTTGAGAAAGCTGTAGTGATGGAGTCCTAAATGTCTGAGTTATGACACTCAGTGGGCGGGATCGAGTATCAGCAGTTTCAGCGAGCCGGGCAGGATGGCCGGGCGCTTCTGCCCGGTGGTACTGGGGTCGACATCGGCGGCCGCGAGGTAAATACGCCCGGTCGCGGGATCGATACCCATGGTGCGTGCACTGAGGGTGGTCTTGATACTGCCCAACGACACGAAGGTCTGCGCGTCCCGCTCCTCGATGACCGACAGCGTCCCGTCGCGTCCGTTGGAGCTGAAAATCAGCTTGCGCTTGGGGTCGAATACGACGGCATCGCTGCCGCTGCCGATGGGCAGCTTCGTCACGACCTTCCCACTGTCTGAATCGACGACCGTGAGGATGTTGTTGAGGCAACTCACGAACAGCCGGTGTGTGGCAGGGTCGAGAGCCAGGCCGTGAGGGCTGGTGCAGTCGGGGACCGGCCAGCGCGCGTCGACACGGTTGCTTCGGGTGTCGACCCTCAGAACCTCTTTCTGACCTGCTCCGTTGACATAGAGCTGGCCGGCTCCGCTTGGAACGGCGTATTCGAGCTTGCCGCCGCCCTGGATGGTGGCGACTACGGCGCTGGTCTTGGGGTCGATGACGGTGATGGTGCCGGTGTCGCCATTGATGACAAACACATGTCCGCTGGTGGGATCGAAGGCGATCGCGTCCGCATCCTCAGCCGCCTTGATCCTGGTTTTTACCGAGAGGCTCTTGAGGTCGAACGAGGCGGCCTGTCCGGCTTCACCGTCGTCCGTGAAGCCGATACCCAGTGAAGTCACGAGGGCGACGCCGTGCGTCCCCCCCGGGAGACCCTTGACGTGTCCGGCAATGTCACCGCTTTTTCCGTCCACCACGGTAACTTCATCCCCGTGTGCCACATAGACCCGGCCGGAAGCCGGGTCGAAAACCACATAGTCCCAGCGATCCGGCGCTCCCAGGGCTACGGTGCGGGTAACGTGATACTCGGGGGTCGACTCGGCGAAAGACGCGGCTGGCGCGGCGAGCATGAGCCCTGCGACGACGGCGGGAACCAGTGATTTCATCGATCGACGTGACATGCAAGTCCAGTAGATGGCGTGGTAGGTGGCCGGCGAATTTATCAGAAAGCGCGTTTGGAGTTCGTAAGTCGCGGGATGGCGCGGCTCGGCGTGGGTGGGTTCGACGTGAGTGGTTCGCGAGCGGCGACGTTCAGGTTGACTCCGAAGCGAGCAAGACCAAGGTCGTGCGCATGTGTCGGAGATTGACCGACGCGCCACCTGCCGCGACCGCCTCCGATGTTTGTCCGTATGGCTGTTTTGTCTGTATTGCTGTTTCGTCTGTATGGATATGACTGTTGGTTACGTTTGTGTTGATGTTTGCTCCGGCGTCGAGAAGCAGGTCGACGGTCTCGAGGGCGCGGGCCTGGACGTCAACTTCCCGGGTGATGTTGAGCCGAGGGCAGCGGCGGCGCCATATTGGGGCGCTGCGCACGGATATGGGGCGCGGGCGCGGGAGCGTATCGATTCCGCAGGCCATGCTCCAACTTGAGGCAACATGGCGAAATCGTGATCAGTTATGTATCACGACGAGCTTGCCCGAGCACCGCAAAACACAGCGCGTGGCGTAAAGCCGACAGTCATTGCGGCGCTGCCATCGCATCATCCTAACGCGCCTAACTCGGCGTTAATCCAACAACTTTTGCCGTGCCGAGGTCTCTCGAACAGCGGCTGCCACGCGCCGGCGACGCCGCGAACACACATCCTGGCCGAATTATTGCAGGAGCAGCGCATCCCAGGGGGGGCTGGGCTTTGTGGCAATCATCCAGGGAGATACTAAATGTTATCAAACACCAAAAAGACTTCCTCAATTGCCGCGGCGGTCGCGGCGGCTATTTTCGGGGTATCGGGGGCACGGGCCGCAGACGCAGCTGCAGATGCAGCTGCAGATGCAGCGGCCGACTCAGCGGGTACGAGCGGGGAAAATGAAGTCATTGTCACCGGGACGCGCCAGAAGGGTATCGCCGCGGCCGAGAGCGCGGCGCCCATCCAGATCATCGCTGGGGACGCGCTGCAGGCCACCGGCAAGACCAACCTCATCGATGCCCTCGCGCAGCTCGTGCCCTCCTTCCAGGCACAGGCCTTTGGCTTCGACATGGCGAACCAGACGCTGCAGGCCCGGTTACGCGGCCTCTCCCCCAACCACGTGCTGGTGCTGGTGGACGGCAAGCGCCGCCACACCACGGCCAGCCTCGCCATTGACGGCGGGTCGGCCTATTCGGGCGGCGCGGGCGTGGATCTGAACTTCATCCCCATGGCCGCCATCGACCACATCGAGGTGTTGACCGATGGCGCCGCGGCTCAATACGGCTCCGACGCCATCGCGGGCGTCATCAACTTCATCCTCAAGAAGAACCCCTCCGGCGGTTCGATCGACGCCACCTATGGCGGCTTCTTCGACGGCGGCGGCTCGACGACCAATGTCAACGCCAACGCGGGTTTCGCACCGGTGGAGAATTCCTACATCAATCTGACCGCGCAGGTCTCCAACCACGGTCACACCGACCGCGGCAACCTGGATCCACGCACGGATCCGGCCTATTTCTCGGGCGACTACCCCAACAGCAACATCCCGCTGGTACCCGGCTATCCCTATATCAACCACATCCAGGGCGACGCCGAAACCCACTTCAAGCTCGTGGGATTCAACGCCGGGATCCAACTGCCCGGCGACGTGGAGTTATATAGCAACGGCACCTACGGCACCAAGGACGCGAAGTCCTATGAGAACTATCGCGTCCCCGGCAAGATAGTCTACGATCCAACGACGGCAGCGG
>DATMQL010000223.1:0-9065 GCA_035566815.1 Steroidobacteraceae bacterium | reverse complement strand
CGACGACGCTCTGGTCGCTGCCCGCCAGGGTACCCTCGCTGCTGGTGTTGACTTCGCTCGTCGTGTTGGGAGCGGTGTGCTCGGCGTTGGCGCTCTGGCTGTTTGTCTACCTCATAGCGCAGATCGGCGCGGCGCGCGCCGCCGTCATCACCTATGTGAATCCGGCGGTCGCGGCGCTCCTCGGGGTCCTGGTGTTACACGAACAGTTCGGTCCGGGCGCGGTTCTCGGGCTTGCGCTGATCCTGCTCGGCTCGTGGCTAGCCACTCACAGTGGCAAGTCCACCGTGGTCCCCGACAAAGTAACGGTATCTGCAGAGCCTTGAACGGGTTGGTGACGTCGGGTACGCCGACGCATCCAACTTCGATTCCCAACCTGCAGATGTGCCCGGTCGTATGGGGTCGGCGGAAGTGAGCCGCCGGCCTCGAGTCGTGGCGCTCGAGCCTGCGCGCGGGAAGAGGACGCGACACGCGCTAACGCTCCAACTTGACGCCGGTCATCAGCAACTTCGCACGGTCCGCGCAGGGCCCGACGAGAACCTCCACTTCCCCCGCCTCAAACACTGGCTTCATGTCCAACCCCAAGAACCGCAACTCCGCCGCACGTAGTTGCAACGCGACGGTTCCCGACGCCCCGGGCTCTAACGCGATCTTCCCAAAGCCTTTGAGCTCGAGCAGCGGCCGCGTCACGCTCGCGACCTTGTCGTGGGTGAACAGAAACACGGTTTCTTCCGCGCGTCGGGCCCCCTCGTTGGTGACGTCGACGCGCACTTCGAGAGTGTCTCGCTCTGACACCTGATCGGGAGTGACTCGCAGATTCGACAAGACGAAGCGTCCGTAGGTGAGTCCGTGACCGAATGGAAAAAGCGGCTCGTTCGGTATATCGAGGTACCTGCTGGTGTAGTGGTCCTTCGGGTTGAAGGGACGCCCGCTCGGACGCTGACCGAAGAATACGGGCACCTGTCCCACGGCCGCTGGCCATGCCATCGGGGTTCGCCCCGTGGGCGATACACGTCCCGTTAGGACGTCGGCGATCGCATTACCCGCTTCGCTTCCCAGAAACCATGCAGCGAGCACGGCGTCCGCTTTCTCAAACAACCACGGAAGCACCAGCGGACGACCTGAGAACAGCACGACGACCACTCGTTTGCCAAGCTCTCGGGCGCGCGCCAACACGGCTTCGGCGAAGACCCGCTGTTGCCCGGGAAGGTCCAACTGCGCCCGGCTTGCCGCTTCTCCGCTCATGTTGGCCGCTTCGCCAATACACAACACGATGGCGTCCGCACGCTCGCAAAGCGCGACCGCGGCCGGGATGCCCGTGGTCGTATCGCTTTGGATGTCTACTCCCGCCTCATGGAGGATCTCCGTTCCATGCAAGGCATTGCGCAGACCCGCGAGTACAGCGACGTGACTTCTAACATCCTGGGCGGCTCCCCAGGCTCCGCCCATTTCCGCGGGCGCATTGGCGAGCGGGCCGATTACGGCGATTGTCCCGACCTGGCCCAGTGGCAGGGTGTCACCATCGTTCTTCAGCATCACGATGGACCGAGCCGAAACGTCGCGTGCCACCCGGCGTCTGTTTGCCAAAGCGGCTGGCGTTTCCGGCTTGGCACCGCGCCGATAGGGATCGTCAAAAAGACCGAGCCGCTCCTTGAGCGTGAGCACCCGATGCACGGCAGCGTCTATTTCCTCCATGGTTACCCACCCACGCTCGAGGGCCGTGGGGAGGCCGCGGCGGTACGCGTCCGACATCATATCGATATCAACACCAGCTTTGAGTGACAGCGTCGCGGCCTCGACCAGGTCGGCCGCCACGCCGTGATTGATGAGCTCGCCTATGGCGTTGTAGTCGCTCACGATCACACCGTCGAAGCCATGCTTCTCACGCAGCCACCCACGCAGCAAACCAACATGCACCGTCATCGGAATGCCGGCGAGGTCGGTGAAAGAGGGCATGATGGTGGCCACGCCCGCATCGATCGCGGCGGCGAACGGCGGCAGGTGTACTTCGTGCACGGTGCGCTCGGAGATGTCGACGGCTGCGTACTCTCGACCTGCCGTCACCGGGCCGTAAGCGCAGAAGTGTTTCGCGCAGGCCGCGAGTGACTCGGCTGAGCTCAGGTCATCACCTTGGAAACCACGCACTTTGGCTTCCGCCAAGCGTGTACCGAGCCACGAGTTCTCACCAGGTCCCTCCACGCCGCGGCCCCAACGAGGATCGCGGGAGACATCGAGCATGGGAGCGAAAGTCATGGCCAAGCCGTCGGCCGCGCCCTCCAGGGCCGCCTCCCGTGCCGTCTGGGCCCAAGCTTTGGGATCGAACGAGGCCACTTCGGCCAGGGGCACCGGGAAGAGGGTGCGGTGGCCATGAATGATGTCGAGGCCGATGAGGAGGGGAATACCGAGCCGGGAGCCCTCGACCGCCAGCCGCTGCATCTCGTGGCAGTGGTCCGCGCCGACCATATTGAGCAGGTTTCCCAGCGTTCCGTCCCGGATGGAACGGGTGGAATCCCCGGCAATAACCGGCCCCGTGACCGCGTAGCTCGAGGCGGTCATGGTCATCTGGCCGAGCTTTTCCGCCAGCGTCATGGCGGCTATGAGCTTCCCGACGCGACTCACGAGCCGACTCCGGGAGCGGGGTCCGCGACACATTGTGACCCGACTGCTAACGTCCGCATGCCTTTGAATGGCAAAATAAAGCCGCTCCTGCCAAGTCGATTAAGCAATAGCCTGGATGTGATGATAGAACGGTCGCAACAAGAAATCGCCAGCGCCACCGCTGAGATCGACGAAGCCGCGCACGCGGGTCTCGTGCCGCAGCTGAGCATGATGACCCGGGCGCTACTGGCCGCGCCGGTGCGCAACCGGCTGCTGCTCCTCGGGCTGGCGGTCTTCGTGGTCATCGCCACCACGGCCTACGGCCAGAACCGGCTCAATAACTGGAACCGGCCGTTCTACGACGCCCTCGCACGGCGCGACCTGCACGAGTTCGTCTTCCAGCTCGGCATGTTCGCCATTATCGCCGGGGGCCTGCTGGTGCTGAATGTCGCACAGCGCTGGCTCGGTGAGATGTTGAAACTGAAGCTGCGTGCCGGGCTCGCCTACGATCTCATCGGGAACTGGCTGCAACCCCGCCGGGCCTTCCGGCTCGCCAATGCCGGCGCGATCGGCGACAACCCCGACCAGCGCATGCACGAAGACGCGCGCCACCTGGCCGAGCTGTCCGCCGACCTGGGCATAGGCCTCTTGCAGGCGACGATTCTGCTGTTCACGTTCGTGAGTGTGCTGTGGCAGATCTCGAGTGGCTTCGTGTTGAGTGTCGGCAGCCGCCACGTCGCGATCCCCGGTTACATGGTGTGGGCTGCGCTGCTTTACTCGGGCACAGGGTCGTTGCTGAGCTATTGGGTTGGCGGCACCCTCATTAACCGCAACGCCGACCGTTATGCGCGCGAAGCCGATCTGCGCTACTCGCTCGTGCGGGTGAACGAGCATATCGACGCTATCTCCCTTGCCGGCGGCGAGGCGGATGAGGAGCGTCGCCTGGAAATCGACTTCCGCAACGTGTTCGCGGCCACACGTCGGCTCGTCACCGGGCTCACGAATCTCACCTGGGTGACCTCGGGCTACGGTTGGTTCACGCTGGTGGCCCCGATCCTGGTGGCCGCACCGCTGTATTTCGCCAAGACACTGACTTTCGGCGGCCTCATGGTGGCCGCGGGCGGCTTCACCCAGGTGCAGTCGTCATTGCGCTGGTTCGTGGACAACTTCAGTGTCATCGCGGACTGGCGCGCGACCTTGTTACGGGTAGCGAGCTTCCGGCGTGCCGTCATCGCGACGGATGCTCTGCATGATGTGGAGAGTCAGATCAGTTTCGGCGAAGGTCCGCCCGGCCAGATTACCATCGAGAATCTCGAAATCGCCTCGCCGTCGGGTTGCACGTTGCTTGCCGAGCGCAAGGTCGAAGTGAAGGCCGGGGAGCGCGTGCTCATCGTGGGCGCGCCGGGCACGGGCAAGACCCTGTTGTTCCGTGCCCTGGGGGGACTGTGGCCGTGGGGCGCGGGTCGAGTCTCGCACCCGAAAGGAGAAGAGTTGTTCTACATGCCGCGCACGCCGTACCTGCCACCCGGCACACTTCGCGAAGCGCTCGCCTATCCCTCGAGCGTCGACAAGTTCCAGTCGAAAGACTACAGCGGCGCTCTGGCCCGCCTCGGTCTCGAGAGCCTCGAGCCGCTGCTCGACGTCTCGAAGCGCTGGGACCGCGAGTTGAACGAGGACGAGCAGCAGCGACTCGCCTTCGCCACACTGTTGCTGCATGCGCCGCACTGGGTTCTGATCGACGAGGTGCTCGATTCGCTCGACGATGAGTCACTGCAGCGGGTGAGCGAAGTGCTCACGAAAGATCTCGGGCGTACCGGGATCATTTATATCGGGCGGGCGGAGCAACAGGACGGGCTGTTTTCCCGCGTGGTGCACCTGGTCAAGGATTCGGGCCTGCGCCGGTTGCCGCGAGACGCGGTCGCCGTGGCAGCCCGGGCCCAGAGCGCCGCGGCGTGATGGAATCCAACCCCCGCTCACTGGCCGAATTGCCGGATGACGCGCTGCTCGAGGCCGTGCAGCGGCAGACGTTTCGCTTTTTCTGGGAAGGCGCTCACCCCGACTGCGGCATGGCGCGCGACCGGATTCCGGTCGGCTCCCCGGATCGGCAGGACCTCGTGGTCACCGGCGGGTCGGGCTTCGGTGTCATGGCGCTCATTGTTGCCGTAGAGCGCGGCTGGGTGTCACGGGACGAGGCGCTCGGGCGGCTGCGCAGCCTGTTGGACCTGTTGTACCGGGCGACCTGCTATCACGGCGTGTTCGCCCATTTCATCAACGGCCATACCGCCGCGACGATTCCCTTCTGGCGCAAGGACGATGGCGCCGACCTGGTCGAGACCTCGTTCCTGCTGATGGGACTGTTGTGCGCGCGGCAGTATTTCAATCGCGACACGCCGCAGGAGCGGGAGGTGCGGGGGCGCATCTCGGGTCTGTGGGAAGAGACGGAATGGAACTGGCACACCCAGGGTGGCCAAAAGCAACTCTACTGGCACTGGAGTCCCAACAACGGTTGGGCGATGGATCACGAAATCCGCGGTTGGAATGAGTGTCTGATTACCTACATACTGGCCGCGGGGTCGCCGCGTTACCCCATCGATCCGCTGGTCTATCACCGCGGCTTCGCCTCGGGTCGCGATTTTCTCAACGGCAGGTCGTACTACGACATCCCGCTGCAGCTGGGGATGCCTTACGGCGGTCCCCTGTTCTTTACGCACTACTCGTTCTGCGGGCTCGATCCCCGCGGCCTGAAGGATCGCTACGCGGACTACTGGGAGCAGAATGTCAACCATGTGCGGATCAACTACACGCACTGTGTTGCCAACCCCGGCAAGTTCAAGGGTTATGGTGCCAATTGTTGGGGGCTCACGGCGAGCGACGACCCTGACGGTTACGCCGCGCACGCTCCGGCCCCCGACGCGGACAACGGCACGATTTCCCCGACCGCGGCCCTGTCGAGCATGCCCTACGCGCCGCTGGAGGCGACCCGGGCGTTACGGCATTTTCTCGCCGCGCACGGTGAGCGGATCTGGGGACCCTACGGTTTTGTCGATGCCTTCTGCGAGCAGCGCGACTGGGCCGCCAACACCTTCCTGGCCATCGACCAGGGTCCGATCATTGTGATGATCGAAAACCAACGCACCGGCCTGTTGTGGAACCTGTTCATGAGTATTCCCGAGGTGCAGACCGGGTTGCGCCGGCTCGGATTCTCCAGTCCCTGGCTGGGCGCGGTGGAGCGCCGCTGATGCAAGCGCGGAGCGCCGAGCTCGATCGCTGGATCGAGCGGCAGTACCGCCTCGCCGCGGCGGGCATGTTGCCGAGCCTCTCCGCGGTCGGGATCGTGAAACATCGGCCGGGCTTCGGGCGGACGGTGGTGCCGAAGAAGGGCTCCATCGTCGCATCCCCGGTGCTCGCGGCCTACGATCCGGATCCGGATTATTTCTTCCACTGGTTCCGGGATTCCGCGGTGGTCATCGACGCGCTGCGGTTACTGCGCGCGGATGGCAGCGTCGCCGCCCCCAAGGCGCTCGAATATTTTCACGATTTCGTGGAGTTCAGCCTTTCGTTGCTGACACTCGATGGGCATGCCCTGGTGAGCTCATCCGCGTGGCGTGCCGGCGTGCAGGCGGACTTCGAGAAGTTCGTGCGCCCGGATGACGAATTCTCGTCAGTCATCGGGGGGCTCGTTTCCGCCGAGGCGCGTGTGAATCCCGACGGCACGCTCGACATCTCCAGGTGGGCGCGTCCGCAACACGACGGGCCGCCGCTGCGCCTGCTGGCGGTGCTGCGTTGGGTGCGCGATGTTGCTTTCGACTCCGCGTTGAGTGACGCGGCAGCCAGGCTCTTACGGGCCGACATTGCGTTTACGCGCGGCAGTTGGCGCAGGCCGTCCTTCGACATCTGGGAAGAGGAAAAAGGACACCACTACTACACGTTGCGAGTTACCGCGGAAGCCCTGGAGGAGGGCGCGAGCTGGTTGGATGCCTGCGGCGACGGCAAGGGTGATCGGGAGGAAGCGCGCCTTTGCCGGGCGGATGCGCGGGCCATCCTGGAGAGGCTCGATGGCTATTGGCTCGAGGATGCCGGATACTACCGCTCGCGAATGTTGGAAGCCGGTGCGTCGTCGAGCAAGGAGCTCGATATTGCCGTGATTTTCGCGGCGATTCACGGCAGCAGTGGTGCAGGGGCACATTCCGTGGAGGATCCCCGCATGCAGGCCACGCTGGCGCGGTTGGAAGGGTTGTTCGACGCGGAATATCCGATCAACCAGGGCCGTCCCGCCGGGCGCGGCACCGCCATGGGTCGTTATAAGGGCGACGTGTATTATTCCGGTGGGGCCTACTACTTCTCGACACTCGCGGCGGCGGAATTCTGCTTTCGAGCGGCTGTTGGCCAACAGTTGGCGCCGGGCGAGGGCCGGGCCTTCGTCAATCGCGGCGATGCGTTTCTCGAGACCGTGCGCGCCTTCACTCCGCCCAATGGCGACATGTCCGAGCAGTTCGACCAGAAGACCGGTGCGCAGACATCCGCAAGGCATCTTGCATGGAGTTACGCTGCTTTCATCTCCAGTGTCGTTGCCCGTCGTAATGCCTGTCGGCACCTCGGTTTGCACCCTTAGGGGTCACGCCAGGGGCCTGGTGGCCGCTGCCCCGGGCACGAAACGTGGTGCAGTGGGGCGGATATGGCCGACACACTGAAACCCAAGACAGAAGGCGACGAGATCGCTGATGGCCTGTTCAGCCAGGTCGGACTGATCGTCCGGGCGATCGCCGGATCCGGCGTCGGGAAAACCCTCGTCTTCCTCATCATCGGCTTGTTCCTGGTCATTGTCGCGACGGCTTACGGCCAGATCCGGCTGAACGCCTGGAACAAGCCGTTCTACGACGCGCTCTCACGCCGCGACCTGCACGACTTTCTGCGCCAGCTCGGCGTTTTTTTCATTATCGCCCTTGGCCTGCTGATCCTGAACGTGGCGCAGAAATGGCTGGGCGAGATGTTGAAACTCAAACTCCGCGACGGCCTGCTGCACGACCTCGTGCGGGATTGGATGCTGCCGCGGCGCGCCTTCCAGCTCGCCAACGCGGGCGCCATGGGCGTGAACCCCGACCAGCGCATGCACGAGGATGCCCGCAAGCTCTGCGAGCTGTCGTCCGATCTCGGCATGGGATTGTTGCAGGCGTCGATCCTGTTCGCCTCATTCGCCGGGATTCTGTGGGGGTTGTCGCAAGACTTCGTGTTCCGCGTAGCCGACCAGGACTATGCGGTCCCCGGTTTCATGGTGTGGGCGGCGGTGGTCTACGCCGGGCTCGGCTCGCTGGTGAGTTACTGGGTTGGCGGCAATCTCATCAACCGCAATTCGGAGCGCTACGCGCGTGAGGCGGATCTGCGCTTCTCGCTCGTGCGGGTGAACGAGCATCTCGATGGCATCTCGCTCGCGGGAGGCGAGCCGGACGAGCGTCGCCGCATCGAGCTTCACATCGGCAACGTCCTGACCGCGACGCGCCGCCTGGTGAGCGGACTCACCAATCTCACCTGGGTCACGGCCGGCTTCGGCTGGGTCACCATTGTCGCGCCGATCCTGGTGGCCGCCCCGATCTACTTCGCGGGCAAGATCTCATTCGGCGGCCTCATGATGGCCGCCGCGGCTTTCACACAGGCGCAGTCCTCATTGCGCTGGTTCGTGGACAACTTCAGCGTGATTGCCGACTGGCGCGCCACCTTGTTGCGGGTGGCGAGTTTCCGCTATGCCCTGACGCATACCGAGGAGCTGCGCGAGTTCGACAGTCGCATCAATTACGCGGAAGGCGAGCCCGGCGCGATTACAATCAGCAACCTCCGGATCGTGTCGGCGGCCGGGTGGGATCTACTCAAGGAAAAGAATGTGGTCGTCCGGGCGGGGGACCGTCTTCTGGTCATCGGTGCGCCGGGGACGGGCAAGACGTTGCTGTTTCGAGCGTTGGCGGGTCTTTGGCCGTGGGGCGCCGGCGACATTACGCATCCGAAGGATGAGGCCATCTTTTATCTGCCGCGTGGCACACCCTATCTGCCCCGCGGCACCTTGCGTGAGGTTCTCGCCTATCCGCTGAAGGTCGAGAGTTTCGAGGCTGGTGCTTTCGCACACGCGCTGCGCCGACTGGGATTGGAGCGGCTCGAGTCCCAGCTCGATACCACTTCCCGCTGGGACCGGGAGTTGAGTCAGGACGAGCAAACCTCCCTGGCCTTTGCCCGCCTCGTGCTACAGCGGCCGCCCTGGGTGCTCGTCGACGACACTTTCGGGTCGCTCGACGACGAGACCCTCGAGCGGGTGACGGATGTCTTCGCCAATGAGCTCGAGCGCACCGCTCTCATCAACATCGGCCGGGCGGCGCAGGCGCGCGATCCGTTCTTCTCACGCGTATTGCATCTCGTGAAGTCGGCGGGCAAGGGATGAGCGCGGTGAGACTATTGCGTGCACTGTGCTTCCTGATGTTGCTTGC
>DATMQL010000222.1:0-5311 GCA_035566815.1 Steroidobacteraceae bacterium | reverse complement strand
ACGGGAAAGCGTGTTGGTATAGTCATCGGCGTGATCGCCGTGATCGGCCTGGCGGTGCTCGGCTGGGCTGCGATTCGTCCGGGACCGCTTGCCTTCGCAGGCGGCAAGACGGTCTCGCTCTCCGAGTACAGTGCGGGACATCCGACGGGCGTGCCGGCGGACTTCACCGACACCGATAAGTTGGCGCGCGGCAAATATCTGACCGAGGCCGCCGACTGCCAGGCCTGCCACACGACCGAAGGCGGCACGCCGTTCGCGGGAGGGCGACCCTTCTCTACCCAGTTCGGCACGATGTACTCGCCGAACATCACGGCGGATACCGAGACGGGCATTGGCAGCTGGAGCGACGCGGACTTCCTGAAGGCCGTGCACGAAGGCGTCGGCAAGGGCGGCCTGCGGCTGTACCCCGCATTTCCATACGCGGCCTACACCTATCTCACCGACGACGACGTGCTCGCGATCAAAGCCTATTTGTTCAGTCTGCCGGTGGTCAAAAACACCCCGCCGCAGAACGCTCTGAACTTCCCCTTCAATCAGCGCTGGCTGATGACGTTCTGGGCGGCGATGTACGATCCCAACACGCGTTACCAGCCGCACACCGATCGCAGCCCGCAGTGGAACCGCGGCGCGTATCTCGTGGAAGCTCTCGGTCATTGCGGCGATTGCCACACGCCACGCACGCCGTTTCAGTCGCTCGACAACCGCCACAAATTCGCCGGTGGGGCCTCGGAAGGCTGGCGCGCCTACAACCTCTCGAGCGACAAGGAGTCGGGCATCGGCACCTGGAGTGAGGAGGACCTGGTGCACTACCTGACGACGGGCCATTCCCAGGACCGCGGCTCGGCGTTCGGTCCGATGGCCGAGGCCGTGCACCTGAGCTTCGCGAAAATGACTCCGTCGGATATCGGTGCGATTGCTGAATACATCCGCAGCGTGCCAGCCGTGGACAGCCCCGATCTGCCGGCGCCGAAGGCCGACCCCGCTTCCCCCGATCCGTCCAAGGGCGTGGCCATGGACCAGAATGCGAAGGGCCGCGAGTTCTTCGCCGGTGCCTGTGCCGGTTGTCACGGTTGGACGGGTGATTCGCTCGTCACTCACGCCACGTTGACTGGCACTCGCGCGGTGAACGATCCGACCGCGACGAATGTTGCGTTGGCGGTGTTGCACGGCGCGAGCACGCTACCGCCCTCGAGCGACATTGTCGCGATGCCGGCCTTCGGAGAAGCCTATTCGGACAGCGATATCGCGGCGGTTTCCAATTACGTCACCGCCCGATTCGGCGTGAAGGGTTCCACCCTCACGGCCGAAGACGTGCACAAGCTTCGGCTGGCGTCGGAATAGCGCCCGGGAGCCCAGGTCAGACAGGGCTCCTAGTAGTGCGGCGGACGCTCGTCCTCGGGCGTCCGTTCTTCGTCGGGCGAACTCAGGGAGCCGACCCGCTCCACCAGCGAGTCAAACTTGGCTCGCAATCCCTGGATCTCGCGCTGCTGACGATAGACCACGTCGCTCAACTCGAGGTTGGCTCGCTCGAGAAAAGCGATTTTCATCTCGAGACGCTCGATCGCTTCGGTACTCATTCGGCCACCGCCGTCAGCGGCTCGTCGTGCCGCTTCATCTCAGGCGCTGTATCGATGTCGGATGTCGTGGTCCGGCGTAACTCCCGTGGCTCGTCCATGTCCCATCTGCGGCCGCGGTGCAGGGTCGCCCTGTTGTCCCAGATCACGAGATCCCCGGGCTTCCAGGCATGACGATAGACGAACCGCGGCTGAGTCGCGTGCTCCAGCAGATCCATCAATAACACACGCCCTTCGGCAACCGTCATGCCGGCCACGCGACGTGTATGGACGCCAATGAACAACAGTTTGCGACCCGACCCGGGATGCGTGCGCACGATCGGCCACAGCACCGGCGGAAACACCGACTTCGCGGCATCGGAATACTCATCGTCACCGAGCATGATGCGTGAGTGCAGCGCGTAATGCTCCGCCTCCAGCCCTTCCAACTCGGCCTTCATGCGCGGCTCCAGGGCATCGTAGGCGGCGCGCAGATCGCAGAATTCGGTCTCGCCGCCCCACGATGGCAGACGTACCGCGAGCAGCAGCGAGTACCTGGCGGCCGGCTTCTGAAAGGAGCTGTCGCTGTGCCACAGCTGGTTGGCCATGTTGCCGACGATCTTGCGATCGTCGCGCTCGACCGGCTTGCCGTCGGCACCCACATTCGACATGTCGGCGACTTCGGCATAACCCGTTCGGGGCGGCGCCGCCGGTGGCTCGTGCCCGCGGTTGTGAACGACGCGCGCGAACCCGAGCTCGAGCGTGCCGAGCTGTTCGGTCATGGCGCGCTGTTGCTCCGGGCTCATCGACTGGTCATGAAAAACCAGGATGCCAAAGCGGTTCATGCCGGTGTGAATCGCCACGATCGTCGCCGGGGGCAGCGGCTCCCGCAGATCGACACCGCTCACCTCTCCTCCAAACACCGGGTGCAGGGGACGGATAACCATCAGTTTCCTCCGTCGAGCGTGATACTGACCGGGCAGTGATCGCTGCCCATGACGTCAGCATGGATTTTGGCTGACTTGACGGCGCTGCGCAGTTTGGACGAGACCAGCACGTAATCGATTCTCCATCCCACGTTGCGCGCCCGCGAGTTGGCGAAATGACTCCACCACGAGTAGTGCCCGTTACCCTGGGTGAACATCCGGAAAGTGTCGATGAAGCCGGCATCCACCATGTTCTGGAAGCCTTTGCGCTCCTCGTCGGTGAAACCCTTCTTGCCGCGATTCGGCTTGGGATTCGCCAGGTCGAGCTCGGTGTGCGCAACGTTCAGATCGCCGCAGAAAATCACGGGCTTCTTCTTCTCGAGTTGCTTGCAATAGGCGAGAAACGCCGGATCCCAATGCTCGAAACGCAACGGGAGGCGACTGAGGTCGTCCTTCGCATTCGGGGTGTAGACCGTGACCATGTAGAAGTTCTCGAATTCCGCGCTGATGACGCGGCCTTCGTCCGCGCTGTCCCGCTCCAACTCGTCCGCGAACTTGAAGCGCTTGGCGAAAGTCTCGGGAAAGCCATTGATCACCTTGAGCGGCTCCCGCCTGGCGAAAATCGCAGTCCCGGAGTAGCCCTTCTTGAGCGCCGAATTCCAATATTCGTGGTAGCCGGGCAGCTCGATCTCGATCTGACCCCGCTCGGCCTTGGTCTCCTGCAGGCACAGGATGTCGGGCTTGTGCTCCTCCATGAACGCCTGAAACGTTCCTTTTTTCAGCGTGGCACGGATCCCATTGACGTTCCAGGAGTAGATTTTCATGGTGGGAGTTTACCGCAGTGCCCCGCCCCACCCACGCGGGAACGGCCTCGGGCACAGACGGAGCGGCCTAAAGGGTCAACTAAACGTTTCGCCCTGCGTTCGGTCAGAATGGCTAGGGCCATCTTTCCGCCGTTGCGCGGAGCTCGCTCGAGGGTTTTCCTTATGATGAAGAAACTGGTGTGCAGCGGCATTCTTGCCGTTACGGTGTTTGGTGGTCTGGCGGGATGCACGTCACTGCGTGTGACCTCGGACGTGAATAGAGCCGTGGTCGGCTCGGTCCAGTGCCACACCTTCGGATGGGCGGGGACCTTCAGAGGCGACAGCCCAATGCGAAATGGCATCGCCAATCCGGTGAACGAAGCTCGCCTGCGCGGCGCCATCCAGGCGCAACTGGCGACCGTGGGCGTACAGCCGGCGGCCGGCGGCGCTGCCCCCGACTGCCTGGTCGGCTATGGAATCGGCGCCCACACCCAGATCGAGGGAGCCTACCCAGTCGGTTGGGGCTGGGGCTTCGGGTACGGGTACGGCTGGGGTTGGCGCGGCGGTGGTTTCTACGGCGGCTACGCGGGCTGGGATGAGCCTTATGTCTACCGTGAGGGCATCGTTGCGGTAGACCTGTACGACGCGAAGAGCAAGCAGCCGATCTGGCATGCCTCCGTTAACCAGAGCCTCTATGGCGCGGTTGGTGCGGAAGCCGAGCAGAAGATCGACAAAGCCGTCGCGGTACTCTTCACGAAATACCCGCACTCATAACCGCGAAGGATCCGCGCTGGCGGCAGGAATCGGGCGGTCAGGCAGGAGCCTGACTGCCCGCATCCGCGGCGAGAGCGCATGAATCACCGCGAGCGCGAGTAGATACACGGTTCCGGCCACTACAAAAATCGGCGTGTAGCTGCCGATACTGTCCAGGACCCAGCCGGCGTACTTCGACATCAACATACCGCCGACCGCGCCCGCGGTACCGCCGATTCCTACGACCGACCCGACCGCCTGTTTCGGGAAGACATCGGAGGGAAACGTGTAGAGGTTTGCCGAGAACGCCTGGTGGCCAGCCGTCGCGAGCCCGACTATGGCGACCGCCAGCCAGAGGCTATCCGCATACATCGCAAACATCACCGGAATGACCAACAGTGCGGCAAGAAACATGGTCAGCTTGCGTGCCACGTTCACACTCGCGCCGTAGCGAATGAGCCGCGACGACAGCCAACCGCCGGCAATGCTGCCCACGTCCGAAACGACATACACCACCGCGAGCGGCGGCCCGAAGTCCACCAGGTCGAGGTGGTAGCGCTTGGCGAAAAAGTCCGGCAGCCAGAACAGAAACATCCACCAGATCGGATCGATGAGGAAGCGGCCGAGAGCGAAGGCCCAGGTCTCGCGGAGAGTCAGGAGTTTCCGCCATGGGATGGGCTGGTCCGGCGGGGCGGTGGACGAGGCGCCGGTGGCCGGGATACCGGTGGCGGGCATCGCGGCGGCCCGCGCACCAGCGACGCGCGTTCCGGTCGTCGCGCCCTCGACGGCATCGCTGTTGATGAAAGCGAGCTCCGCCGCGCCCACGCGCGGATGAACCTCCGGGCGGCGATAGATTTTCAGCCAGATAACGAGCCACACGAGGCTGAAAGATCCGGTGACCACGAACGACGCCCGCCATCCGAATGCGAGCGTGATGGCCGGCACGATCAATGGTGTCAAGACGGCGCCGACGTTCGAGCCTGCGGTGAGAATGCCAGTGGCGAGCGCGCGCTCGCGCTTGGGAAACCACTCGGCGATGGCCTTGAGTCCCGCCGGGAAATTGCCCGACTCACCCAGGCCCAACACCAACCGCACCACGACGAAACCGCCGATCGAAGAGACCACGGCGTGCGCGATGTGGGCGATGGTCCAGACCACCACCGCCGCGGCATAACCCAGGCGTGCTCCAAACCGGTCGATGAGTTTGCCAAAACCGAGATAGCCCACGGCATAGGCCGCCTGAAACCAGAACACGACACTGGCAAACGCGGTTTCA
>DATMQL010000221.1:0-20304 GCA_035566815.1 Steroidobacteraceae bacterium | reverse complement strand
CGCGCCATACAGCGTGCCCTGCGGGCCCGACAGGGCCTCGATGCGCTGGATGTCGTAGATGTGAATGTTGAGATTGCCGTCGATCGTGGTGACCGGCTGCTCATCGAGGTACATGCCGACGCTCGGCTGCGAGCCGGAGTGGTTGCCGTCGCCGCCGCTGGCGACGCCGCGCATGTAGGTATGCTCGAACGACGGACCGCCTGAACTCTGGAACGACAGGCTTGGAATCAACTTCGCGTAATCGTCGAAGCTCGAGACATTCAACTGCTCGAGCTTCTCGGTGCCGAAAGCCTGGATGCTGACCGGCACGTCCTGGATGTTTTCGGTGCGCTTCTGCGCGGTCACCACGACTTCCGCCAGGCCGATGACCTCGGGTTGCTCATCCGCTGCATGTGCAGCCGGTATGAAACCCAGCAGCGCGGAAGCGACCGGCATGGCGCGCCGCAGCAGTTGCTGCGGCCCGTGATTTCCGCTGGCGCGGCTGTTGGCCTTGGTGGCCTCGATACGCCGCAATTTACGTAGACGACTGCGTGTCACTGACGATCCCCTTGTGGTGTTTATGTTAGTGCGTTACGGAATTCAGGTACCCGGGGATAAAGTTCCAGGACCGGTCCCAACGCGGTTTTCAACGGTTGCAGCCACGGCTCGAAGTGCCGCCACTGCTCGAGTCCGGCGCGATAGATCGGCTGGCGTACCTGTTGCGAGCTGGCCGTGCGCACGGCGCGCTCGTTTTCGTAGAAGCGCAGGCAGCCGGCCTCGAAGGGCAGGCCGCAGTATTCCAGCAGGCGGCGCACCTCGGCTTCGGTGTCCTCGATCATCGCCTCGTAGAAGACACGGTGGATGCGGCCGGGCAGGACTTTGTCGAAATGCGACATGAGCTCGACGTAGTCGTGGTAGTAACGGCCGATGTCTTCCAGGCCATAAGTAAAATTCTGACCGCGGGCGAAGTGCTGTTTGAATCCCGAAAAGCAACAGCCGAGCGGATGGCGGCGCGCATCGATGATTTTCGCGTTAGGCAGTGCGAGTTGGATCAGGCCGATGTGTAAGAAATTGTTCGGCAGCTTGTCGATGAAGAAGGGCGCGTCACTCTTGCGCTGGATGCGCGTGCCGGCGAGGTACTGCTCACCGAGCGCACCGCACTGCCGCGCATCGAGGCCGGCCAGCGGCTCCGGGTAACGCCCCATGCCTTCCTGCCGGGCGGCTTGTGTCACCGAGCGGGCGAGTGCCGGAATATCCGGCAGCTCCATCGTGCCCTCCACCAGCGAGTGGCTGGAGAGAATCTGCTCGATGAGTGTCGAGCCCGCGCGCGGCAGTCCCACGATGAAGATGGGTGCGCTGGAGGGGTGGCCGTAGCCGCGTCGCCGCGTGAAGAAATCCGCGCTCAGCAGCGACTTGCTGCGTTGGGTTTGCGCCGTTACGTCATCCGCCGAATAGCGGATCCCGGCGCGGCGGATGTTGTTACCGCGGGCGTAATGCTCGAAGGATTCGGCGAAGGCGCCGCTGTCCTCGAGTGCTTTGCCCATGGCGAAGTGCAGGTGAAAGCGGTCTTCGTCCGCGAGGTCGGAGCGGGCGAGTTGCGCGCGCATCGAGTCGATCTGCGCCGTCGTGAAGCGCACGGTCTTCAGATTCGCGAGACTCCAATAGGCCTCACCGAGGCTCGGCAACAATTCGATACTCTTGTCATAGGCCGCGATGCTGTCGGCCTCGCGCCCGTGGGTTTTGAGCGCATGACCGTAGCTCATCCAGATCTTCGGCTGCCGCGGATGGGCGGCCAGCAGCGCGTCGTAGAGGTCGATCGACTGCTGGAAGTCGCCGATCCGGGCGAGGATCGCGGCTTTCAGGTTCTTGTAGCCCGGATTGTGGGGCTCGAGCCCGAGCAACGTCTCGGTTTCCCGCAGCGCCTCGATTGACTTGTTCTGGCGGTAGAGAACGACCGCGTAGTTGTGGCGTGCCGCCGCGAAGCTGGGCGAAAGCTCCAGGCAACGTGTCAGAAGGTTCTCGGCATCGTCGAAGCGGCGCAGCCGGGCGGCAACTTCCGCGAACATGCGGATGGCCGCCACATCGGTCGGGAATTGTTTGAGGTGGGCGCGCAGCAGCGCCTCGGCCTGTGGAATCTGGTTTTCACACAGCGCGGCGGCGGCGGTCATCAGTCGTGGGTCGCGCGTCGAAGCCTTGATCTGCCGCGCGTAGGCCTCATCTGCTCCGGCCACGTCGCCGCTGCCTGTGAGCTGGTCGCCGAGCGCTCGCCAGGCATCGACACTGTCCGGCTGAAGTGCCACGGTCCGTCGTAACGAAGCCACGGCGGCCTCGGAGTGGCCCGCATCAACCAGCGCCAGAGCCTGCTCGTATTGAGCGGCTGCCCAATTAGCATGGGCTTGCGCGAGGGGCTCGAGAATGCCCAGGGCGGCCTCGGTACGGCCGCTACGGCGCAGCGCGACCCCGAGCAGGAGAGTGGCCGCCGGGTGCCCGGGCGCCACCTTGAGGATCTCAGTGGCCTGCTCAGCCGCCAGATTGGGGTCTCGATCCAGGAGCCGCGCGCTGTGATTCAGCGCGACCTCGATAGTGCCGACTGGCTGCGCCCCTCCGCTCACCCTGGTGTATTCCCCGTTTCTGGTTCTGTGCTGCTGACTACATCAGAAACTGCAGCTGTTCAGTTGTCAAATTTCAGACATCTTTACCGCGCTGCCACGGCGGCCGTGCAAATGGTGTTGCGCTTGAACGACGACGACATTTTTGAGCCGTGCCGCAACGCCACAATCTAGGGCGCAATCTTGGCAAGATGGGCGTGGTCCTGCGGACAGTGCGTTGTAAGGACTCACTTTTATTGACGACTCCACGGCAGACGGTTGGGCTAAGATTCCAAGACGTGTGGATCAGTGGAAGGGGATCGTGATGACCTCGAGCAGAGTGAGCCAGGTGGTGCCGGGCAGCACATTTTCTTATTCGATGTCCCTTCGTGTGCGCCATCCGAGCCTCGATCCGGTACTCCTGACCGAAACACTGCACCTCGAGCCCCTGCATAGCTGGCGGGCCGGGGAACCGCGCCGCTCCGCCACGGGTGCCGCGATGGGTGGCGAGCACCGCGAATCGTATTGGTCCGCTCCGTTGCCGGGACAGGCGGTAGGGTCGGCCTCTTTTCCGCTGGAGAGGTTTCTCGCCCAGCAGCTCGTGCAACTGAACCGACATCGCGAATTTTTGAGTCGCCTGCAGAGCGAGAACGCGCAGATCTCGCTGCTCATCGAATTCACGCCCGTCGAGAACACAGTGCTCACCCTGAGCCCGAATGTGTCGCGCAAGCTCGCGGATCTCAACATCGAAGTTGAGTTTCAATTCGTCAGCGAGTGACCGGCGTGTGACAACCCCGGAAAAAGCTGTCTGCGGGTAGAGACGTTTTGCTTCCTCGCGCGCGACGCGGTTAACTTCACCTCGACACAAGGGCAAACCCGTCGCAAGACGGGGACGCAAAGCCTCCGATCTCGTGCTGCCGTAATGACACGGGCGAGATAGCGGGGTTGCCGGTGAGGAAGCCGCCATCGAGCGGATATACGCCGTCAGTTGACCTGAAATTCCGGTTCGCACCCGGGACACTGGTCGCGTTTGCCTGCCCTTGCGCACTGGTCAATACGCACGGGGTAGGTTTACATGTCTTCTTCCAACATCGCCGCGGTACGTCCGCGGCACGGGCTGCTGCGCGCCCTGAAATTCGCAGCGCTGCTTGCCGCGCCCTCGATTGCCGCCACCGCGGCGCCTTCGATCACCGGTAAGCCGGCCACGACAGTCACGGCGGCCCACTATTTCGCCTTCCAGCCGTCCGCCGCCAATCCGGGCGGCAAGACGCTCACATTCTCCATCGCCAACAAGCCTTCCTGGGCACAGTTTGATTCGCGTACCGGACGCCTCTACGGCACGCCGTTACCGCAATCCAACCTCGGAACCTTTGCCAACATCGTAATCTCGGCAAGCGACGGCAGCGCCCGGGCCAGTCTCGCGCCCTTTGCGGTGACGGTGCTGCCGTTGCCGAATACTCCGCCGAAGCTTGCCGGCACCGCGCCCGCCGGGGTCGTCGCGGGGCGCCCGTACTCGTTCCAGCCCAATGCAACCGATCCGAACGGTCTGAAAATCGTCTTCACTATTTCGAACGCGCCCGCCTGGGCCAGCTTCAACACGGCAACGGGTCTGCTATCCGGCACGCCCACGGCGGGCAACGTCGGCACCTATTCCAACATCGTGATCACCGCGTACGACGGATATTCGAAGACCGTGCTGCCCGCCTTCAACATCCTGGTATCACCGGCCGCCACCGGTCCTCTGGAGCCATCGTCCCCGCAGCAGGGCGCAACCGGCTCGGCCACACTCTCCTGGATACCACCGACGCGGAACATCGACGGCAGCGTGCTGACCAATCTCGCGGGCTACCATATCTACTACGGGGACACTCCGGATCTGGGACAGAGTGTCACGGTCGCGAACGCGGGGCTGACGCGCTACGTGGTGAGCGGATTGATACGCGCCACCTGGTACTTCGCGCTGGCCGCTTACGACAAGAGCGGCCGCGAGAGCGACCGCACGGAAGTCGCCAGCATCGCGGTTACGCAGTAGCCAGGGAAAGCAGTGCGCCGACGTCCTGTCCCGGCAGCGGGGCGCTGATCAGAAAGCCCTGGATGGCGTCGCAGCGGTGTGCCAGCAGAAAGGCCCGCTGCGCCGTCGTTTCAACGCCCTCCGCGGTGACCCGCAGCCGGAACTGCCGCGCCAGCGCGATAATGGCCTGAACGATCGCGACATCGTCCTTGTCGTCCGGGGTCCCGCGTATGAAGGTTGCGTCGATTTTCAGCCGGTCGAGGGCGAACCGCTTCAGGTAGGCCATGCTCGAATAACCCGTGCCGAAGTCGTCGAGTGTCACTTCGAGGCCGAGTTCGTGGAGCGCGCGGATGACACGGATCGTGTCGCGTGGATCGGCCATGACGGCCGACTCCGTGATCTCCAGTCCGAGCAGGCTCGGATCACACTGGGTCTCCGAGAGGATGCGGCCCACGACGCCGACAATGTCGGCGCCGTTGAGCTGTTTGCCCGAGATGTTGACTGCGATGCGCAGTTGCGGGCCGCCCGCCTCCTGCCAGGCGCGCGCTTGCATGCAGGCGGCGCGCAGAGCCCATTCCCCTATAGGGAGAATGAGGCCGGTCTCTTCCGCGGTCGCGATGAACGATCCGGGCAGTACCAGTCCCCGCTGTGGATGCAACCAGCGGAGCAACGCTTCGACGCCGATGATACGGCCCGTGGCCAGCTCGACCTGGGGCTGGTAATGCAGCAGAAACTCGTTGCGATCGACCGCGAGCCGCAGGTCGTTCTCGAGATGCATCCGCGCCCGCACCTTGGCATCGAGATCGGGACTGAAGAAGCGGAAGGTGTTGCGTCCCTGTTCCTTCGCCAGGTACAGCGCGGTATCGGCATACTTGATGAGGCTCTCCACGTCGGCGGCATCCCGCGGACAGATGGCTAACCCAACACTCCCCGTGACTCGCAGAGTCTGACCCCCCACCACGAACGGCGCGGATAGCGAGGCGAGCACGTGCTCGGCGACCGGTCCGGCCTCCTCGGGCGAATGCAGGCCCGGTATGAGCAACAGGAACTCGTCGCCACCCGCTCGCGCCACGGTGTCGCCGACGCGCAGGGTTTCTGTCAGGCGCCGCCCGAGCTGTTGGAGCAGGGTGTCGCCGGCCGGATGTCCCAGGGTGTCGTTGATGGTCTTGAAGCGATCGACGTCGAGAAACATCACGGCGAGCGTCTCTGCGCTGCGCTGGGTGTGTGCGATGGCCTGGTGCAGGCGGCTCAGGAGAAGCGTGCGGTTGGGAAGTCTCGTGAGCGCGTCGTGGTAGGCGAGAAACCGGATCTGCCGCTCGCGTTTCTGTTGCGTCAACACCCGCTCGCGGAGCACTTCCTCCATTTTCTTGCGCGTCGTGACGTCATGGAAGTAGCCGTACCAGATGACGCTGCCGTCCGGCTGCGCTTCCGGCGTGCCGCGGGCCTCCACCCAGATCTCGCCTCTCGCCGGGTGCAGTACCCGCCATTCGTCATGGATCGCGGCCTTGTTTTGGATGCGCTCGCGAAACATCTGCGTGACGCGCGCGCGGTCTTCGGGATGAGTCAGTGATATGGCCAGCGAGACATCGGCCGCGAGCTCCTCGGGCGTGCGACCGTAGATGTGCGCAATCGCCGGGGTGGAGTAGGGCATCGTAAACTTGCCGTCCGGCGAGATGCGAAACTCGAAAATTGCGACCGGCGCGATGCTGGCGATCTTGTCGAGCCGGGTCCGTAAGGCGCTGCGCTCCCGGTCGTGGCTGTGGGCGTTGGCGATGGCCGCCACCATGGCGTCGGCAACCTGGGTGGCGAACGTCTCATACTGCGCGTCGAACCTGCGCCGTGGATTGATACCCAACACCAGGAAACCGACGGGCTTGCCATCCCAGGCACCGACCAACAGCTGCACGACAGCTGAGCGTGCCGGCTCCGGCCATGCCCCGCCGGGAATCGTGCCGCCAATCCGGCTCGCGAGGTCTTCGATGAGTTGCTGCCGCCTGGTGCGCAACACGGTGCTGAAGGGCCACGGCTCTTCCGGCGTGCCGGTGTTTGAAAGGGGTACGATGGCAGGACAGGCTGGACTGCCCGCCGGAAATCCGGCCGCCGCCACCAGGTAGGCGAGGCGATCGTTCTCGCTCATGAGGTACGTCATGCAGAACGGAACATCCGCGGCTCCGGAGGCCAGGATCTCTGTTCCCAACACGCAGGACTGCTCGACGGAGCTCGCGCCCGCAGTTCCGGTGGCGAACGCGTGCAGGAGTTGGCCGCGGCGCCGGGCAAGGACACGCGCAGTGGTCTCGGACGCGGGCATGAAGAGGCCGACGATGCGGCCCTCTTCGCCACGGATCGGGCTTATCCCGTAGTCGAAGTAACATTCCTCGACATACCCGTGTCGGGCCGAAGCAAAGAATTGCCTTTCAGCCGAAATCGCTTCGCCGTCATGGAACGCGCGCTCGAAGCTCGGCCAGAGGAACTCCCAGATCTCGGGACCTACTTCGCGCACCGGGCGTCCTAACGCGGCCGGGTGCCGATCGCCTTCCAACGGGATCCAGGCATCGTTATAGAGCAGGATGTACTCCGGTCCCCAGTAGACGGCGATCGGGAAGCGGGTGCTCAGGCAGATACTGACAGTCGAGACCAGGCTCTGGGGCCAGGTGTCGGGCGATCCGAGGGGGGTGGTCGACCAGTCGAACGCTTGCAGTAGAGCGCCGACCCGGCCTCCGGTCGCGAAGATAGACGCCTCGAGCTTTGAGCCCATTGTGCACAGGCCCCTGCGGTGATGATGTGGGGGCAAGCTCCCTCTTGCTGCTGCGTCGCTCCTATCGTAACCGATTGAGGGGGCTGCGGTTCCCTGGTGCGGCGCAACTAAGCGGGTGCTCGGCGATTGCAGCGGGGGCGACCTTCGATCGGCCGGCGATCCGGCGGCCGGCGATCCGGTACACTTCGGCGCGATGAGGATTGCTGTGATCTGCGGTGCGCTGGCACTGCTATGCCTGACCCTGATTGGTGCGATGTCCTGCTCCGCGGGGTTTTCCGGCAGCGAGACGCTTTCGCATGGCCGCTTCCATGAAGTGCACGTCTTCAAGCCGAAGTCGGAAGTGCGGCACTTCGTGTTGCTCTTCTCCGGTGACGGCGGATGGGATGACGGACTCGGCGATATCGCGAAGACGCTCGCGGACCAGGGAACGCTGGTTGCCGGCATCGATAGCTCCGATCTGTTCGAAGAGCTGGAAAAGGACGGCGGCAAATGCGTCTTTCCGGTGGGTGACCTGGAGAATCTCAGTCACTTCGTGCAGGCGTACTACAAGGTTCCGACCTACTTCACGCCAATTCTGATCGGCCATTCAGCCGGAGCATCACTCGCGTACGCCGCTCTCGCGCAGGCGCCGCCGGGCACGTTCACAGGTGCGCTGTCCTTGTCATTTTGCGCCGACCTGGATCTCCACAAGCCGCTTTGCAAGGCGGCGAACCTCGATTACACGTCCCGCGCGGACGATGGCGGCGTGCGGCTGCTGCCTCCTCCCAAAGGACTCTCCGCCCCCTGGGTCGCGCTTCACGGCACCGAGGACGAAGTGTGTTCCCTCAAAGAAGCACAGACGTTCGTGTCCAGGACCCCGGGTGCCCGTTTCATCGCGTTGCCGGGTGTGACTCATGACTACGGCGACGTGGAAAGCTGGCTACCCCAGTTCGACTCCGCCTTCTCCTCGATCGCCGCGCTCGAGCCGCCGCGTCCGCAGGCGCCTCCGCAAAGCCTCGCCGATCTGCCGATAATCGAAGTGCCCCCGACCGGCACCGGCGTCGACGACACCTTCGCGGTGTTGTTTTCGGGAGATGGGGGTTGGGCGGGAATCGACCGTGAAGTGGCGAACGTTCTCGCGAGCCGCGGAATACCCGTGGCGGGTTGGGATTCACTGCGGTATTTCTGGACGCCACGTACGCCCTCGGGAGTGTCGGTCGACCTCGATCGAATCCTGCGCTACTACGCCGAGCACTGGCAGAAGAAGAAGGCGCTGGTGATTGGGTACTCGCAAGGGGCGGACGTACTGCCCTTCGCGGTGAACCGCCTGCCGGCGCAATCGCGCAGCCTCGTGGAGCGCACGGTACTCATGAGCATCGGGCAAACCGCGGCGTTCGAGTTTCACGTGACCAACTGGTTCGGGTCCGGGAATCACGAGCTGCCGATCGGCGTGGAAATGTCCAAGATGTCGGCGGCCCACACGTTGTGTTTGTACGGCGAGGGCGATGACGACTCGATCTGTCCGAAGGTAGCGCCGGCGCACGCTACCGTCATCAAACTGGCTGGCGGGCACCACTTCGGCGGCAGTTACGAGCACCTCGCGGATGTGATCCTGTCAGGGCCGGCGGGCGGCGGCGGCCCGGACCATGCGGTCCAATAACCACTCGGAGACGGGGTCCGGGTCGGTGCAGCGGCCGGTGTGAACGCGGGAGGTCTGGATGATGGTGCTCCGGGGCGCCACCAGCCAGTGGAACCGCTCACGTTGTGAGAGTTGGCCGATGGGGCCGGCATCGGGGCCGCCGGCGCAGATGCGGGGAATGCTGGCGAGGTGGTTGCGGATGGCCTCGATATCCAGGGTCGGGTCGAAGGCCAACAGCCGCGACTCGTCGAGCTCGATACGCGCCTCCAGGAAGTCTTTCGCGGGGCACGAGATGATGATCCCCACGTTCAGGAATTCCTCACGATCGACTCGTGGAACGACGCGTATTACGGCGTAATCATACGAGCAGTGATCGTGCACGGACCGCCTCCTCGAGAAACAGGTGGGGCTCGCTCAGCCGTCGCACGAGATATTGAACGTAGGCGGCCCGCCACTCCTCGCGCGAGTGGAAGGGCGAGGCGCCGCTCAGCCAGGAGTCGGGAATCATTGCAACAATAGCCGTGATGAGCTCCGGAGTGAGCCGGGCGGCGAATTTTGCATCCGACTCGCGCAGAGCATTCGCGAACGGCAGCAGGACGTGATCCTTCACCCGGTGGAAGGCATCGAGGCTGCGTTCGAGATAGTTGTCCCACGAGTGATGAAAGTAGAGCGCCGCGCCGTGATCGATGAGCGTGAGCCGCCGGTGCCACATCAGCATGTTGGTATTGCGCGCGGTGCGGTCGACGTTCGTGACATAGGCATCGAACCACACTATGTCGGAAGCCAGCCCCGGCGCCGGCTTTTCCGCCACGGGATCGAACATGACGGAGCCGGGGAGGTAGTCGAGCGCCACGTTGAGCCCGGCGCTTTTCTTGATGAGATCCTGGATCTCGGGATCCGGCTCCGTGCGGCCCAGGTCCGCGTCGAGCTCCATCAACACGATCTCCGGCACCGGTAGCCCCAGCGCGCGGGCGAGCTCGCCGCCCACCAGCTCCGCGATCAGAGCCCTGGGCCCCTGGCCGGCTCCCCTGAATTTCAACACGTACATGCCGGCGTCGTCCGCCTCCACGATAGCGGGAAGCGATCCGCCCTCGTGAAGCGGTGTGACATAGCGGGTTGCGGCGACGGTTCTCACCACGTCAGTCCCCCGGCCGGATCCGTGCGTCGGTAGTGAGCTCGAGCAGGTCGAGCTCCTCCTCGGCAGCGTGAAAGGCGTCATCGCCGATAATCCAGCGTGCTCGTAGGTCCATGAGCGCCGCGCGTTGGGCCGTTATAACACGCGCTGCCACGGCCGCCAGCTCGGCCCCCGTTTGCTCGCCGGGATTTCCCTTCGCCTGCGCTTCGTCCATCCGCATGCGCCCCTCATACGCACGCCGCATCGCATCGATTGCCGGGCGCGAGGGTTGCCCCTCGAGCACACGAAGCGCTGCGCGCGCGGTTTCAACACGAGCGAGCCGCGTCTCCCGGTCCACCGTCCCGTCGTCCTTCAATCCAACCCACACGAGCAGTGGACGTAATGTCATTCCCTGCAGAACCAGTGTGGTGAGCACCACGCAGAAGGCGCAAAGGATGATCAGGTCACGGTAAGGGAAGGCGGTCGTGGCCGAGCCGTCGGGGAGCGCCAGGGCCGCGGCGAGTGTCACTATACCGCGCATCCCGCACCATCCGACGATGAGAGACCCGCCGTAGGTGGGCATGGTCAGAGGCTGTCTGCCGTGGTCGAAACTCTTGATGATCCAACGAACGATCGTGCTGTAAAACAGAACCCATAAAATACGGACCAGGACGACGGTGACGCAAACAGCTACCGCGCAGACGAGATACGTGTGCCAGCCGGAGTCGGGAGTGCGGACCACGATCCCACGCAGCTGCAGGCCAATCATGACGAACGCCAACACATTCAGCACGAACACCGCCACATCCCACACCGCATAGGAAGAGATCCGCGCGCGGGCGTCGATCCTTCCCGGCGCGTGGCGGGCGGCCGTCATGGCAAACGCTATGACCGTTAGAATGGCTGACAGACCGAGGCGATCGGCCAGCAACCAGACGGCGAAGGTACCGATGAACTGCAGCAGCACCGAAGTGGGGATGTCTTTTATCGGTTTCGTCGCCCACATATAGAATTTGGCGAGGAGCACGCCCGCCACGACTCCGCCGCCACACGTGAGCAGGAACAGCGGAGCGACCTTCCAACCGGAAACCGCCCCTGACATCGCCGCCGTGACGGCCAGGCGATAGACGAGCAACGCGCTCGCGTCGTTGAACAGACTTTCGCCTTGCAATACGACCACGAGCCGGTGCGGAGGGCGCACCTTGCGCAGCACTGTCGTCGCGGCTGACGTGTCGGGGGGCGCCACGATCGCCCCCAATGCGATGGCCGCCGCCCAGCTCATTCCCGGCATGTAATGTCGCGCTACGAACGCGACCGCCACTATGGTCACGCCTACGGCTAGAATCGCCAGGCTGCTGACCGTCACGAAATTGCGTTTCAGGTCGCGCGGTGAGGCGTCAAACGCGGCGTCCAGCAGCACGGGTGAAACGAAGAGCGCGAGGGCCAGGCGCGGGTCGAGCACCACCTGCGGAGTACCGGGAATGAATGTCAGTGCCGCGCCGGCAAGCGCCAGCATCGCCGGGTAGGGTACGCCCAACCGATTCGCCCACATCGAGAGCACTGCCCCGACGAGCAGCAGTGTGATGACCAGTTCAAAGACACCCATACCCCAGTGTAATGTCCGCCCATGAGTCGCACCACGCGCTTGTTCAAGCTCATGGACGCCTTGCGTGGCCACCGGCGGCCCGTGACCGCGGCCCGGCTGGCCGACGATCTGTCGGTGTCGGTTCGAACCCTGTATCGCGACATCCAGACGTTGATCGACCTCGGGGCGCCCCTCGACGGTGAAGCCGGTGTCGGCTATCTCTTGCGGCCGGGCTTTTTTCTGCCCCCCTTGATGTTTGGCGAAGAGGAGCTGGAAGCGCTCGTGCTGGGCGCACGCTGGGTGCAGGGGCAGGGCGACACTGCACTGGCGCAGGCCGCGGCCAGCGCGCTGGCGAAAATAGCGACGGCCTCGCCGAAGGATCTGCGCGACAAGATGGCCGACACGGGCCTGTGGGCTCCGCGCTTCCAGACGCCGGCTGAGCATCCCACCGGGTTGCGCACCATACGCGAAGCGCTGCGCCTGGAGCACAAGCTGGCGATTACCTACGTAGACGAGACGGGGGCTACGACGGACAGGATCGTTTGGCCGGTCGCTCTCGCCTTTTTAGAGGGAAAGCGCCTGCTGGCGGCCTGGTGTGAGCTGCGCAACGGCTTTCGCCACTTCCGCCCGGATCGCATCTCCGCTCTCACCCGGACCGGCTTGCGCTATCCCACCCGGCGGGCCGTCCTGATGAAGACCTGGCGCCGCGAGCACAATATTCCCGATTCGCGCTGAGGCTACGTCCGGGCGCTGGGGCCCGCACTCGCGACTCTTCCCCGCGATCGATACTGCTGACAGAAACTGTCACGGCCCGGGTCCAACATGGCGCCCCACGTAGCCACCGAAGGAGAGGTCCCATGCGTCTTTTTCAGCATCCGATGTCAGCGAATGCCCGCGCCGCCACCATGACCGCGTTGCACCTCAACGCGCCGGTGGAGTTCGTATACGTTGACCTGCAGGGCCAGGAGCAGATGCAGCCCGCGTTTTTGCAGATGAATCCCAACCACCGCGTGCCGGTGCTGGAGGATGGCGATTTCTACCTGTGGGAATCGCGCGCCATCATGCAATACCTCGCTGAGAAAACACCGGGCCAGAGTCTCTATCCGAGCGACGCACGCGCCCGCGCGGACGTGAACCGCTGGCTGTTCTGGTCCGGGCAACACTTTGCCCCCGCTATCGGCATTTTCTTCTACGAGAATCTCGTCAAGGCCATGATCGGCCGGGGCGCTCCCGACCCGGTGGAGTTGAAGCGCGGCGATGGCTTGTTCAACGAGTTTGCGGCCGTTCTCGATGGGCATCTGGCCGACCGGCAGTGGATCTCGGGCTCATCCCTGACACTCGCCGATCTGTCGATCGCGGCCGCCTACGGCTGCGCGGCGCCGGGGAGGGCGCCGGTGGCGTGGTATGCGAACGTGCAGAAATGGTTCGGACGGATTCAGACGTTGGATGTCTGGATGAAGACCGAGCAGATGGCCCGGGCCGTTGCCGCCTGATCAGGCAGCCAGGAGCCGGTCTGACTCAGGCTCCCAGGGGCTCGACCTTCACGTCGACCGACAGTCGATGGCTGCCGCCGCCGAGGATGATGCCCCGCAAAGGCGAGACATCACCGAAGTCGCGGCCCCAGGCGACGGCGATATGGTCCGTTCCGACCATCGTGTCGTTCGTGGGGTCGAGCTCCAGCCAGCCGAAGGGCGGCGCATAGACCGCAACCCACGCGTGTGACGCTGCGGAGCCGACGAGGCTCCGCACGTAACCGCTCACATAGCGAGCGGCCAGCCCTCGCGAGCGCAGGCAGGCGATCATGAGGTGAGCGAAGTCCTGGCACACTCCGCGGCGAATCTCCAATACCTCCGTCACCGGAGTCGCGATGGTCGTCGCCCCGGGCGCATACATGAGCTCGGTGTGGAGCTTTGTCATGAGCGCCTGCGCGCACGCGAGAATCGGGCGCTTCGCGGGGAAGCAGTCCTCCGCGTAGTCGGTGAACATCCGTTTCAGCCTGACGTAGGGTGACTCGAAGCGGAACCGGCTCGCTTCGAGATCGTCACGCGCCGGCGAGCGGCCGTTGTAGGTGAATCGGCCCGCCAGGCGATCCCACGGTACCGTGTCGGTGGCGGCGAGGGAGGGGCGGGCATGTACCTCCACTTCCATGTCAGTCGTGACTTCGAGCTTGCGGTGCGGGTGCTCAAACTCGACCCGCGTTACCGGGTTCCCGAAGGCGTCGATTTCCTCTCTGCGCCGATAGGCCGCCGGCGAGATGTCGATCGTGTGTTCGAGACACTGTTGATAAGGCGCGGGACGCGGCACCAGGTGCAACAACTGGTGGGAATGCACCACGTCGCTGGCGTAGGTGTAGGCGGTCGCGTGACGAACCCGATAGCGCGTGTGACCGCTCATGTGGCGAGCGCCTGGGAGTTGAGACTGATGTGTGCGAAGTGTCGCAGCGACAATCGATCGGAAAGCGTGCCGGCCGCCGCGGCGACGGCCCGTAGCCGCACAGCGAGCGCCTGTCGCGCACGATCGGCTTCCCTGCCCTCATTCTCGAGCGCCAGCAATTCATCGTCACCCAGCACCGGAATACCAGCCTCCAGTGCATCTTCGGCCGCACCGCCAGATGAGGCTCCGAGGGAGACCGATAGTGCTACGAGGTCACGCGTCAGGGCGCGCGACAGGAAGGCCAACGCGCCGGGGTGCTCGGTGTCGCGAAGAAGGAGGTCCAGCGCCGGGCCGAGCTGCGGTGCCACGGCGTAGCGAGATCGGTAGACGCGCATGCTGTCGTACGCTTCCAGCAGCCATTCGACATTCCTCTGCCGGGTCGCCAACTCGGTGGTGATGTAATTCGCCAGGAGATCCGCCCCGAACTGCAGTCGCTCGAGGCGCCTGCCGATCCTCAGCAATCGCCAGCCGGCGTCCTGTGTCATGTCGTCCAGGGAGAATCCGGCCAGTGCGGCCAGTGACAATGACAGCCGATCGAGAATCGCGCGCGGCTCGTCGCGAGCCGCCAGCCCCTCCTGCAAGCGCCGCTGCATGTCGGAGACTGCGCGCCAGTATCCGGAAGACAACCTGCCCCTGACCTGGGATGCGCACCAGGCGAGCCTCCTGACATCCGCGACGACTCCTTGGGGATTGCGATCGTCGCGCAGGCTCCCGGTCGGCTCGACATTGGGTGCGATCAAACCGACATGGCGGCAGATGCCGACCGCGGCCCTCCAGACACTCTCTTCGATGCGAGCACCGAGCGTGGCACGCAGAAGACAAGTCTTGTCCTCACAGCGCACGGAGTAGCGGCCGAACCAATACAGGTTCTCGACCAGCCGCGACGGAATTTCGTCGTAGCGGATGGCCATCCGCGAGGCGTGTCGTGGAGTCTCCGCCGCGTCTTCATCCGCAGGCTCCGCCAATACCCAGATGTCCTTGCTTCCACCGCCCCGCTGCGTCGAGACGACATCGGCGGCAGCGTCGTTCGCGGCGATCCGCGCGAGTCCGCCTGGCATGACCTTGTGTCCTGCCGCGCTCCCGACAGCGTACATACGGATGGAGATGGCCTTTGCCGCGAATCCCAACGCACCGTACGGTCTCCAGACCGGAGCTTGTGAGAGTGCCAGGTGCTCTTGTGCGACGTAGGCGTGAGGCCGGGTTTGCAACCGCTCGATCAACTGCCTGCGGGATTCGCCCGAGAGTGTGCGGCCAAATACCGGCTCGAAGCGCTGATTGGGCCACGCAGGCTTGATGACGAGCTGATCGAGGTGATCCAACACGTATTCCAATGCCGGACCCTCGCCACACCACCAGGTCGCAAGCGTAGGCAGCTCCAACGTCTCGCCCAGCAGCCGGGCGGCAATCTTCGGCAGAAAACCCAGCCAGGCCGCCGATTCCAGCACGCCGGTTCCGAGGGCGTTGGCCACCTCCACTCGCCCGGCCCGCACCGCCCCCAACAGGCCGGCGACACCGAGCGCAGAGTCGCTGCGCAGCTCGACGGGATCGCAGTAGTCGTCGTCGAGACGACGAAGAATCGCGTGCACCCGGCGCAACCCGGCCACCGTCTTCAGATAGACCGTGTCATTGCGCACGGTGAGGTCGGTGCCCTCCACGAGTGGCAACCCCAGTTGACGCGCGAGATAGGCGTGCTCGAAGTAGGTCTCGTTGAAGGGGCCCGGAGTCAGAATGACGGCCAGCGGAGTCTCGTTTGCCTCGACACCTTCCAGCAGCCGGTTGCGCAACTCGCCGAAGAAGCCGCCGATCCGGCGCGTGGCGAGCTCGGCGAGCGACTCGGGTAAGACCTGCTCGAGAATCTCGCGATTTTCGAGGGCATAGCCGGCGCCCGACGGAGTTTGCGTACGGTCGGCCATGACCCACCAGTGTCCGTCGGGAGCGCGCGCCAGGTCGGCGGCGTAGATCTGCAGCCAGTTGCCCCGCTTCGGGTTCATCCCGAGACAGGGCCAGAGGAAGTTGGGGTGTCCGAAAACCAGGTCAGGCGGTACGACCCCTTCGGCCAGCAGGCGTTGCGGCCCGTAGAGGTCGGCGAACAGGGCTTCAAGCAACCGGGCGCGCTGCGCGAGACCGCTTTCGATCGTCCGCCACTCGGCGTTCGTCAGAACGAGGGGGATCGGGTCGAGTGCCCAGGGCCGATCCGCACCCTGCGGGTCGGCATACACGTTATAGGTGACGCCGTTTTCGACAATGAGACGTCGCGTGAGGTCGAGAGAGCGCCGGGCCGACGCGCGCGCGTCCACGCCCGCGATCTTATCGACCAACGAGCGCCACTGGGGTCGCAACTCACCGGTCGGATCGAGGAGCTCGTCGTAGCGACCCGGTTCGGCGCTATAACTCGCGAGACAACCGTTCGCCGCAGTTTCCGCCCTCGCGCTCATTTAGCGCTTCGCCCACCTTTCCTGCGGGTCGATGCGACCAACCTGAGGGTCTTTCGGCCACCGCTGCCTCTTGTGAGCGCGCAACGCGCGCGCCGCAAGCCTGAATCTCGCAACTTGGAAAGAGGGGTTCATCTCCTCAGGTCCAGGGTAAAGGGAAACTCTGGGTTGGGGGCCTCTTGCGGCGGTGACAGGACGCCCGGCGTGTGGCCCATGCGGAAGAACCGCGCGCGCCGCCGGCTTTCCGACTCGAAAGCGTTCACCGGGAAGGTTGCGTAGCTGCGGCCGCCAGGATGCATGACGTGATACTGACAGCCGCCGAGCGAACGTTCCATCCATGTGTCCACGAGGTCGAAAGTCAGTGGGGTGTGCACCCCGATCGTCGGGTGCAGCGATGCGGGTGGCTGCCAGGCGCGGTAGCGCACGCCGCCCACGAATTCGCCTACATTTCCGGTAGGGCGCATAGGCACACGTCGGCCGTTGCAGGCGAGTACATACCGGTCTGGCGCAAGCCCTGTGGCCTTCACCTGCAGTCGCTCGACGGAGGAGTCGACGTAGCGTACGGTGCCGCCGGGCGCGCCTTCCTCGCCCATGACGTGCCAGGGCTCGAGCGCCTGCCGCAGCTCCATTTCGATCCCCTGCGTGGCGAAGTCGCCGTACTTCGGGAAGCGGAACTCGAAATGCGGCGCGAACCACTCCGCCCGCAGCGGAAAGCCGAACTCCCGCTGCTCCGCGAGCACGTCGGCGAAGTCGCCCTCCACGAAGTAGGGCAGCATGAAGCGGTCATGGAGCTCCGTCCCCCAACGGGTCAGCCGGGTGGGCTCGTAAGGCCTGCGCCAGAAGCGCGCGATCAGCGAGCGCAACAACAACTGTTGGGTGAGGCTCATGCGCTCGTGGGGCGGCATTTCGAAGGCCCGTAGCTCGAGCAGCCCGAGGCGGCCGGTCGGGCCGTCGGGAGAGTACATCTTGTCGATGCAGAACTCCGAGCGGTGCGTGTTGCCGGTGACGTCGATCAGCAGGTTGCGGAACAGGCGGTCGACGAGCCAGGGCTGCACGATCTCCCCGGGCGACGGCACCTGTTTGAACGCGATCTCGAGCTCGTAAAGAGAGTCGTTGCGCGCCTCGTCGACGCGGGGCGCCTGCGAGGTGGGGCCGACAAACAGGCCCGAGAACAGGTAGGACAGCGACGGGTGGTTGTGCCAGTAGGCGAGCAGGCTGCGCAGCAGGTCGGGACGGCGCAGAAACGGGGAATCGCCGACGGTGGCGCCGCCGAGAACGAAATGATTGCCGCCGCCGGTGCCGGTGTGCCGGCCGTCGAGCATGAATTTCTCGCTCGTGAGCCGCGACAGGCGGGCCGCCTCGTACAGGTGGGTGGTGCGTCCGACCAACTCATCCCAACTGCTCGACGGATGAATGTTCACCTCGATGACGCCGGGATCCGGCGTGACCCGGAAACTGTTCAGCCGCGGATCGCGCGGGGGCTCGTAACCCTCCAGCACGATCGGTTGCGAGAGGTCCGCCGCCGTCGCCTCCACCGCGGCCACCAGTTCCAGGTAGGTCTCCAGGCGGGCCGTCGGCGGCATGAAAACATACAACACGCCATTGCGGGGCTCGGCGCACATCGCGGTCCGGGTGATCGATCCTGCCGATTCGTGCGGCCCCGGCGCCGCCCGTGGAACTCCGTCACCGACACTCCTCAACTGGTCGCGAATCTGCGGCGACCGAAGCGCAGCGGAGGGAATCCCGCGAAGCGCCTGCGGCGCGACGAGGGGCAGCGGCGGAAACGTCTGTGTCAGATCGGGCTGGGACACGTGAGGGATGTCCCCGGGGAGCGCCCAGGGCAGGCTGTCCAGTGGCAACCGTAACCCCAACGGCGAGTCACCCGGCACCAGGTAGCAGCGCTCCTGGCGCAGGAACCACTGGCCTGTCTGCCAATCCGAGTCCTGCGCATTCCGGGATACCGGCAGCACGTAGCCCACTGCCGCGGTCAATCCCTGCTCGAAGATGCGCGCCAGCCGTGCACGCTCGCCCTTATCGGACAGCCGCGAGTCGAACGGATCGACATTCGAGGGCAGGCGCCGCTCCTTCCACAGGTAGTAGAACGCGTCCTCGTATGCGGCGAACACGAAAGCCGGCGACAGGCCGAGCCGCTGCGCCACGCCTGCGAGAAAGCGCTCTGCCAGTGTCGCGGAGGCTCCGTAGTTGGTTTTCTCATTGCCGAGCAGCTCCGGGTTTTCCCAGATCGGCTCGCCGTCGCGCCGCCAAAAGCAGTTCAGGGACCAGCGCGGTAGCGGCTCGCCCGGATACCACTTGCCTTGCCCGAAGTGGGCCAGCCCCTTAGGGGCGTATTCCGCCTTCAGACGGTTGAAGAGCTCCGCGGCCCGCGCCCGTTTCGTCTTGCCGAGGGCGGCGGTATTCCACTCGTCCCCATCCGGATCGTCGCTCGCGACAAACGTGGGCTCGCCGCCCATCGTGAGCCGCACATCGAGAGCCGCCAGGTCCGCATCGACCGCATGGCCCAGCTTTTCGACGGCCGCCCACTGCTCCTCGGTGTAGGGCTTGGTGACGCGGGGCGCTTCCCAGATGCGCTGCACGCCCATGGTGTGCTCAAACTCAACCTCGCATTCCTCCACGAGGCCCGTGACCGGCGCCGCCGACGAGGGCTCGGGCGTGCAGGCCAGCGGAATGTGTCCTTCGCCCGCCAGCAAACCGGAAGTGGGATCCAGTCCGATCCACCCCGCACCGGGCAGATAAACCTCGCACCAGGCGTGCAGGTCGGTGAAATCCGCGGGCGGCCCCGACGGTCCGTCGAGAGATTTCACATCGGGCGTGAGTTGGATGAGATAGCCGGACACGAAGCGGGCCGCGAGCCCGAGATGACGCAGAACTTGTACCAACAGCCAGGCCGAGTCGCGGCACGAGCCGCAGCCCTCCTGGAGTGTTTCTTCCGGAGTCTGTACACCGGGTTGCATACGGATGAGATAACGGACGTCGCGCGACAGCCGCATGTTGAGATCGACCAGGAAGTCGATGACGCTCTTGTTCTCGCGGAGGATCGATTCGAGATAGCCGGAGAACAAGCGGCCTGGCGCCAATCGCGCCAGGTAGGGCGCCAGCTCGCGCTGCTCGCCCGGCTCGTACGCGAACGGGTATTGTTGTGCGTAGGGCTCGAGAAAGAAGTCGAACGGATTGAGGACCGCCATCTCGGCGACCAGGTCGACCGTGATACTCAACTCGCGCGTCTTCTCCGGAAAGGCGAGACGGGCCAGGTAGTTGGCTTCCGGGTCCTGTTGCCAGTTGACGAAGTGTTCCGCGGGCTCGACCCGCAGCGAATAAGCGAGGATGCGTGTCCGGCAGTGTGGCGACGGTCGCAACCGCACGATCTGCGGACTCAGTGTGATGAGTCGATCGTAGCGATAGTGCGTGACATGATTGAGTGCGACATGGATCGACACGAAGAACCTCCCCACCCGGCCATGGCAGACATTATACGGCCCTTCGTGAGGAGGACTTCTGCACCAAACTGAGACATGCCCGCACCATTGTGCGGCAGGAGTGTGTCGAAAGTTAGACTACGAGCGTTCGCCGCCCTCGGGCAGCGAACGCATAGGGTCTGAAGATCTTACCGGGGTGTAGGTTCCTGGCCGGGATGGGTGTCCTCGGCCGGGAAAGATTGCGCCCCGCTCGACAGCGGGCTCGGCTGCGGGGGTACGCCGGGCGTCGCTACGCCAGGCTGCGGGGCGGCCGAGGCCGACGGCGGCGCGGCGGCGGAAGCCGATTGCTGGCCTC
>DATMQL010000220.1:0-6678 GCA_035566815.1 Steroidobacteraceae bacterium | reverse complement strand
CGATCCGACAGCTTGTGACGCACAGGATGCAACATTCCGCCGTTGGCGAGCATGGCGTACAGCGCCGCAGTTTCCTCCATTGTGACTTCGCCGCCACCCAGGGCGAGCGACAGGCCGTAGTGGTGTTCGGAGGCCATGTGCGCGATGCCGGCGTCGCGTAGAAACTGGTAAAAATTCGGCTGCGCCAGCCGTGCCGAGAGCGCCACCGCCGGCACATTGCGCGAGCGGATGAGCGCCTCGGTCGCGCTGATGGGACCGATGAAGCGGCCATCGAAGTTTTCCGGGCTGTAGGCGCCGAACGATGTTGGCGCGTCCTTCAACATGGTGAGCGGGTGGATGAGCCCCTGATCGATTGCGAGCGCGTAGATGAACGGTTTCAAGGCAGAGCCCGGCGAGCGCTTCGCGAGTGTCCCGTTCACCTGCCCCGAGATGGAGTCGTCCGAGAATCGGGCGGAGCCGATCATGGCGCGGACGCCCAGGTCGCGGGTATCGACCAGGAGCGCGGCGGCGTTTTGCACACCCAGGCGCTGCTGCTCACGCACGTATCCCTGCAGGACGCGCTCGACCAGGTGCTGTTGGTTGAGATCCAGGGTCGTCTGCACGATGGGTGTTTTATGGCCGCGGCCGAGGACGAGTCCGGTGAAGTGAGGGGCTTCGAAGGGGAGTTGGCGCGAGCTGTTGTAGTGGAGCGGGAGTGCCATCAGGCCTGCCTGGTCACCGGATTCGGGGTGCTGTGCCTGCCACTGCGCGAACAGGCGACGCCGTGCGGCCGTCAGTGAGTCCGGCTCGGCGGACACGAGTGGCGAGCGCGCCGAGGGCGCTTGGGGAATGAGCACCAGGGTGAGGGCCTCGTTGAGGGCGAGCTGCGCGGGATTTTTCCCGAAGTAGATGAGGCTGGCCGCGCCGATGCCCTGCACATCGCCGCCATACGGCAGCAGGTTGACATGGGCCTCCAGCAGCTCGCGCTTCGAGTAGCGCAGCTCGAGGCCTGTCGCCAGGGCCATCTGCTTCAGCTTGCCGCTCACCGTACGGGTGTTGAGGCCGTACAGGAGCCGGGCGAGCTGCATGGTGATAGTCGAGCCACCCTGCCGCATACCGCCGCTGTAGGTGGCGGAGGCCGCACGGAGCAACGAGACGGGGTTGACTCCCGCGTGGTCGTAGAAGTGTTGGTCTTCGTGGAGCAACAGGGCCTCGACAAATTCGGGCGAGACTTTGTCCAGCGGGGTCCACAGGCGGTATTGCTGGTCGCGCGCCATCGTCAGGCGCAGTAGCCGGCCATCGGCGGCCAGTACCGCCGTCGATGATGGTATGCGTGCGGCGAGCGGTTGACGTGGCCAGAAGCGGACCACGGCCAGGATTACTGACAGCGCCATCGCCGAGAGGATGGCGATCGTGAGCACGCGGAGTGCCCGATTGATGAGTCGGCGCCGAGCGCGAGCGCCGGTCGGGAGGGTGCCGCTGCCGAGCCCGATTTTGTCGAGAATGCCCTTGCCGAGAATGTTCATGGCTTCACCACTTCGATTTTCCCTGCGATCGAGCGAGCTACCAGGCTGCGGTCGTACATCGCCTCGCCGTAAGCGGGAGGTATGGTGTACGTGCCGATGTTGGTTGCCTTGATGCGGTAGACCACTTCCTGTACATCGCCGGTCAGAGTGCCGTAGAAGACCACCCGGTCCTCGCGCGGGTCGGCGTAGTTGAGCGTTGGTGCCGTGGCGCCGCCCGTTCCTGTGCAGAATGAGCATGGGCCGGAATCGCTGTTGCCGTTAGGGATGACCAGCTCGAATCCGCCGGGGAGGAGGTCTACCAACGCAACAGCCGCGATGGTGGCGTGCTCCTGGACCGCACGGAACTTGAGATGAACATCGACCTGTTCGCCCATTTTGATCTGGGCGAGGGGGTGGCCGGTCGCGTCGGTGTATTCACGCAGGATCTCGAAGCCTTTGACGATAGCCTCATGGGGTGGGGTACGGTCGAAGCCGGACTCGTTGACGAGATAAAAGGCGTTCAGGTCGGTGCCGCTGGTGAAGCGCAGTGCCTGCGCGGCATCGCTGAACGGTACTTTCGGCATGAGAGTCGCGGGCAATTCCAACTGCCGGACGGTCTTGTCGCGCAGCAGCTCCCGGATGGCAAGTTGGGGCGCGGTGTCGGCGTGCGTGGCGGCGACATAGGCGTTGAGAGCGAGCAGCGTCGTGCCCGCCGACAGGGAATGGTAGCGGTTACTGTTGATGCGAGTCGCAAGATTCTCCAGTACTTCAGGGCCCAGGGCCGATAAGCGGCCCGGGAAGTGTTTCGACAACACATAGAGCAGGAAGCCGTCGCGTGTCATCGGATCGTCGTAGATTCCTTCATCCGGGGTCCCTGGTGCCGCTGCTTGCTCGAAGCGGATGGCGGCGATGGCCTGGTCGGCCTCGTGGTCCTGGCGCATCAGTTTGAACGACGCGGCGAGCCAGGCGGCGGCGATGTCCTGTTGCCATCGGTCCTTGTAGCGCTCTGTGAGTCGCTTATGCAGAGCGGAAGCTTCCGCCGACATGACGTGTCCCTGCCATACCAGCAGGTAGATGGCGTACGCCGAGTCGCGCTCGTCGGCGAGATTGTTACCGTCGCGGATGGCCACCGCCCGCAGGTAAGCGTTGCCGCTCTGGATGAGGCTTGCGGGGACGGCCTTGCCCTGCGCCGTGGCTTCAATCAGAAAGTGTTGCGCGTACAGGGAGACGAACTCAACGACAGTGTTGCCACCAGGCCAGAGCTTGTAGGCGCCTTCGTCGTTCTGACGCACTCGCAGCTCGTTTATCAGGGACTCGATATCCGCCCCGGACTCGGTCACGACGTAACCGAACTCCGGGCGCTCGGCTAAGGTCAATGCCGGCATCGCCTGGCTGACAATCTGCTCTGTACAGGCGTAGGGGTAGTTGGCGAGATAGCTCACGAGCCCGTGAGCGAAACTGAGCGGCACCAGCGACGTGGACGCGTCGAGCGTCCTGTATTGCGGGTACATGTTGCGGTCGATCCTGACGTCCTTGCTACCGTGTTTGAAAGTTCCAGCCATGAGCGATGTCATGTAAGGAGTCGCCGGCCGCACGCTGATGTCGATGTGCCTGCGCGCGGAGACAGCACCACTGGCCGCGGTAAATTCCAGGTTGGCGGCACCCAGCTGGTCGAGTGTTTTTAGCCGGAAGTGCGCCGGGCCCTCGTGATTTTCGGCGATCGACAGGGTCTGGCTCGCGTCGCCTTCGATCTGAAGGGCGGCGCTCGTCTCGAGCCTGACGCTCAGGCGGGCGTTGGCGCCCGATCCGGCGAGATTGTTCGCCACGCCGACACTGACTTCGAACTCATCGCCGGGCGTGATGGTGGTCGGTGCATTCGGAGAGAGAACGAAGTCACCGCGCACCAGGGTGCGGTTTTCCGCGACGCCGATGGTGTCGTCGGTGACGGCGACCGCCATGACGCGAAGTGTGCCGTTGAAATAGTCCGGCACGGTGTACTGGAGCTCACGCGCGCTGCTGTCCGAGTCGAGAATGCTCGACCAGAACACGACGGGCTTGTCGCCTTTCCTCTGGAAGGGATTGAGATGGCGCCCCAGCCCGCTTCCCTGGTCGCCACCGGGAGCGGCTCCGAGATCACCACGGCGAAACTCCGGCATGATGAGATCGAGGATCTGGGAGGTCGTGACGTCGAGTGAGCGCTTCTCGAAGAAGTGCGAGAGGGGGTTGGGCGTGTGATACGCGGCGACCTGCAGAATGCCTTCATCGATGGCGAACACGACGATGCGCGCCGCCCGTTGGGTCGAGTAGCCGATCTCGAGTGTGTCGCCGGGCTTGACGAGGCCAGGGACGTCGAGATGGATCGCGGTCTTGCGCGCGTCGAGATTGATGGAAAACGGCTGTACGCCATACGAGAGCGGGCTGCTGTAGATCTCGTCGGAGCCGGGATCGCGGACAAATGCGACATGAATGTAGGCGTTGCCCTCGATTCCCGCCGGCAGCTTGATTTTCTGGGTCGAGCTCGTGGTCGTGGTGTGGAACCAGTGCCAGGCGTACACCCGGTCCCGCTCGATAGTGATGAGCCCCGAGCCCGTGTACGGGGCCTGGATCTGCATCTCGATTTCCTCGCCCGCCGAATAGTCGTTGCGCGCGAGTGCGATCTGCAGCTGCGCGTCTTTTTCGAGTGTCCGCGTGAGGTTTGCATCCCCCGCGACGTGGTACTCCATGCGGGCGAGTCTTTGGCCGGTGCCGTCGGTGACTACGTACGCGAAATACCCGGGAGTGTCTGTTGCAAGCGCCAGGGACAGCCCGGCCTGCGGCACTGTTGTGTCGTGCTCGTCCAGCACGACATCCTTGCGACGGGACTCGTACTGGTAGGTGCCGTTGTTCTGACGAATGAGCGAGGAGACGAACCTGGTCTCGAGCCTGATGAGCTTGAGGTGTTCGGCCGCGGTTTTGTGAGCTCGCGGATCGATCGCGATGAAGTTGGCCGCGCGTTTGGCATCGCGGGAGACGTAGCCCAGGTCGCCGTCGGCTTTCCAGCCGACGAGGTATGGCATGTTGGAGACGAGTTGGGCTGCCGCCGAGCTCACACCCCGGCCGCCGTCGGCCTCGAACCCTTCGGTCTCGACTTGCAGGCGATAGGTTGCGCGCGCGAAGCGCTGCAGCTGCAGGTCGAAAGCCGCTTCGCCTTTGTCGTTGGTGGTACCGGGTGCGAGAGTCTCCGCGAACCCCTCCTTTGCGGCCTGCGGATCATAGAATTGGTAGCCGGGATAGGCGTTGAATGCCGGGAAAGCCGGTGACAGCGTCATGCGCGCAGTGACTCGCCGGTTGGCGGCGGGGGTGCCAAACAGGTTCTGCAGATTGATGCGGGCCTGCAGGTTGTCAGGTGAAACCCAACCTTCGGCGGCTTCGGTCGAGAAGTGCGTGGTCATGCGCAGCCGGTCGGGCAGAAAGTCGCGCACCTGCACCGTTGTCGAACCGACCAGTACGGTATCGCCCTGCGGGTGCACCAGGGAAATCGAGAGTGTGTAGTTTCCTGCCGCCGAGGTCGTCCGGGTGGCGTAACGGATTTCGGCGAAGCCGGCCGTGCCGGGTTTGAAAGGCTCGTTGCGGACCCGGATGCCCTGCGGGTCGGTGATCTCGAGCCTGAGTGGCACACCCTGCACAGAGGACTTCCAGTCCTGTGTGCGCACAATGACCCCGGCGTGGATTTCCTCGCCGGGGCGATACAGCCCGCGATCGGAGAAGAGGTAGGCTGACAACGCTCCCTGGTCGACCCGGTTGTCGACGCCGCCGACGTCGAATCGGGACAGATCCAGGCGGCGGTCACGGTCTTCAATGGGCAGGAACGAAGAGTCGGCGCCACGGTGCGCGAGGTAGAGCACCGGCTGTTGCTCGTGTTTGAAGCTGCGCAGGTCGGGGAAATGCGCGTGGCCTTCGGCGTCGGTGCTCGCCGTTAGAACGGGGAGACCATTGCGGCCGAGAATCTCGATGCGCACGTCCGTGAGCGGCTCGCCGGAGTGGATGGATTGCACGAAGAGGTCTTGCGAGCCGTCGAGGTTTTTTTTCGCAAGCAGGCCGAGGTCGGTCAGGACGATGAGGCGCGTGTCGCCCAGTGGCAGGCCGCTGGAGCGGTTCCAGTCGGCATCCTGCGGGCCTCGCAGCGGCCTGTTGTGCCCGGTATCCCAGGCCTGCGCCCGGATGAAAAAGATTCCGCGGTGATCCGCCTCGTCGTGGGCCATGTAGCGGGCCAACGGAATAGTTGTGTAGTGCGCGGTACCGGGCTTGAGCGTCGGCAAGCTGACGGTATCCGTGAAGCGCTCGGTGATGTCCGCGGCGTCGAAAGTCCAGTCTTTGAATGTCGGCTTGCTGAAGGCACCTTCCGTCTGCGAGACGAGGTGTTGGATCTGCAGCGGCAGGAGCCTGCCGACCTCGACGTGTATCGCCGGAATGCCACGGGTCAACACGGTCAGCGCTTTCTCGCCCGAGAGTGACAGGAGCGAGCCCTGTTGCGCTATATGCAGCTCGCTCGGGTATTCGGGTACCCGGTAGATGCCGTCGAAGCTGTGGCCGAGGACGTAGCCCCCGAATGAGCGCAGGCCCTTGTCGACTTTGATATAGAGGTACTGGCCGGGTTGGGCCTCGTGGCGAAAGCTGTGCAACTCGTAGTGCTCGAGCTCGCCGGGAATCTGTGTCAATGGCAGTGCCGGGCAAGTGGCCAGGATGTCATTGTTGAGGGTGGCTTCGGACCACGGATACGGCTTGCCATGGTTGAGGCGATCGAACTCCGCCTGCAGTTTCGGATCGGGATGGCGGTCCGGCAGGAGCCAGGCATGCACGTTTTGCGGCATGTCGCGCTCGAGCACGGAATGATTCACGTTGATGACCAGAACCTGGCTGGGCTCTTCACGCTCGTCGCGCGCAACCTGGAGTTGCAGGCCGCTGATCTCGAGGCTGTACAGGCCCGGCACGGCGACACTGGTGTCCAGTGCCGACTTCGTTTCGTTGCCGCCGCGAGCGGCGCGCAGCCCGGGCTCGATCCGGATTGCCAGGCGCCCCGTCTTTTGCGGCACTTCGAGCTGGCTGGAATGGATGTATGCGTTCAGATGCAGCTTGTCGTAGACGACGGTAAAGGCCGGTTTGCCGCGCTCCTTTTCCATCGTGTCGGTGACCCGCTCGAACAATGTGAGCGACA
>DATMQL010000219.1:0-3783 GCA_035566815.1 Steroidobacteraceae bacterium | reverse complement strand
TCCGCAAAAACAATCGCGCCGAGAATTCGCATCGGCCTGTACGGCGACGAGAGCGCAAGATGCAGCGGTTCAAATCGGCTCGATCTGCCCAGCGCTTCCTCAACATGCATGCTGCGGTCCACAACACCTTCAACCTTCAACCTTCAACGCCATCTCGTCTCGCGATCAACCCTGCGGATCTTCCGAGCCGAGGCGGCAAGCGAATGGCGGACTGCGGTGGCGGCAGTGTGATCGCACATCCCGCTTCGGGTTTCTCTGATCGCGATAAGTTAACCTGACAACGCGCTCCCTTTGCATCGTGACGACAGGTTCTCACGTTCCATGCAAGAGCCTGATCCGACTTCGCGCCGCCTAAATGCCGGATGCCAGCTTTCAGGTCTGCTCCCGTGCTTGTCCCGGGAGAAGCGTCCACCCCCGGTTTCGAATGATCACCAGGGAGGTTCGATCCGATGAGCAAGAGCGAGAGGGACCGAGGGTTCGAATCCCTGTTCCTCCGCCGCGAGTCTGTCTCAGGCAAAGCGGGTAAGACGCCGTTCGAGGCCGACGACGCGGCACCGGCAACGGTCTGATCAGCCGACCACCCGTTCACACCGATGTGACTGGCAGGGCGGTTGAGAACCGGCTACGGTTTCGACCGGAGGACGATTCCGACCTAGCGTTCTAGCGACCGCGCGGCGCTGCAGATCACCTAAAAGATTCGCTGAGCCGGCGCATCCGTTTCCGCCAGTCCGCGGTAATCGAAATGAGCCGATCATGTCGTTGCGGGTGCTGATTTTCGTTGTCCTCATCACCGCCGTGTCTGTGCCGGCGATCGCAGCGCCGTTCGTCCCTACATCTGACAGCCAGGTCCTGGAGCGCTTGCCGTTCACACCGAACGACCCTGCGGTGCGGGACCTACGCTCCCTGCACAGTCAACTGACGCACGAGCCGGAGAATCTGCCGCTTGCGCTTCGCCTGGCGCAGGGCTACCTGGAGTTGGGTCGTGTCACGGGCGATCCGCGCTACGCCGGCTATGCCCAAGCCGCGCTCGCCCCGTGGTGGCGCCTCGAGCAAGCACCCCAAGCGGTTATGGTTTTGCGGGCCACGCTGCGTCAGCGCCTGCACCAGTTCGACGCCGCCTTGGCGGATTTGGCGACTGTGCTGAAGACCCATCCGCGCAGCGTCCAGGCGCGGCTCACGCGGGCGACGGTCCTGCAGGTGCAAGCCGTATATGAGGGTGCGAGGGAAGAATGCCGCGCCCTCCAAAACCTGACCCAGGAACTGGTGTGGGCCGCCTGCCTGACGAGTGTGAATGGGGCGACCGGTCAGCTGCGCGAAAGCTATAGGCAACTGCGCGCGGCGCTCGACAGGTATCCCAATGCCCAACCCGGGCTTCAGAGTTGGGTGCTGACCAGCCTCGCCGAAATGGCGGCGCGCGCCGGCATGGTGCGGGAGGCGGAAGCGCATTTTGGCGCAGCGCTCGCCCTCGATGCCGCAGACAACTACCTTCTCGCTGCCTACGCGGATTTCCTGCTGGACTTTGATCGGTCCCAGGAGGTCCTCGCCCTGCTTCGGGATAAGACCCGCGCGGACCCCTTGCTGCTGCGCTACGCGCTGGCATTGCAAGCACAAAACTCGAAGGAGCTGCCGGCTCAAGTGGAACAACTGCGCGACCGCTTCGAGGCCAGCCGCCTGCGCGGGGACCGGGTGCACCTGCGGGAGGAAGCCCGCTTCACCTTGCATTTGCTGAACGCTCCGCAGGCGGCACTAACGCTCGCGCAGGAAAATTGGCAGGTACAGAAGGAGCCGGCGGATGTCCGCATCCTGCTCGAAGCCGCCCTCGCCGCCGACGATGCTGGTGCCGTCGACGCGGTGAAAGAATGGCTGAAAAATTCCCAGCTAGAAGATGTACAGCTCCAACGAATCGTTGCGCTGCGAGGCTGAACACGGCGCGTCGGGTCCGCACAACGGCAGAGGGAGACAGGGGATGAAACACGCGTTGAAACTATTCGTCCCATTGCTGGCGACATTCGCCCTCGCATGGGACATTCCCGCTGAGGGGGCGAGCCATCGGGAGGCACCCCTTATCGCGTTGGACCCGACTGCCGATAACACCGATGTTTACGCCTTTGTCAGCTACGACGCGGCGAACCTGGCGCGCGCCCCGGCCGATCGGCGGGTTACGTTCATATTGAATGTAATCCCCGGTCAAGACCCGAGCGACGGGCCCAATTACTTCAACTTCGACGACGAGGTGCGGTACGCCATCAACATCGACAACGACCGGGACGGCAAGGCCGATGACATAGTCTACGAATTCCACTTCAAGACCGAGAACCGGCCGGTCGTCGCCGTCGGCGACTTGACCTCACCGTTGCCCTATCTCGGCAACCCGCACATCCCGATTGGCGTTCTGCAGGGGATTACTGCGCTCGATGGTCCCGGATCGGAAGGATTGACGCGGCGTCAGACCTATAGTGTGACCGAGATCCGCCGCGGCAAGCGGACCGAGTTGTTCAGCGGCCGCACGTTGATCGCGGTTCCGTCCAACGTCGGGCCAGCTACGATGCCCGACTATCCTGCCTTGGCCGCGCAGGGCACCTATAGTGACGACGCGACCGGCATCCGCGTGTTCGCTGGGCAACGTGCCGAGACGTTCTATATCGATCTGGGCGCGGTGTTCGACACCCTGAACCTGCGCCGCTACCTGCCTGCGCTCACCGGTCCGGGAGAGGATAGTGACAATGTCAACCCGTTCGGCGTGAACCGCTTCAGCGGATTCAACATCAGCACCATCGCGATCGAGGTCCCGATCACCCGCATTACCAACGATCGCAAACCGGTCGCGACCACCAACAATCCCGTCATCGGGGTGTTCGCCAATACCGCCCGGCAGAAGGTGAGAGTGCTGGGCCAACCCGGTGAGCCGGCAGACGAGGACGGGCCGTTCGTGCAGGTGTCGCGTATGGCAAATCCGCTGGTGAATGAGTTAATCATCACCACACCGTTCAAGGACGGATGGAATGCCACCAAGCCGGAAAACGAGGCGAATTTCCAGGCGTTCTACCAAAATCCGGTAGTCGCCACCGAGCTGAATCTGGTGTTCAATGTGCCCATCGTTCCGATCAATGGTTCACCAGCGAACAGCCGCACCGACCTGATGAGCCTGCTGCTCAAATACCCCGGCCAAGCCCTGAATGGCACGAACTGCGGCCAGCCTTGCGCCGAACTATTGCGGCTCGACTTGAGCGTGCCGCCTACCGCCCCCGAGAACCAGAGCCGGCTGGGCGCCGCTTTGAGCACGGACCCAGCGGGTTACCCCAACGGGCGGCGCCCTAACGACGATGTCACCGACATCACGGTCCGCGTGGTCGGCGGAACGAACTACATAAATGCCCACATCGGCGATGGCGTCAATTTCCTTGCCGGTGCGCCGGGAGTAGTCGGCGTCGACATCACGGCGAACGGCATCGCCAAGGAATTCCCGTTCCTCCCCACACCGTACGACGGCAGGTGCGGCGCCGGTCAGGGCAGTAATCCCTGCGTACCGCCAGTGCCCTAACCGAAACCGGAAGTGCGGCTGGCGCGCGTTGTGGCGTGCGAGCCTACACACTCGCTTTTGATGCAGAGCTGAAGTTGTAAGGAGTGGCGTACCGGCACCGCTCCCCAAGGACTGTACGGTACAGCCTATCGATGCGACATTTCGCTCTAATTTTGCTGTTCTCGCTGTGGGTTGCGCCCGCCCACGCCCACAAGCCGAGCGACAGCTACCTCGCACTCTGGGTGCAGGGCGAGCGCGTGACC
>DATMQL010000218.1:0-6977 GCA_035566815.1 Steroidobacteraceae bacterium | reverse complement strand
GGAGGTCAAGGCCGGTCACTCCCTGGAAGGTGGTCCATAATGCGTTATCCTCTGGCCCGCGAGGGCACTCCTAATGACATTAATAACCAAGCCGTCAGGCGTCATCACCATCACCACCGACTTCGGGCACCAGGGTCCGTTCGTCGGCGTCATGAAGGGTCGCATCCTGAGCCGGTTCAGCGAGGCGAAAATCGTCGACCTCACGCACGAGATCGTCGTCCACTGGCCCGCCGAAGCCGGATTCTGGCTGGCTCGCTCGTTCGAGTATTTTCCGCCCGGCACGGTACACGTCGCGGTGGTGGACCCGGGGGTGGGCACTTCGCGCGACATCGTGGCCGTCATGGCCCGGGGACATGTTTTTCTCGCGCCCGATAACGGCCTGTTGGCGCCGATCGTGGGCAGACATCCCGACGCCATGGTGGTGCGACTCAGCGCCTCGCAACTGGCGCGCTTCGGTATCAGCAGGCCGAGCGCCACCTTCCACGGACGCGACATTTTCGCGCCGATAGCGGCCGAAGTGGCGGCGGGGCGCTGCGCGCCGGAGTCCCTCGGAGAGGTGGTGGACGCCAACCAGCTGGTTCCGGCCTGGGTGGATGATCCCACCACGGAGGCCTCCAGCGTCACCGGCGTCGTCATCACGATCGATAACTTCGGCAACCTGATTAGTAACATCGACGCGACCCTCATCGAGCGCTTCCGGCTGCCGCTGGTGCATGCAGGGAACCATGCATTTCCGCTCCTGCGGACCTATGGCGATGCGCGCCCCGGGGAGTACCTGGCACTGGTGAACTCCTTCGGCGTGGTGGAGATCGCCCGGGCGGAGCAGAGCGCGGCTGAGGGCCTTGGACTCAGCCGTGGGTCCCCCGTGGTCGTGCGCGACCGCATGGATCAGACCTAAGTCTTAGGCTGGACCGTCGGGACCGACAAAATCGCATCTATTTCGCGCCCCGGAACCCTCGTCAGGCTTGAATCGCGGCCGTCTGTACGGTAAGGGTTGATCCCGGATGAGAATCCGCTATAGTTCGCAGCCTTGCCGCACACCCAGAAAGTGTGCGAGTCGTTGAATTACTTCAGGATTTTAACCGCCAGATGTCGGAACGAGACAACGAGAGCTTCGATCTCGACGATGAGTTTTTGAGCGGACCCACCGAGGACGGCACCGATTATGACCGCCTGTTGGACAGGGTAGATAAGCGCGTTCGCAACCAGGGCAAGCGTGGCAAAGCCGCGTGGAGCAAGCTCGAGGAAGTGCTCGCGGATAAAAAGCTCGAAAAGACCCTGCGCGATTTCGACGAAGAGCTCTGACCGCGCCCCGGGCGGCAATAACTCAACTATGAACTGGCCCGCTTTGCGCGGGGCTACGTGCCGCGGCATAAACCCTGGTTTCTGCCGGCACCGCCGCTGCAGCGCGCTCGAGCCACGCCAGGGTGCGCGCCGTCCCGCGCGGCTCTGCCTGCGCGCCGCAACAAGACTTTCAGCCCATCGACCACAGGAAATCTGAAGTGACCCGCACGGCCTCTGCCTGGATCGTTCTGAAGTTCGGCGGTACCAGTGTTTCTTCGCTGACCAACTGGCGCAACATTGCGAAGGTCGCCAGCGCGCGAGCCGCCGACGGCGCCCGCGTGTTGATCGTTCACTCTGCCGTTACCGGCATCACCGATCGACTCGAGCGGCTGCTCGACTCCGCGCTCGTCCGAGCCCACGACGATGAGCTGCGCGCCATTGAAGAGCGGCACCACCGGCTCGCCGCCGAGTTGGGCATTTCCATTGGTGATGTAGAGAAACACCTGCAGGAGCTGCGGCAAATTGCCGCCGGTGTCGCGCTCGTGGGTGAAGTGAGCGACCGCACCCGCGCGCGGGTGATGGCCACGGGAGAGCTCATGGCCACCGAGCTCGGCGCCCGATTCCTTCGGACCCAGGGCCTCGATGTAGCCTGGGCCGACGCTCGTACCATGCTGCGTGCCGAGGATCGGCGCAGCGCCACCGCAAAAGCCAGCATCCTGTCGGCCACCTGCAATTTCGCGCCCGACATGGCGCTGGAAGAGCGTCTCGGGACACTGGCGCCGATAGTCATCACACAGGGCTTCATCGCCAGCGACGACGACGGCAACACCGTACTGTTGGGTCGCGGTGGCTCGGACACTTCAGCCGCGTACCTTGCGGCCAAACTGCGCGCACAGCGTCTCGAGATCTGGACCGACGTACCCGGAATGTTCAGCGCGAATCCGCGCTCGACTCCCACCGCGCGACTGCTCCGAGCCCTGCATTACGACGAAGCGCAGGAGATCGCGACCAGCGGCGCGAAAGTGCTGCATCCCCGCTGCATTCTGCCGGCGCGCCAGTACCGTATTCCGCTGCATGTCTATGCGACGCAGGCACCGGAGCTCGAAGGCACTGTGCTGAGTGCCGAGGGCGCTGACGGTGGTGCGCAGGTGAAGGCTGTTTGTACGAAGAAGGGCATCACCCTCATTTCGTTGGAAAGCCCCGGCATGTGGCACCAGGTGGGCTTTCTTTCCGATGCGTTCCAGATCTTCAAAGAGCACGGCATGTCCGTCGACCTCGTGTCGACTTCGGAGACGAACGTCACCGTATCGCTCGACCCGGCGGCGAACACTCTCGACAACACGCTGCTGAGTGAGTTGGTCACGAGCCTGTCGCGGCTGTGCCGCGTGCAGGTGATCGGCCCATGCGCCTCGGTGAGCCTCGTCGGTCGCAACATCCGCGCCATCCTGCATCAATTGGGCGGCGCCTTCGAATTCTTCGAAGAGCAGAAAATCTACCTGGTGAGCCAGGCCGCCAACGATCTCAATTTCACCTTCGTCGTGGACGAGAACCAGGGCGATCGCCTGGTCGAGCAGTTGCACGAGTTGCTCATCCGCCCGGTTCCGGGCGACCGTGTACTCGGTCCCACGTGGGAGCAGTTGTTCTCGCAACCGAAGAGCGCGGCCTCGAGAGCGGCGCCGTGGTGGCTGCAGAAGCGGGATGCCCTCATTCGCACCCTCGGCGACCTTGATGCCGCCTTCGTATACGACCTCGAATCGGTGCGCAGTTCGGCACGCGCGCTACGCGGACTGGGTTCCGTGTCCCGGGTTCACTACTCCATGAAGGCGAATCCGCATCCGCAGATCCTGCAGGCTGTGCGCGCGGAGGGCGTCGAATTCGAGTGCGTGTCGCAGGGGGAAGTCGAGCGTGCGCTGAAACTCTTCCCGGACATCGACCCGCTGCGAATTCTCTTTACCCCGAACTTTGCGCCCCGTTCCGAGTACGTTTGGGCGTTCGAGAAGGGAGTGCGCGTCACTGTCGATAACACTTACGTGTTGTCGGCGTGGCCTGATGTTTTCCGCAAGCGTGAGATATTCGTTCGCATCGATACGGGTGTGGGCCGTGGCCATCATCACCACGTGCGGACCGCTGGCGCTCATTCCAAGTTCGGTGTGCCCGTCACAGAGCTCAAACAGTTCGTGCGCCATGCCCATGACGCGGGCCTCACGGTTGTGGGTTTGCAGGCGCATGTAGGCAGCGGCATTTTCGACGTCACCAGTTGGGAGCAGACCGCGCGCTTGCTGGCCGATATCGCGCAGCACTTCGAGTCTGTCCGGGTGATCGACGTCGGTGGCGGACTCGGGGTCCCCGAGCGCAGCGACCAGATGAGCCTGGACCTGTCGAAGCTCGACACGCTGCTCACCGCCGTGCGCGCCGAGCACCCGAACCTGGAGTTCTGGATCGAGCCCGGTCGCTACCTCGTAGCGACGGCCGCGGTGCTGCTCGCCCGTGTGACCCAGCTGAAGTCAAAAGGCGAGGTCCGCTACGTGGGCGTTGCGACGGGAATGAACTCGCTCATCCGTCCGGCACTCTATGGTGCATATCACGAGATCACGAATCTCACGCGCATCGACGATCCCGCCACTGAACTGGTGAATGTAGTGGGTCCCATCTGTGAAAGCGCTGACGTGCTCGGGCACGACCGCCTGCTACCCCCGACGCGTGAGGGCGATATCCTGCTCATCGCGAACGCCGGCGCGTATGCTCACGCGATGAGCTCGCACTACAACCTGCGTGATCCGGCCGCGGAGTTGTTTATCTAACCGATCATGGCGCGGGCGGGCTGGAAGAAATTTCGCAGACTATTCTGGCTCAGCGTCCTCGGAATCGTAGTGGTTGCGGTGGTCGCCGTAACCTTCTACGTGATGTATCTCGATCGGATCGTCACCAAGCAGTTCGAGGGACGCCGTTGGACACTGCCGGCGCAGGTCTACGCCGCTCCGCTGGAGCTCTACGCCAGCCTCCCCCTGAATGGGTCGGATCTCGAGCACGAGTTGCAACGGCTGCAGTACCGGCGAGTCGATAAGCTCGAGCACCCCGGGACCTATCGGTTGCAGGGCGCGCGCCTGGACATCGCTCTGCGCCCCGCGCGCTTCGCGGACGAGACCCGTCCAGCCTCCATTCTGACTGTTGTGTCGGGTGAGAAGGGGATCGAAAGCCTCCGCGACAGCGACGGTAAGGATGTGCCGATCGCGAGACTGGAGCCGCTGTTGATTGGCAGCATCTTCCCCATCCATGGCGAGGATCGCATCGTGGTCACGCCGCAGGAGGTTCCTGCCTTGCTGCCGCAGGCCCTGACGACGGTCGAGGACCGGAAATTTTATACTCATCACGGTGTCGATCCCGTTGGGATCGCGCGTGCAATGTGGGTGAACGTGCGTGCAGGGCAGATGGAGCAGGGCGGCAGTACGCTGACCCAGCAGCTCGTCAAAAGCTACTTCTTGGATTCGCGGCGCACGCTCGGGCGCAAGGTGCGCGAGGCCATCATGGCCATGTCCCTCGACGCGAATTTCAGCAAGGCGGACCTGATGAACGCCTACATCAACGAGATTTTTCTCGGCCAGGACGGCGACCGCGCGGTTCACGGGTTTGGCCTGGCGAGCCAGTTCTACTTCGGTAAGCCCTTGTCCGAGCTCGACCTGTCGGAAGTGGCGTTGCTCGTGGCGATTGTGCGGGGCCCCACGTATTACGATCCGCGCCGGCATCCCGATCGCGCGCGCTCGAGGCGCGATCTCGTGCTCAAGCTCATGGCGGAGCGCGGTATGGTGAAGGCGGATGACGCCCTTGCGGCGGAGAAGAAACCGCTCGGCGTCACGTCGCGTGCTACGGGCGGTTACTATCCGGCGTACCTGGATTTCGTCCGGCGCACGCTGCGCCGTGACTATCACGACCAGGATCTCACCGAGGCCGGTCTGCGGATCTACACGAGCCTCGAGCCCCGCGCACAGGATCAGGCCGAGCTCGCCTTGGAGCGCGAACTGGCACGACTGGATCATCAGAAGAAGTATCCCGACGCAAAGCTCGAAGGTGCGGTGGTCGTGACATCACCCCAGAGCGGCGAAGTGATCGCGATCGTTGGCAGCCGCAACGTCGGTTACGACGGTTTCAATCGGGCGCTCGATGCACGACGTGCGATGGGCTCGCTCGTCAAGCCGTTTATCTATCTCACGGCACTCGAAACGGGACGCTACAACGCCGCGACGATAGTGCAGGACGCGCCAGTCGCCATCAAACTCGCGAATGGCACGGTGTGGCGACCGGAGAATTTCACGAAACAGACCTATGGATCGGTGCCCCTCGTGCGGGCGCTGGCCGAGTCGTTGAATCAAGCCACCGTTGGCGTTGGAATGGACGTTGGGTTGTCCAAGGTGACCGAGACACTGGTACGCTTCGGAATCGAGCGGCGACCGGTGCAGGTGCCCTCGATGTTGTTGGGCGCGATCGACATTACGCCGATGGAGGTCGCGCAGTTGTACAACGGGCTCGCCAATGGCGGTTTCCGGAGTTCACTGCGAGCCGTGCGGGCTGTCATCAGCGCCGATAGCAAGCCACTCAAAGCGTTTCCGCTGGAGGTGACCCCGGTCGCTTCCCCCGACGTCGTGTACGAAGTCGATCGCATGATGGAACAGGTGATGGAGAAGGGAACGGGTCGTGGCGCACGCGCGGTGCTCCCGGCAAATCTCGTCGTCGCCGGCAAGTCAGGCACCTCTTCGGATTATCACGACAATTGGTTCGCAGGCTTCTCGGGCAGTCACCTCGCGGTGGTCTGGGTCGGCTACGACGACAATCTGCCTACTGGCTTCACCGGATCTTCGGGCGCGTTACCCGTGTGGGCACGCATGATGGCTGGTCTTGGCACGACGTCCTGGGACGCGCCGATGCCGGAGTCGCTTGCCGAGACGTGGATTGACTACGGCACCGGGCTGCGCGTCGACAAGGACTGCTCGGATAAGGATGCCGTGCCCATTGCGGTGCCGGTGGGCATTGAGCTGCCGCTGAACCCGCAGTGCCCGGGTGGCAAGACGCCGACAATTATTGAGCGCGCGGGTGAGTGGATCAGGGATTTGATGCATTGAGAGGTCGCGCGACGGACTCGCGTCATCGCATTGAGTGCGTTTCAGACGCTCGCTGCGTCTGCGGTCGCGATATCATCGCGATATGCGCCTCCACTCCCTCATCTCGGTGTTAGCCGCGGCAAGTCTGCTCTCCGCGTGCTCTCTATTTCACTCAAGTCAGTCGGGGTCGCCGACGCCTACCGCACCCGGATCCTCGACGACGCCTGCGCAGCCCGGTACGGCACAGCCCGAGCCGGGCACACCCACTCCGGCGGTTCCCGAGCCACCCCGACCGCCGCCGAAGCAATTCAAGCTCAGCCCCGCAACTGCCGCCTTGGTTGCGCAGGCTCACAAGCAAGCGACCGGGGGCGACTACGCACCCGCCGCCGCGACGGTTGAGCGCGCTTTGCGCATCGAACCCGAGAATCCTTTGCTCTGGATCGAGCTCGGTCAGATTCGCCTGGGTGAGGGCAATGCGGCGCAGGCGGACAGCCTGGGGCACAAGGCTCTCGCTCTGGCGACCGGGGATGTGCAGGCTCAAGCCTCTGCGTGGCGGCTCATTGCCGACTCGCTGCGCGCGCGGCAGCGCAACCAGGAAGC
>DATMQL010000217.1:0-4315 GCA_035566815.1 Steroidobacteraceae bacterium | reverse complement strand
ATCGTGTCGGCGGCCGGGTGGGATCTACTCAAGGAAAAGAATGTGGTCGTCCGGGCGGGGGACCGTCTTCTGGTCATTGGCGCGCCGGGGACGGGTAAGACGTTGCTGTTTCGCGCGTTGGCGGGCCTTTGGCCGTGGGGCGCCGGGGAGATCACGCATCCGAAGGACGAGCCTATCTTTTATTTGCCGCGTGGCACGCCCTATCTGCCCCGAGGCACCTTGCGCGAGGTTCTCGCCTATCCACTGAAGGTCGAGAGTTTTGAGGCGGATGCTTTCGCACACGCGCTCCGCCGGCTGGGATTGGAGCGGCTCGAGTCCCAGCTCGATACCACTTCCCGCTGGGACCGGGAGTTGAGTCAGGATGAGCAGACCTCCCTGGCCTTTGCCCGCATCGTGCTACAGCGGCCGCCCTGGGTGCTCGTCGACGACACCTTCGGGTCGCTCGACGACGAGACCCTCGAGCGGGTGACGGATGTCTTTGCCAACGAGCTCGAGCGCACCGCTCTCATCAACATCGGCCGGGCGGCGCAGGCGCGCGATCCGTTTTTCTCACGCGTATTGCATCTCGTGAAATCGGCGGGCAAGGGATGAGCGCGGTGAGACTATTGCGTGCACTGTGCTTCCTGATGTTGCTTGCGGTACTCGCGCCGCTGGCTGCCGCGCAGGATTTCGACTTCCATCCGCCGGCCGCGGCAAGCGACCCGGCGACGCCGGCGGTCATGCGCGATCTCGCTGAGCGCATGCTGCCCGTCTACCAGGAAGGCAATCCGGAGCGGTACCTGGCGAACCTGTCGGCCTTGCAACTGGTCGCGGGCAACTACGCCGCCGCCTATGAATCCCGTCAGTCACTGCGGGACCGGCGGCGTAGCACCGATGCGGGGCGGCCGGTCGGGCGCAGCCTGATACTCGATCTCTATGCGCGTGCCCGGGCCATCGAGGCGACGGACCGGGTGCCCTTCGCGCAGGCGTTCACCAAGGCATATCGGGATGCCATCCCGAAGTTGAATGATCTCGATGCCTACGCCGTCATGGGATGGTTGGGAGCCGCCCCGGCGTCGTCCCAGGAGCCGGTGCAACGGATGTTCGATCAACGGCGGGCCAAGGGCAACATAGCGCTCGCCGACGCGGTGGAGCTCGTCCACGCGTACGCGTATTTCGATGCTTACCGGAACTTTGGACCGATCGTCGGTGCGTTGGATGCGGAGGATGAGCAACGGCGTTACGCGACCGAAGACGATGTTCTCATCAAGGTGCGTGAGGGAGTGAGTATCGCCGCCATGCTGGTGCGCCCCAAGGGGCCACAGAAGCCGTTGCCAGCGTTGCTCGAATACACGACGTACCTCACTCCAGGCTACACCCGGGAAGCCGCGGCTCATGGTTATGTCGGAGTGATCGCTTACGCACGCGGTCGAGGTAAGAGTACCGGTACGCCGCTGCCTTATCAGCGTGACGGCGAAGATGTGCGGGCCGTGATCAGCTGGATCGCCAAACAGTCCTGGAGCGATGGGCAGGTGGGGATGTACGGAAGCGCGTACAGCGGCTTCACCGGGTGGGCGGCTGCCAAACATCTGCCACCCGCGCTCAAGGCCATTGCCATGACATCGCCCACCGCCCCGGGAATCGACGTGCCGGACGACGGCGGGGTGTTCCGCAACTTCGCCTACCGATGGTCGCTCTACGTGAGTAACGCGATCGATGAAAAGACTTATAACGACGATGCGCCGTGGCGGTCGTTGGACCAGAGCTGGTACACCAGCGGTAAGCCGTATCGCGATTTCGGCAGCCTGTATGGCACGCCCAATCCATTCTTCCTGCGTTGGCTGAATCACCCCAGTTATGATCGGTTCTGGCAGACACTGATCCCTTACGGGCGCGAGTTCGCCAAGGTCGATATCCCGGTGTTGACCATTACCGGGTACTACGCCGCAGGGCAGGGCGGTGCGTTGTATTACTTCAAGGAGCATCATCGATACGACCCGCACGCCAATCACACACTCCTCATCGGTCCTTATGACGACGGCGTGACTCAACGGGGGGTGCAACCGGCCTTGCGGGGCTACAGCGTGGACCAGGCGGCGCTCGTGGATTTGCGCGAGCTTCGCTATGAATGGTTCGATTCCGTTCTGAAGGGCGCTGCAACGCCGGCGCTGTTGAAAGAGAAGGTCAACTTCGAAGTGATGGGGGCGAACGAGTGGCGGCATGTGCCGTCGCTGGAGGCGATGGCCAACGGGTCGTTGAAGCTTTTCCTGGATCCGGCGCCCATGGGTGCCAGCCATCGGCTCACGCAGCAGCGCGCCGCGGGCAAGGGTAAAGCCAAAGGCGCCGACCCGGGTTTCGTGGCCCAGGTCGTCAATCTTGCGGATCGCAGCGACGCCAGTTCCAACTGGATGCCGTCGGACATCGCCGGCAACAGCGTCGAGGTGCGCAACGCTACGAACTACGTCAGCGCACCGCTGCCGAGGGCGCTGGAGTTGCAAGGCGCGTGGTCGGGCCGACTCGATCTCACCGTCAACAAGATGGACGTGGATCTGCGAGTGGCGGCGTACGAGTTGCGGCCCAGCGGTGAATACGTGCAGCTCTTCGAGCCCTATGTATTCCGGGCCAGCTACGCGCAGGATCGTGTGCGTCGCCGCCTGCTGAGGGCGGGCGAGCGCCAGATGATTTCTTTCAAGGTCGAGCGCCTCACGAGCCGCAAACTCGAGGCCGGCAGCCGGCTGGTGCTCGTGCTGGAGGTCAACAAGCGGCCCGACCAGGAGATCAACTACGGCGGCGGCGAGGATGTCAGCGCAGAGTCGCTCGAGGATCCCGACGACAAGGAGCCGGTGAAGCTGCGCTGGTACGGCGATAGTTACATCGACATCCCGGTGCGGCGCTAGCGGGTCAGTGAGGGCGCTTCCGCCGGAGCAGCTGCCAGCGCTCGTTTCAAGGGTGCCAGCCAACGCTCGAAATGGCGCCACTGTCCAATGCGCTCCCGGTAGGCGGGTTGGTACGGCTCCAGGCAGGCGGGCTCGAATTCGAGCCCACAGAAGTCGAGCAGGCGTCGCACGCCCGCCTCGAAACCCTCGACAACCTCTTCGTACTGCACGCGCAGGATCTTTCCCGGCAGCACTCGCTCCCAGTGGTCCATGAGCCCGACGTACATGCGGTGATAGCGGGCGATGTCCTCGAAACTGTAGGCGAAGGGCGCCCCGGTGGCGAACAGCTGCTTGTACATGCCGAACCCGCCGGCCAGCGGGTCACAGCGGACATCGATGACTTTCGCGTTCGGCAGAATGAGCTGGATCAGATCGAGGTACTGGAAGTTATGCGGCATCCTGTCGATGAAGCGCGCCGGGGGCACCCCAGCCCGGGGCGCGCCAGCCTTGCCTGTCCGATAGGGGGCCGTATCCAACAGGTACTTCTCGCCGAATCCCTTGCACATCGCGGCGCTCAATGAGCCCAGTAGACCTGGATAGCCCAGACGCGGCGCGGGCTCGCTCGACTGCAGCTCGCGCGCCAGGCGGGGGATATCCGCGAACTCGAGGGTTGCGTCGACCTGCGAATGCTGCGCCAGGATCTGCCTGATCAGGGTGGAGCCGGAGCGCGGCAGACCCACGATGAAGATCGGCGCGGAACTCTCGCAGCCGAAGCTCTTGCGGGACTCGAAGAACTCTGACGTGCAAACAGACGCCTGCCGGCGCGCAGTGCGCTCGAATGGCTCGGGGCGATAGCGGAGCGTGGCTTTCTTCAATGCGTTGCCGCGCTCGTAATACCCGAACGACTCACTGAAACGGCCGCGATCCTCCAACGCTTTCGCCAGTGAGAAGCATAGGTAATAGCGCTCCACGGGCGCCACGGCTGCGCTGGCTTCGTGTTGTTGCATGACGGCCATCTCGGTCTCCGTGAACCGATAGCTCTCGATGGTGGCGAGACCCCAGAAGGGCTGGCCAAAGCCGGGGCGTGCCGCCGCGGCGTAGCGGTAGGAGTCGACGGCTTCCTGCGTCTTGCCCGTGGTCCTCAGGGCATTGCCGATCGCCAGGAGCAGATCCGGGTCTCGAGGTGTTTCGTGCAACAGCTCGCCGTAGACGGGCAGCGCCTCGTTGTAGTCGCCCATCGCGGCGCTCACCGCGGCATAGAGGGAGCGCCAGGAGCGATTGCCGGGCGAGAGCCTCAGAAGTTGCGCCAACTGCGTGCGGGCGGCCTCGAGCTTGCGCCTCTTGAACAGCACGAGAGCCAACTCGTGGCGCGCGGTTTCGTGCTTCGGATCCAGGGCGAGCGCCTTTTGCAGGAGCATTTCGGCGTCGAATTCGGACCCGGTATCCCCGGCGATCTTCGC
>DATMQL010000216.1:0-27025 GCA_035566815.1 Steroidobacteraceae bacterium | reverse complement strand
CCGCCCGACAAAATCAGGAATGCCACCAGGTTCGCTACACCGCCGGCGCAGGCCACTCCTAACATCAGCGCACCGTCGACCTGCGGCACCGACATCAGTCTCCTGCCCGCCTCCACCACTACACCTACCGTGATGGCCAGGAGCAGCAGTCCATTTGTGTAGGCCGCCAGGGGCTGGTAGCGCCGGTGGCCGTAGGTGCGATCGGGGCGTGCGGGCCGCCGGCTGACTCGAATCGCCAGGACCGCGAGAATCAAAGATCCGCAATCCGCGAGCATGTGGGCCGCTTCGGCGAGCAATGCGATGGAGTGGGACCAGAAGCCGCCGATCGCTTCCAGGGCGGTGAAAACCGCGAGTACGGCCAATGACCACCACAGGCGGCGCTCGCTTGCGTTCTGGCCGTGGTGGTCGCCGTGGGCGTGACTGTGAAAAAGGCCATGGCCATGGCCGGTGTGATCGTGGCCATCGTGCCCCGACCGACCGTGCTCGTGCCCGTGGCTATGATCATGGCCGGAATGGTCGTGATCAGGGCCGTGGCCCGAATGGGGGTCTTTATCGCGTGTCATTGGTGGCCAGAGTATAAGTCATCGCCGGTGAAAGCTCCCAAAGGCCGCCTCGCGGGTCGTTTACAGCGCAGGGGCGAGGCTCACCGGGGCAGCAGGTCCTCATAAACGGCCGCCTCGAAGTCGCGCAGCGTACGGACCGCGGCATCGTCGTAGAAGGGCAGGTATTGCATCAGCAGTACTCCGCCCAGGCCGGTGTGGGGATCGACCCAGAATTCAGTGTTGAAAAGGCCGGCCCAGCTGAGACTGCCGGCGCGACGATACCTGGCGGCGTCGGAGCCGGCGCTGGCGATCTGGAAGCCGAGACCGAACTTATCCCGACCGGCTCCCAGCGGAAATGGCTTGGTGAGCGCGGGAATACCCACGGGTTGCTGTGACACGAAGACGCGGCCCACCTGGTTCTCTCCCATGAGATGCACCGACTTCGGCTTCAGAATTCTGACCTTGCCAAGATGTCCGCCGTTCAACAGCATGCGCATGAACCGGCCATAGTCCTCCGCTGTCGAATACAGGCCACCGTCACCTCTGAAAGGAGGTGTTGGTGTCGTTGGAATCGGCTGCCGCGACGGCTGCTCCTTGAAAGCTCCATCGGCATGGCTGTAGCTTTTTACGAGCCGCGCCTGCTTCTGCGCGGGAACCGCATACGACGTATCGACCATTCCCAGCGGACGGAAGATGTGCTCCTGGTCATACGCTTCGAGCGACTCGCCGGTGATCTTCTCAACAATCAACCCCAGGACCCGGGTGCTCGCGCCGTAGGTCCATTGCTTCCCGGGCTCGTGCAGCAGGGGAAACTCCCACTCGTATTTATCGTTTCCCCGGGTCAGTCGCGCCAGGACGGGGCTGGAGAATCCATAGCCGATTCCCGAGGTATGTGTCAGAAGATGCCGCAGCGTCATGGTCGTCCTGGCCGGCCGGGCCTCGTAAGTGCCGTCGGTCTCGTTGAACTTCGTCAGTACCTGCAAGTGATCGAAGCCCGGCAGGTACTTGGAGACGGGGTCGTCCAGCGACAGCTTGCCTTGCTCGAGCAGCATCATGACGGCGACGGAGGTCACGGGCTTTGTCATGGATGCGATGTTGAAGATCGCGTTGACGGGGAGCGCGGTCTTGCCGGCTGCGTCGAGTTTGCCGGCCGCGCCTTCGAACAGGATGCCTTTTCGGTCCACGACGAGCCCAACGACGCCGGGAGTGTCGTTGCGCTCAACCGCCCGCGTCAGTACCTGCGACAGCGCCTCGGTGGCAGTGGCCTGCGGGTGGCCTGGAGCCTCGGCCCAACTCAGGGGACTGCCCGCCGCACCGATCGACAGCAGCAGCGAAAGGAACATCGTTCGGCGCTGCACAAAGGTCTCCTGACGCTTCACATGGATCTCCTGATGGACTCAGTACGAGCTGGGGATGGCATGGTCGCAGGCATGCCGGGTTCCCGCCATCCAGCATCTTATACTTAAGCTGTACCGTTCACGAATTCGCTATTTCCAAGCGGCGATCAGTTGATAATGCCGTGTCGCCCTGTCCGAGGTGCACTGCCGATGCACGACTCCATTGCAACAATCGATCAGGCCAAGAATACCCTCCTGGACCTGGCCATCCGCTTCGGCCCTCGCCTGCTCACCGCGCTCATGATCCTGATCGTGGGAATCGTGGTGAGCCGCTGGTTCAATCGCTGGCTGGGAAAGGGGTTGAGTCGTATCGAGCTCGAGCCTCCCGTGCGCCTGCTGCTCGGACGCATCGCGTGGCTGCTGTCGATGACCCTGTTCTTCATCCTGGCGTTGCAGAATCTCGGCGTCGAGTTGCTACCGCTGATCGCGGGCCTGGGAGTCGCCGGGGCCGGACTCGCACTGGCAACACAGGGTGTCCTCAGTAACATCGTAGCCGGCCTGTCCATCATTTTCTCCAAGCCGTTCCGCGTCGGGGAATACATCTCGATCGTGGGAGAGGAAGGCACGGTCGAATCCATCACTCTATTCAACACGACACTCGGGCACGTCGACCGCTCGCGAGTCGTGATTCCGAACCGCAAGATTACGGGCGAGATCCTCCACAACTTCGGACAGGTCAGACAGCTCGACGTGTCGGTGGGGGTGGCTTACGACTCGGACATGAGCGAAGCACTCGCCTCGATCGAGGAAGTGCTGCGAAACAATTCGCGCGTCCTGAGCGATCCCGCCCCGGTGGTGCGGACGATGCAGTTGGGCGACTGGGCGGTGACGATCGGAGTGAAGCCCTGGGTCAAGATAGATGACTTCGGAGCGGCAACCGGTGAGATCAATCGCGCGATTCTGGAGGTCTTCCGTAACCGGGGTATCGTGATGCCGGTGCCGCAGCGCGAGATCCGGATGATGGGCAATAGCTGAGGAGCCCGCACTCCCGAAACTGCCGGTAGGGCGGGCTCCGTTTCAGATCAACTGATCAGAGCCTTTCCCAATAGCGCGGTGCCTTGTAGTAATCGTAAGTCCGGTCGCGCAGCTGCATGCCGCCGTCGCGGGTCAGCTCGTCGATCGAGCCCGCCGGCGCCGCCTGCAACTGCTCCTTGGTGAAGCTGACCACGTAGGCTCCCTCATCCGGATCGTAATCGAGCGCGGACCACGGAATGGGATGATATTTCTCATTCATGCCGAGGAAGCCGCCAAACGCCACCACGGCGAACAGGATGCTGTTGGATTGCTTATCCAGGATCACATCCTCGATCGAACCGATCTTACTCCCCGAGGTATCGTTGACGTTTGTGCCGAGCACCTGCTTGGCACGGATGGCGCTCGTATGACCGCTGACAGTTGGCATATTCATCTCCTCACAGAATGTTTACTGTCAGAGAAGGTTAAACGCCGTCGCTACGCCGCGGTATCGCCAGTGTGCGGCTTCGCGTGTAGGACAGCACCGCTAATGGGCATGAGCAGTTAACAGCCACGCCTGCGCAGCACATTGGTATAATTTGGGGGTATGTCCCTTACGCGAATTACACCGCAAATGGCCCAGGAGGCGATCGACTCCCGGGTAACGCCATTACCGGCCGAATCGCGGCCGTTAGAGCAGTGCATTGGGCAGATACTCCGGCAGGACGTCTATGCGGAGCGTGACAATCCGCCGTTCGATCGGGTGTGCATGGATGGCATCGCGATTGCCAGCGCGGCCTTGGGCAGCGGATTGCGGCGTTTCACGATCGAGTCGATCCAGGCGGCTGGTGCGCCGGCTATTGCACTCTCCCGCGCCGAGAACGCGATCGAAGTCATGACGGGCGCGATGTTGCCCACGGGAACCGATTGCATCATTCCCATGGAGGAATATGAGTTGCAGGGCGACGTCGCTTCCCTGAAAGCGGGTGTCCAAGGGGAGCCTTACCGCAACGTGCAGCGTCGCGGCGAAGACAGCCATCCCGGCGTCCCGATGCTCAGGGCAGGCACCTTCCTGGGCGCGCCTGAAATTGCCGTCGTGGCCTCGGCGGGGTTGGCGGACGTACGAGTCGGTAGGCAACCGAAGTTCATGGTGGTCTCCACGGGCGACGAGCTCATCGAGCCGGGACGACCCATCGAAGAGCACCAGGTGCGTCGCTCCAACGCCTACGCCATCGTCGCCGCCCTGCGCAGGCGTGGCTTCGAGCACGTCGACAACGACCACATCCTCGACAACGAAGGGATGTTGCGGGATCGATTGGCGCGACATCTCTCCGAACGGGACGTCCTGATCCTGAGCGGCGGGGTCTCGAAGGGAAAATTCGACCTGGTGCCGAAGGCCCTGAAGAGCCTTGGCGTGGAAGAAGTGTTCCACCAGGTGGCGCAGCGACCGGGCATGCCGCTGTGGTTCGGGATAGGCCCGGGGGGCCAGGCGGTGTTTGGTTTGCCGGGCAATCCGGTGGCCACGCTGGTGTGTTTGATTCGTTATGTTGTTCCGGCACTGAGCGCGGCAATGGGGGCCCGGCGGAGCGCCCCGGAGCTCATCGGCCTGGCGACGCCTGTCAAATTGAACAGGACGATGGCCTATTTCCTGCCCGTCAGCGTGCAATATGACGACCTCGGCCATGCCGTCGCCGCCCCTCGCCCACCCAACGGTCCGGGCGATTTTCTGGCCTTGACCGCGGCGGATGGGTTCATCGAGCTTCCGCCACGGGCGGAACCCTATCCGCAAGGCTTCGTCGCCAATCTCTATCGCTGGTAGGCCCGATACTATGAATAGCGCGCGCGTGCTGGGAATCGCGGGGTGGAGCGGCTCGGGCAAGACCACCCTGATTACAAAGCTGATCCCACTGCTGGCCGGCCGCGGGGTCCGGGTCGCAACGCTCAAGCATGCCCACCATGCTTTCGACGTCGACCAACCCGGTAAAGATTCCTACGAGCACCGCAAAGCCGGGGCGTGTGAGGTGATCGTGTCATCAGCGCGCCGCTGGGTACAGATGCACGAGGTCGGGGACGGCCCGGAGGCCACCCTGGCCCAGTTACTGGCGCGGCTGTCACCCTGCGACCTGGTGTTGGTTGAAGGATTCAAGACCGGGCAACACCCGAAAATGGAGGTGTTCCGCCGCGCCGTGGGGAAGACGCCGCTGCATCCCGAAGATGCTCGCATCATCGCCATTGCAAGCGACGAGGAGTTTCCCGGTTCCGGCATTCCCCGCGTGGATATCAACGACATCGAGGCCGTAGCCGCGATGGTGCTCGCGCGCGCCGAGCCGTTGGAAAAGGTCATCGCGGCGCTCGAAAGCTAGTTTCCGTGCGTCACGGTGGCGACCACCACCGCGAAGATCGCGTAGAGCAGCGCCAACGGCACCAGGCTCCAGCTACTCACACGACCCCGGTAGAAAAGCCTCCAGAGGATGATTACGGCAATGGTAGTCACCACGCCCGCCGTGAGCAGGGAGTGACCGAACAGCCAGGGGGTGAAAAACAAACCCAGTGCACTGGGCACCGTTGCCTGGATCATCATCGCCCCGGAGATGTTGGCGAGCGCCAGGCGCTCACGGCCCTGGCGCACCCAGATGATCGCATTCATGGCCTCCGGGAGCTCGGTGGCCACGGGGCTGAGCAGGAGCGCGACAAACTGCGGCGCCCAGCCCAGTCCGTTCGCAATGGACTCCAACTGGCCGACGAACGCCTCCGATGCGATCCCGATGACGACCAGCGCCGCCAGCGTCTGCGCAGACGCCCAAGCGAGAGACGGCGAGGAATCACGCGGCCGTATTTTCAACGGTTCCAACTCGTTCTCTGCGGAGACCGGCTCGTCGTTACGCATTTCACGCCACAGGTAGGCGGCGTAGGCGGCGAGGAAAATCACTCCCAGTGCCGGCTTGAAGGCAAATGCCACCAGGCCCACGCCCACTTTCACGACGAAGATCGACAGAAACCAGGCCTGGTCGTGGCTCAGTCTGCGATGATTGACCTCGACACAAGCGTCCTTTCTTCGCAGCCGTTTGTGCTCGAGGAGCAGTGCGAGCCCCACGATCGGGTACGCGATCGTGGCCAGGACCAACGGGCCGCCGAGTGCCGAGCCCACACCAATGTCTTTCTGCGCGGCATCCTTTCCAAACACCACGGCCACGAAGGTCACCGCGGATTCAGGCAGCGCGGTGCCAAACGCCGCCAACACGGTGCCCGTGGCCGTCGCGCCCAGGTGGAACCGGTGGCCGACCCATTCGACTCCGTTGACGAAATACTCGCAGGCGAAATAAATCGCTGCGGCCAGCAGCACCGAGAGAACGAACGCCGCGGTCACAGCAGTTGAACGTTTACGCCGTCCGGGTCTTTCACGTAGAAGCCGTACTGCCAGTTCTCATCTGGCTTCAGACCACGCTGAGCCAGATTCTGCGTCAGGGCGGCCTTGTTGAAATTCTCGACACCGACGCCGAAGTGGTCGACGGTTCCGTAGGGCTTTTCCTTGCGGATGGAAACCATCACACGCTTGCGGCCCAACCTCAGGATGCCGTGCTCCTTATCCTCACTCAACACCGACAGGCCGAACAGCGTCTTGTAGAAGGTCGCCGACTTTTCGAGATCGCTGACGAGCACCGAGACGTGGTCGATGCCGGTCGCGGTAATGTCCGCGGGCGGGCTCGCTTCGGCGGCAAGCGCACCCTGCGCCTGGCTCGCCGCGACCAGCATCGACAGACCCTGAATCAACTCACGGCGTGTGAGCCCACCGCGCTCAAAACGCTGCACCATATCGTTAATGATCGGCTCCACGGCATCCTCTCGGTAGTCTTCGCGCCGAAGCGGGGGCGCTGGCGCCGAGATGCTATACAAAATTCAACGGCGTCGTAACAGAAAACGCGCAGCACGAGCGGCTAACCGGCCCCAGGGAGGCCCCAGCCGCTCGAGCGGGTTTATTACGCCGATTGCGTGCACGGCGCGGGCGTGACTGAAGCGGCGAAATCCGTCGCTGCCGTGGTAAGCGCCCATGCCACTAGGTCCGATGCCACCGAACGGAAGTCCGTCATGTCCGGCATGAAGCAATGTGCCGTTCAACGTGACGCCGCCCGAGGTTGCGCCGTCGAGCACCCGCGTTCGGACACGTTTGTCGTTAGTGAAGCAATACAGCGCCAGTGGTCGGTCTCGCGCATTGACGAACGCGATAGCCTCCTCGAGCCGCTCGTAAGGCACGACAGGCAGCACCGGGCCGAAGATTTCCTCGCGCATCAACAGACTGCTGGCCGGCGCGCCCAGAACGACCGTTGGCGCTATTTTCCGAGTTCCGTCGTGGTGGCCGCCGTGGCGAATAATCGTGGCGCCCGCTGCTTCCGCCGCCTCGATTGCCGCGTTCAGCCGAGCCTGATGGCGGTCTGTAATGACGTTTGTGTACTCATCGCTGACTATCGAGGGGTAGGCGCGACGTGCCTCTTCGATGACAGCGTCCGCGAAGGAAACAGCGCGATCGGCGGGCACGAGGACGTAATCGGGGGCGACGCAGGTCTGGCCGGCATTGAGCCATTTACCGAACGCAATCGAACGCGCCGCCCGTCGCAGCGGAAAGTCCGCAGCGATGATCGCCGGCGACTTGCCACCGAGTTCGAGCGTGACGGGTGTCAGGTTCTGCGCAGCCGCGCGCATCACCTCACGCCCAACCGAAGTGGAGCCGGTGAACAACAGGTGATCGAATGGCAGGCTGGAGAACTGGCGGGCCACGTCAACCCCTCCGCAGATTACCGTCACCTGCTCCGGGTCAAATCGCTGCGCGACGAGTTCCGCCAGCAGCGCCGAGAAAGCAGGAGTCAATTCGGAGGGTTTTAGCATTGCGCGGTTTCCCGCCGACAACGCGTTTGCCAGGGGAACGACCGACAACAGCAATGGGAAGTTCCACGGCGACAGTATCCCTACGACGCCGAGCGGCTCGTATCGTACCCATGCGCGAGCCGGCTGAAACAACCAATCGACCGCGCGATGCTCGGGTTTCATCCAACGCTTCACCCACCTGCGCGCGTGTCGGATCGCGTTCAGGGCGGGTATCGCCTCGAGAATCTCTGTCTCACGCTGCGCGCGCCCGCCAAAGTCGCCGGCAATCGCTTGCGCGAACGCATTTGCGTTTTGGCGGATCAGATCGTGAAGGATCGTCAGCGAGAGGCGGCGCGCGGCGGCGACCGGCATGGGGCTATTACGGGACGCCGCATGCTGGCGGTCAAAGAGCTGACGCATCGTGCGGTGAGTAGAGTCGTCGAGCGCCATGGCGAAAGTCTACACGGCGCACGGCGGCACGGGAAACCTGCAGCGGGCACCCTCCCGACGGCATCGGGCGGGCGCCTGCACGTCACACCAGGGGGATGGTGGTCACCTCACAGGCTGTTTGTCGCAAACCACCCGTGAATTCCAGTCGGCGAAACTCCCGTTGGGGTTTTCCTGGAACGCCCAGACATGCATTTCGTAGAACGCCGGCAGGCCAAAGCGGTTGGGTTCGCCGATGTAGTTGAGCAGGTTCCCTTCCAGTGCCGGCGGCCCGGCAGTCGGGTTGTTGGTTTGCCAGACGTTGGCCAGGATGATGAATTCGACGCCAACCAGGCGGAAGGTCCCATCCTCCAACGGCTCGTAGATCAGTGCCTCGGGCTGCTTTGGATCGAGGAGGGCCGCGGCAATGCGGGCGGGCTGCACAAAGTGCACACCCATCGCGCCAAAGTCCGGACCACTGACACAGGGAGTGCCTTGCACCCAGCCCTCGCCGAGGGCGACATTGATATCTCTGAAGCGTGCGGTCGCGGCATGGACCTCGGCGACCAAGGTCGAATCCGATCTAAACGGTGAATGCGTGGGGTCGTGATCATGACCAGTGTCGGCCAGTGCAAGCGGCGAGACAGCTGCCGCCAGGGTGGCGAGGGCGGCGAGTGAAGTGAATCTGTTCATGTTGAGCTCCCATCCGTTCGTTTGTTGTGAGGACCGCAACATCACTGATCGGGTGGGTCCGAGTCTTGAATCCCGGCTGAAAGGATTCTGAATTGCCCGTGAAGCGGAATCGGCCGCGGGGAGCCAGGATGTTCTGTCAGGGCGCGTAGCTACGCTGCAATGCGATGCTCATAGATCGGCGTCACGCGATCCGAGAGGATTTCCTCCAGCCGGGCGGGAGTCGTGTCTGCCGGCGAGAGCCATTCCCGGACGTTTTCATCTTTCAGGGACACGACGCAGCGGGTGTGGCCGGTCGCCAGGACCTCGGGCGGCGGCGTGTCGGTGATCGCTGCGAATGAATAGAGTGACGGCTCGCTGGGGTGGGTCCAATGAGACCACAGGCAGGCGATGGTCATCGGGGCGCCGGAGTTGGGATTGAAGTGCAGCACCAGGTTGGATTCCGGCTCGCCGGGGGCGAGCTCGCGCTTCTCGTAGAGATGACGGGGCACGTTCTCGTAGAAGCTGTCGATCACCATGACGCCGTGATTACGGCGATAGAGGGGCGACCAGAATCCGTTCAGGTTGTCGCGTCGCGCGTTGTAGGTGCCGTCAAAACGCACGTCATAGTCCGAAGGCTTACCGGGTAAGCGACACTGGTAGCGCATGGGACGGATGAGCAGTCGGTCGGCGTCGTTCGTGACAACCGGCACATAATACTTTTTGGGAAAGATCCGCGAGTCGGTGGGACTGATGTTGTCACTGCGCAGGGTGGTGAGCTTTTCGGTCAGTGCGGCGATCTTCGCCGTAGCGATGCGCTCGTCGTTACGCGCCGCCTTGGTTTCCTTGAGCTGGAGCTTGCGCCGGGCGTCGGCCAGGCGTTTGCGCTGTTTGAACAACTCCTGCTCCCACACCCGCGCCTGGTTCGTGCGGTATTGCTCGATATAGGCCTGGCTGGGTCGAGCCTGCTCCGCCGTCATCTGCAATACGTGCACGTCGAGCGAGCGGGCAAACTGGATATCAGTGTCGTCGATGCGCTGGCGGAACAGTTCCTCGAACAGCTCCCAGGCGACCTCGGCGCCATAACGGCGGGCGAGCCAAGCGAGGTTTTGACGGACCAGGGCCGAATAGCACATCGCTCTATTTTAGTAGTGTGAACTGCCAGGGCATAGGGCATCTAAGGGGGTCAAATTGAAGACGGGAGGTACTCGAGCATCAGCGGAAGGAGCGAATTCAGCATCGCGGCCTTAGTGAGAGGCGCCTGCCCCGGCCCCCGTAGTCCCCGGCCCAGCGCGAGATGGGAAAAACCGTGCACCATCGACCACGCGGCCAGAAGCAACCCGTGGCTCCGGGGTGTCAGCTCCTCGCCCGGCGGAACGTTCGCCGCCGCGCGAATGGCTCCTTCGAGGACTCTGTAAGAATGCGCGGCTACCTTCTTGAATTCTTCGTTGGCGTTGTCGTGCTTGTCGTCGCGAAACATGAGTTGGAAGCGTGCGGGATGTTTGAGCGCGAAGTTCACGTACGCAATCGCCTGCAGCCGTAGTCGTCGCGCCGGGTCGGCCCCGCCCGCCTGGTCGGCGGCCTCGAGCTCAGCGCCGAATTCGCGAAATCCGAGCAGGGCCACTTCCGTGAGCAGCCCTTTGGCATCTTTGAAGTGGTGTGCGGGGGCCGCGGGTGAGACTCCGGCCCTGCGCGCAGCTTCCCGCAGCGTAAACCCGTCGACTCCCCGTTCCAGAATGATCTGCTCGGCAACCGTGAGCAACTGTTGACGCAAGTCGCCATGGTGATAGGCCGTCCGCTTCGGCTTACGGGTGCGCGGATTTATCTTGACACTGTTCAAATGACGTCCTAAGCTATCTTTACACTGTTTAGATTATAGCGCGGATGGCTCGATATGCAAAAGCGACTCACAAAATGGGGCATGGGGTTCATGGTCGTCTCGTCCATGATGGTGGCTGTCTATTCGCTGCGCTTTGCCGGTGCGCCTTTTGGCCACTGGGGGCTCATAGACCAGGGAATCCGGGACGTGATCACCCAAGTCCCGGTGCGCGCGTTGACGCACATGCTGGTGGCACCCCTGGCCCTTCTGCTGGGCGGGCTGCAGTTCTTACCGGGTTTGCGCGCGAGGTACCCAAAGGTCCATCGCTATGTGGGTCGGATCTACGTGGCGAGTTGTGTCATCGCGGGAGTCGGAGCGCTTGCGACGGTGTCGCATGCTTCGGGGGGCCCCGTTGCCGGGCTGGGCTTCGGTATTCTGGCGGTGCTGTGGATTGGCGCCACTCTGGGGGGCTGGTGGGCGGCCGTGCGGCGTCAGTTCGAGCTGCATCGATTGCTGATGCGCCTGAGCTATGCCATGACTTTCAGCGCGGTGACGTTGCGCCTGCAGATCCCCATCGGGTTCATGTTGGGTTATGCCAGTTATTCGGCGATGTCGGTCTGGCTCGCGTACACGTCCTGGATTCCGAACGTGGTGGTGGTCGGAGTGTATTCGGTGCTGGAGCGGGCGAAAAAAAGGCGGCTTACCAATAGCCAGAACTTGCGTGGTATTGTCTTGTCACAAGCCTAGGTGATGCGGCGGAATCGAAATTGATGGGTGGAGGCGGGAAGGCAGGACAGGTATTCGCGCTCTTCACTGCCGTCCTGCTGCTGGACGGTGCGGGCGTCACCAGAGCCGGGATCCCGTCGCGGGTGGTTCCCAAGCCTTATCTGCTCATGCCGCAGACCGCGGATGGGAAGATACCCGCGCTGCTCTCCCAGACCGGTGTATTCAAAGACACTCGCAACCTGGTGCCGCGCGACGGGCTGATTCCCTATGACCTGGTGGTGTCCTTCTGGTCCGACGGCGCCAGCAAGCAGCGCTGGGTATCGTTGCCGAAGGAGAAAATCGGCTTCGCGCCCACGGGCGACTGGACGTTCCCGGCGGGCACCGTATTCGTAAAGACTTTCGAGCTCCCCGTCGACGCGGCGAATCCCGCGGTTCAGCGCCGACTCGAAACGCGGCTCCTGGTACGCGACAGCCGCGGCGGTGTCTACGGCGCCGACTATAAATGGCGGGCCGACAACAGCGATGCCGACCTGTTGGACTCCAGCCTCACGGAAGACATTCCGATCAAGTCGGCCGACGGAACGACGCACAACCAGACGTGGTACTACCCCAGCCGGCAGAACTGCCTCGAGTGTCACAACGCGCACACCAGCGGTGTGCTCGGGGTGAAGACGCGGCAGATGAATCATGACTTCACCTACCCTTCCGGCGTTACGGATAACGAGTTGCGAGCCTGGAATCATCTCGGTTTGTTTACACCGGGATTTTCGGACGCCGACCTGCCGAAGTTTGCCAGGCTGGCCCCGGCCGACGATACGACGCGGAGTATCGAGGATCGTGCCCGGTCCTATTTCGATGCGAACTGCTCGCACTGCCACCGCCCCGGCGGCACCGTTGCCAACTTCGATGCCCGCTACGATACGCCTCTCGATCAGCAGGGACTCGTGGATGGCCGGGTTCTGATCGATGAGCGCATCGATCGATCGAGAGTCATTGCGCCTAACGACATCTGGCGATCGATCGCTTTTATGCGGGTCAACACGGTGAGCGAGATCAGGATGCCGCCGCTGGCGCGCGAGACCATCGATGAAAAAGGCGTCGCGCTCCTACGGGAGTGGATCACGAGTCTCCCGGGACGCGCTGTCGTCGACCCACCGCGGATTTCGCCGGCCGGCGGGACCTACGACAAACCTATAGAAGTCTCGCTGCAGGTTGGCGAGCCCGGCGCCGACATCCGTTACACGGTGGATGGCAGCGCCCCTACGGCTTCCGACACGAAGTACGAGAAGCCAATCGAGGTCACGGGACCCACAGTTGTGCGGGCCCGCGCCTTCAAGGATGGCTTGACTCGAAGTATCGCGTCGGAGGCCGTTTTTATCGTCGGGCAGTAACGACGGTGATGCCCCAGGGGCTCTCGCCCGCCTTCACCCGCGAGATTTCCTTGTTCGTCGCCAGGTCCACCACCGAAACATCGTTGGAGGGTCCGTTGGCGGAGAACAGGTATTTGCCATCCGGCGAGAGCGCGATTCCCCACGGACGCGTCCCAACCTTGATGGTGGCCAGAAAGGCATAACTGTGGCTGTCGATCACGGTGACAGTGCCGGCACGCCCATCGCTCACGTAAACCTTACTATTGTCCGGGGCGACTCTGACCTTCATGGGGCGCGAGCCCGCCGGCAGGTCGACGGCCTTCAGCACCTGGTGATTCGCCGTATCGATCACATTCAACAGCCCCTTCGACTCGGAGGGGATGAATCCAACGGCGGCGTTGGATAAAAAATCAACACTGCGGGGACGCACCGGCACGGTGAAGTGCCCGATGACCTGGAAGCTCGTGGTGTCGATTGCGAAGACCTCGCCACCGGTCTCGCACGTGACGTAGAACTGCTTCCCGTCCGGGGTCACACCCACCCCTTCCGGCTCGCGTCCCACCGGGATGATGTGCTCCACCTTGCCGCTGGCGATGTTGATCACACTTGCGGTTTTGATGTCCTCGTTGGAGACGTAGATGCGGGTGCCATCCTTGCTCAATACGAACTCTTCCGGGTCCGAACCGGCGGCAATCTTGCCGGTCAGCTTCTTCTGTGCAACATCGACGATACCGATGCCGTCGGCGGACTTATCGGCCTTCGAGTCGTCGTCATCGTCATCGTCGGCCTTGCTGTTCTTCTTCAGAATCGGGTTGCCCTGGGCGTCGAGAGCCGGCGGCCCTTCGATCGGCGTGCCGCTCAAAGCGACGTAGACCGTCTTCCCGTCAGGACTCACATGGATGCCGCGCGGACGTTTGCCTACGGGGATCGTTCCGACGACTTTGAAATCGCCGCCATCGATTATGGTGACGTCGCCCGACCGCTCGTTCGTCACGAACACCTGGTACGCCGCGGCGGCCTGCGCTGGCACGGGAGCGGTCGCGGAAGCGAGCAATGCCAGCGCGCCTGCGGCACTCAGCCACACTGCGGAATTCGATACAGCCATCAATAGCTCTCCTAAAGCCCGGAAGTCTGCCAGCAAGATACAGTCGCAGGCTATAGCACACAGGCGGCGGGAATAATTCCCGGTCTCGAGCGGCGGGGCCAGTGTGCCCCGCGTGGAACAGTGGGGGCCGATCTATTGCGGCGCTACCACAGCCGGTAATCGTACTGTAGCGGGTGAATCGGCCGGGGATGCGGCGGGCTCGGGGTTGGGAGCAAGAGGCGCGTTGCAGGTTACGTCGAAGGCGCGCTGTGAAAAGACGTCCGTGTAGACTCCCTTGAACCTGACCTTCCAGTCCTCGTCATTGATGTGACTCTTGCCCGATTGCTTGCCTTCGAAATAGCCGACGGTGGAGATCAGTGAGAACGTATGTTTGTCACAGTCGAAAGCCGTTTGCTGCACTATGCGATCGAGCTTGATGTCGTGAAGGTTCGGCGGCGGATTCGCATAGACCGTCAGAAACAGGGCGACACGATAGATTCCGTCCTTGTGGATCGAATCCAGGTCGACATAGGCAACGCCGAGACTGCCATCATTCGGCCGCCCGATGGCCTGCCAGTGGGTCGCAAAGCAGGGCTGCGAGGCCAGCGCCACCATGGCGAGAGTTCCAGCCAACCAGGGCGTGCGCAGACGTGGCCCTGAGTGAGTCATGTGTTAGTCAGCCAACAGGTGGTGGCCGAACCCGTCGGCAATCAACGCCCGCCACGATTCCAGGACGGGCGCCGGCACGTCGTGAGCGCGTTGAAACCCCCGGGACGGATACTTCAGGACGCGATCGACATCCCCCACCATTTCGTTCATGACGCCGAATACGCCGATGATGTTTGAGACCTCTCGCGGAAACTCGAACGGTGGCGAGTCGACGAACGCGGTGACCTCCGGCCACTGCACGGGTACGGTCAACGCGACCCGCAGGATGGCGTTGGGTTTGGTAACGAAGATCACTCGCCGCAGATCCGGCATGAGGGCACGCACGAACGCAATGTTCTCGCCGAAATTCGTCGAGCGCTCTTCCAGGTGAATCCGGTTGGGGTCGATTCCGTTGGCCAGCGCCCGGTCTTTGAAGACGTGGGCTTCCGGGTCGGTCCACAGGAACCGGGTCCAATTGCCCGTCTTGCCCGACAAAATGAGGCGGGGGGCGAGCTGTTGCTTGATGAGGTCGCAGGCATAGTCGCAGACGCGCAGATCGTATGAGCAGCAGACCACGACAGCGTCCGCGGGTTCACGACTTCGCAGCGCCGCGAGGTAGGTCCAAAGTCGTTTGGCGTGCTCCAGCGCCATCCCGGGCCGCCGTTCCCCGGCCGTGCTCAAATCTTGGTCAACCAACCATAGCGGTCCGCAACTTCACCACGCTGGATCGCAACCAACCGCTCGCGTAGCGCACGAGTCAACGGGCCCACTTCCCCGTCGCCAACCCGGTGCTCGCGATATTGATGGATCAGCGTTCCCACGCCAGCAAGCACGGCAGCAGTGCCGGACAGGGCCGCCTCGCCATCGGTCACCCAGGCGAGCATTTCGGCGACGTCGAAAACGCGCTCCTCAACTTCATAACCGCCGTCCCGTGCGAGAGCGAGCAGCGAGTCGCGGGTCACTCCATGGAGGAATGTGGCATCCAGGCTGCGGGTCAGCAGGTGGCCCTTGCGAATCAGCAGGAAATTGGCCGCGCCGGTCTCCTGCACCTCTCCGCCCGGACAAAACAGAACCTGGTCCGCGCTGTAGCGACGGCGTGCTTCGAGCGTCGGGCCGAGCGCCGCCGCGTAGTTGCCCCCCGTCTTGACCCGGCCGGTTTGCGTGGCCGTGCGCGAGTTCACGTCCTCCACGAAGATCCGCAGCGGCTTCATGCCGCCCGCGAAGTAATCCCAAACCGGGCTGGCGAGGACAATCAGCTGCGCTTCGTCGGCGGGCGTGGCGGCCGCCCCGATATTCGGTGTCGTACCGAACAGGATGGGTCGCATGTACAGCGCGCCCGGAGCCTCAGGCACGGCCGCGCGGTTCTGGTCGATGGTGGCGCGAACCATGGCGCCCAGCTGCTCCGGGTCCGGCTCGGGCAGCACCAGGGAGCGCGCGCTCTGGCGCAGGCGCTCGATGTGCCGGTCCATCCGGAATACGTGAACGCTCCCGTCCGACCATCGATAGGCCTTGAAGCCCTCGAAGCAGGTGCTCGAGTAGTGCAGGACGTGGGCCGCAGGGTGCAGCTCGATGGGGCCGACCGGGCGCACCTGGTAGGGCGTCCAAGCGCCGTTCCGGAACGTCGCAACCGCCATGGTCGGGGCAAGAACGGTCCCAAACGCGGGTCGGGAGGCCGGGGTCGATTGAGGGGACTGTGTCATGGGACGGGCTCGGTCTGCACCACGGATGGATGGGATGCTACCTAGATTCCGTGCAATGGCCATCTCATTCGACCATTTTTGCATCGCGCAAATGAAAAGGCCGTTGCAGCACGCTTAGGACCGAGCTTCGGTACGTTATTGCCCGGTCCGAAAGCGGGTCCACATGCGCGTTCTGAGCCGCACGTACTCCTCGCTCTTCGCCCGCTCGGGGATAAGACGTGCGGCAAGTTCAGGCGAAGGGAAGATCGACGCGTTGGTCAGCTCGGGTTGCAACAGGGGCTGAGCGGCGGCGTTGCCGTTCGGATAGTGGATGGCGTTACTGTTTTCGGCCGCTATCGCGGGATCCATCAGAAAGTCGATGAGACGGTGGGCGTTGCCCGGGTGGGGTGCGTCCGTGGGAATCGCGGCGACATCGAACCACATTACAGCGCCTTCCTTGGGGATGCTGTAGCGGATCCGCATGCCGTTGGCGGCGATCCGGGCGCGCTCCTGCGCCTGCATGGCGTCGCCGTTGCTCGCGATGATGATGCACAGCTCACCCGTAGAAAGATCATCGACGAGGGAACCGGTACTGATCTTGCGAATATAAGGTCGCACCGCCAACAACGCGGTTTGCGCGCGCGCCAGCTTCCCGGCGTCCTCACTGTCGGGTGGCTCGCCGAGCCAGGCGAGCACGCTGGGTACGATGACGTTCGGCGACTCGTAAAGTCCGATACCGCAATCTGCGAAGTGTGCGGCAACCTGCGGATCAAACATCAACGACCAGCTGTCCACCGGTGCCTGGGGCAGGCGCGCGTGGATCTTCGCCTCATCGTAAGCGATGCCCGTGATCCCCCAGGTGTAGTCGATCGCGTGCACATTGCCCGGATCGTGAGCGGCGAGCCGCTGCATGATGGCCGGGTCGAGATTCCTGAGATTGGGTAGCCGGGACTTGTCCAGCGGGCGGAAGACACCCGCGGCAATCATGCTCTCGAGGTAGGCACCCGACGGAAACACCACGTCGTAGCCCGAATGCCCCGCGAGCAGCCGCGCTTCCAGCGTGTTGTTGGAATCGAAAACGGCGTAATGGACCTGTACAGCGAATTTAGCCTCGAACTTCCGCAGGACCTCGGGTTTGATGTAGTCATACCAGTTGTACACATTGACGATTTTCTCCTCGGCCACGGCGTCCGGGTGCGCGGGGGCGTTGGAGTGGCCGCAACCGGCCAGTAGCAGGCAGACAAGCCCAATGAAAGTATGGTGCGGGTTCACGGCCCCATCATACGGAAGGCACGGTGCGCTCGTTAAGGGCGCACCAGGGCCAGCCACGCCGAGCGCGTCAGCCGTGCCTGCTCTAGTGCGCGCGCGAGAAGTAGTGATGCCGCATGGTGCCGACTACCGTCTCTGTGATAGGGGCGCCGTGACATTTTGCTGCATAGAGCGCCGCTCCGGCGGCCGGAGGAAGTCGCGGAGCGACACAGTCGTACGGGTGACTGCTGGCGCGCAACGCGGAGTTGAAGGGCTCGAGCACCAGGTCCGTCAGCTTGAACATGCCGCCGGAGTAGGAGACCGGCAGCGCGACACCAGGCGGAACGGCCAACTGGACCCGGGTCGCATCGACAATGGCGACGAGCTCGCTCACACCCGCGGCGAACAGCCCACGCGCTTGCGTGTCACCGACGCGGGCGGCTTCCGCAACCAGTGTGGCGAGCTGTGCAATTTGACTGCGAGCGGCGGGATTGCTCCCGTAAATCGCGGCACAGATATCCAGATCGAATGTGATGTCGTAGTGCGTACGAAGCAACTCGTACAGTGCTCCCTTGGCGGCGCGTCCATCACTCATGCGCGAAAACAGTGTCAACCCCTCGCGGGCAACCCAGTAGGCCGAGCCTTCATCACTGAACAACTCACCCCAACCGCCCGCGCGGGCCTGCCCGCCGGCAAATTCACCGTACGCGATGGATCCCGTGCCGGCGACGATGTTGATACCGTCCTGACACGCGAGCGCCCCGGCCCAGGCACATACCATGTCATTGCCACACTTATACCTGCCGTGCTCGAGTGTTGGAGACGCCACGGTATTCAGGCGGCCCAGCAAGCGGCTGTCTTCACCGTAGGCCGGCAAACCGAAGAACGCAAACGTCAACTGTGAGGCAGACATCGCAACCTGCCCCAAGGTCGCGGCAACACCCCGGGCGAGCATCGCCTGCAGCGCGTCGAGCCCGATCTCCAGGTAGTAGGCCGACCCTTCGTGGTGTCGGGCGAGGACCTGGCCGCTTTCGTCCACCAGGACGAATTCGGTCTTGGTGCCGCCGCCGTCGACTCCCAGGAAGGTTTTCAACCTTTGCGCTCCAGGGGATAGATCGATACGCCCTTGACCACGCGGCTGACGGCACCGGCGGCATTCGGGGTGTCAGGGCGAATCCCGAGCGAGAGGGACTGCATGAAGGCCAGGGATTGCGCGAATACCGCGAACGGCAGGCACAGTCCGAGATCCGAGGCGTTTGCCAGGCCGGGAACCAGCACGTCGTCCGGGTGCCCGGTGGTGCCGCCCTGCCGCGCAATCAACGCAAGCACCCTTCCGGCGATCCCGTCGGAGCGCAACTCCGCCAACAGATCGAGATCGTAGCGGCGCACGTGGCTGTCATTGGAGAGCAATACGACGACCAGGGTCCTGCCGTTGAGAATCGTCTTCGGGCCGTGACGAAAGCCGAGCGGCGTATCGGCGATCGATACGACACGCCCGTCGCTCAGCTCCAACATTTTGAGCGCGGCCTCGCGCGCCAGGCCCTTGAGCTCGTTGGCGCCCAGGTAGACGATGCGCTCGAAGCGCTGCGCGACCAGGCCCTGAAGTCGCGGCAGCCAGCTTTCCAACAGGCTGAGTGTGGGGGCACTGCCGGCGGGTACCGCGGCGCCTGCCAGGGGCAATTTGAAGAAACGTGCCGCGGCCAGCAACATCCCGGAAAAACTCGATGTCATGGCGAAACCGCGATCGTCGCTCTTCTCCGGCAACAACAGCACGCGGGCGTTGGGTAGCTCGATGCCGCGTCGATATAACTCGCCCGTGGCATTGCAAGTGACAACCAGGTGGAAACACTCCGACAGAGAGTTCGCCGCCAGCTCGACGGCCGCCTTGCTCTCCGGGCTGTTACCCGAGCGTGCGAATGACACCAGGAGCGTCGGAATGCCACGGACGAAATAATTTTCCGGGCTCGCGACCAGGTCCGTCGTCGCAACGGCTCCCACCCAGCGCCCGTACTGTTTGAGCAGGGCCGGCGCGAGGCACTCACCGATGAACGAGGACGTCCCAGCACCGGTCAGCACGATGCGAAGATCCGGTCTTTGCAGGAGCGGCGTCAGGAACGCAGCCACGCCGCCGGTATCGCTCCGAACGAGCTGCTCGACCTCCTGCCAGATCCCGGGTTGCTGCACGATTTCGCGGGCCGTCCACTGCCCGCCGCGCGTCTCGATCTCCTCCGGCGTCAGCCCGAAGTAATTCATCATCACTCTCCACAAACTCCATCGTGGTCGGCGTCAGTGCCAGGCCTGCAGGCTCGTGCGTACTGACGCAGCACGTGAGCTACGCCGTCGAGCAGAATGGCCCGCGCTTCGTTGGCGAGCCGTCCTTCTCGAATGGCCACATATTGAATGGGAAGGTACTGACTCAGGAGGGTCAATGGCAATGTGCCGCCCGACAGGCGCTCCATGAGCGTGGCACACGCCTGCTTGACCTCCGGAACAGTCCAGTAATACCGGATCCGGTCGCTCAGACTGTACTGCAGATCGAATGTCTGCCGGGCCGGATCGGTGTAGTAGGTTTTCCAGTAGCGGGGACTACTCGCCATGACCCCGAGTACGGTCTCCTTGAGTGTCGCGCCCTCGACACGATGCAACTCCCGGGCGATGTCGCAGAAGGCCCAGAGGGTTTCGCGCAACGCGAAAGTCACCGCCGGTCCGACCTTGAGAATGGCGAAGTGGTCCTCGACCAGCGCCCGCAGTCCCGCAGGCTTCTGATAATCCGTCGAATGGGCCTCAAACACGAGGTTGGGCTCGCTCACGATACGCTGGCTGAGCAGTCGCGCCTCGTCCCGGTCGTAGTCGATGACCTTGTGGTGATCGAACTCCACGCCCGGCTGCACCACCAGGCCCGCGACCCTGGGCCAGACGCCCTGCAGACCTTTGCTTGCAAAAGCGCCGCGATGGGCTTCGAGGGTTACCCCCACTGCCGCCGGACTGGTGACCGCCAGAGTTTCCAGGTCCTCCGCGGCACCGCCGGGTACCGGAACCTCGGTGCCGATGACGTACACCGGCGCCTCACCACCCACTTCACGCCAGACTTTCTCAGAGATGGCGCAAAGATCCGCGGCCCTCGCGGCCACCACGGAATCCTGCAGCGGCGTCGGATCGCCTGCGCAGGACATCGAGCAATCCAGGTGAATCTTACGGAACCCGGCCCTGACGTAGGCCGCTATCATCTCCCCGGCCCGCTCCATCGCAACCAGCGCCGGCTCCGCCGTCCAGGCGTTGGGACCCAGGTGATCGCCGCCCAACAGGAGTCGCTCCATCGGAAAGGAGACTCGCTGCGCGATCGCCGCCACGTATTCGCGAAAGTCCGCGGGCAACATTCCGGTGTAGCCGCCGAACTGGTTCACCTGGTTGGAAGTCGCCTCGATCAGCACCGGCTCCCCGCGTGCCTGCGCCTGCCGCAAGGCCGCCTCGATCACAACAGGGTGAGCGGAGCAGACGGAGTAAATGCCGACGCTGTGCCCCGCCTTGTGCTCGCGGACAATATCGAGGAGTGCTTTCATTCGGGTTGCAGGGACAACAGGACGGCGCCGATCAAGGCAAACACCGCGGCCGCCAGCTTGTAGGCACCGGGCAGCGTGCCGGCCAGGCCGAGCGCGATAGCCGTCGTCAACAGGGGCGCACCCGCATTGATCAACGGGGAGACGACAATCGCCTTGCCGTAGCGAAACGCGTAGACCAGCAACAACGCACCGACGGCATTCAACATCTGGATGGCGGCGGACAGGTACGGACCGGACAGTCCCAGGTAGACCGGCTTCGAGAAGTCGGTCAGATAACAGGCCGCGGGTATGAACAGGAGCGCGGTGAGGGTCATGTAGGCGAAGATGCTCTCGGCATCCATCGTGGCGTTGGCCAGCTTGATGTAATAGGACTGCAGGCCCCATGCGGCCATGATTCCCAGCGAGAAAAAGAACCACAGACCGACGTGAGCGCCCTCTTCCGGCGAATAGTCGAACAGCGGCAGAGAGACGATGGCAAGGACAATGCCCGCGATTCCAAGCCGTCCGGTGCGCTCACCGAGCAGCAGAAACGACAGCACGATGGTCACCGCCGGCGACAGCGACACGATCGGAAAAATGAGATAGGTCGGGCCCAGGGTGACGGCATGGAACAACAGGAGTTGGCCTCCCGCTCCCAACACGCCGATGGCGAGCCCGAGCGCGATCGAGCGCGGATCCCGCTTCAGTCGCCAGCCCACCTTGCGCATCGCCCAGGCGGCCGGCAGGATCATGGTCAGCGCCCACACAACGTAAGTCAGCGTGTCCGGAAAGCCATGCTCGCTCGGTACGCCGGTAAAGGCGCCCCACACGCCCCAGGCGGCGGTGGCGAACAGCGCATAACCCAACCAGTTGCCGGAATTCATTGTCAGGACCTGCTGCTCCCCCGAGCGGATTTGACGCCGCCAGGGGTAATCTCTGCTCTGGGTTGAACGAAACTATACGAAACCTACATGACTTTCGAATAGGATCAATTTGAGTTTCTATTTCTTTCGTAGTATTATTTTGTTCTTTCGAAAATGTCAAGGGCCCGCAGGAGAGCAATTTGAATCGCAGCCTCACCTCGCGACGTAAGTTCTTGAAGCTGGCATCCGTATCCGGTGTTGCGGTCGGATCAGGAGCCGTTGCGCTGCCGGGCCGCGCGACTATGGCCGGCGCCGCAAGGCCGAACACCGTCCGCTGTGCCGATTCGACCATCAGCATCGACTTCGATGCCCGCATGCACTCCAGCATCGCGTATGTCGGGGGCGGTCGAAAGACCACTCTGACGCGCGCCAGCGCCAGCGAGTTCGTGGAGCTCGCCGACGGCCGCCGTGTGTCGGACTTCGCTCTCCAACACCATATCACTGAGCCGGTGGACGGCATTCACGGCAAGGGCTCGCAAGTCACGTTGACGGGCCTGGCGGCAGCTGGGTTGGAAAAGACCGTTCGAGTCCGGTTGTTCGATCGCTACCCGGGCTTTGCGTCGTACCGGGTCACCTATCGTAACCTCTCGGGACAGCCCCTCACGCTGGTGTCATGGACCAACGGTGCGTGCCGGATTCCATCACAGGGCGACGCGTTGCCGCAGTTCTGGTCGTACTCCGGTAGCTCGTACGCGGACCGCCGCGACTGGATACAGCCCGTCAAACAGGGTTTCGCGCAGGATAACTTCCTGGGAATGAGCGCCTCCGACTATGGCGGCGGGACGCCCATCGTGGATGTCTGGCGCCGGGACGCCGGTCTCGCCCTCGGTCACCTGGAATCGACACCGCGGCTCGTCTCACTTCCGGTCAAGGAGCAGCGGGGGACGGCCTGCCTGGAGATCCATGCGGAAGGCAAACATGTCATAGCACCCGGTGAGTCGTTCGAGACGCTCGAGACTTTCGTGGCCGCGCATGGCGGTGACTATTTCGCGACGCTCGACGCATACCGACGACTCATGGGGGAACGCGGGTTGCGAGCGCCGCAGCCACCGAAGGAATCCTACGAGCCGATCTGGTGTGCCTGGGGCTATGAGCGCAACTGCACCGTCCAACTGATCGAGGACACGCTGCCGAAGGTGAAGGAGCTCGGCCTTTCCTGGGCGGTCATCGATGACGGTTGGCAATCGTCCGTCGGCGACTGGAATCTCAACACGCAGAAGTTTCCTCGCGGCGAGCCCGAAATGAAGCGCCTCGTGGGCCGGATCAAGGAGCAAGGGCTCAAGCCACGCCTGTGGATCGCACCGCTCGCGGCAGCCCCCGGTAGCGACGTGCTGCACGACCATACCGATATGTTGCTGCTCGACAAGGACGGAGCGGCTCAGAACGTCAGCTGGTGGAACAGCTTTTACCTGTGTCCCGCGTACGAGCCGACGGTCGCCTATACTCTGGGCGTGGTTCGTCGCATTCTCGGCGATTGGGGCTTCGCGGGCCTGAAGATCGATGGACAGCATTTGAACGGTGTCGCGCCGTGCTTCAATCCCGCCCATAAGCACGCCCGCCCGGAAGAATCGATGGAAAAACTGCCGGAGTTCTTTCGCGCCATCTACGCTACGGCCCTGCAGATCAATCCGGCGGCCGTTATCGAGCTGTGCCCCTGCGGCACCTCTTATAGTTTTTTTGATTTTCCGTACATCAACCAGGCGCCTGCCTCGGACCCCGAGTCATCCTGGCAGGTGCGACACAAGGGCAAGACGCTCAAGGCGCTCATGGGACCGAGTGCGCCATTCGCAGGCGATCACGTGGAGCTCAGCGACCACGGCGACGACTTCGCCTCCACGGTAGGTATCGGGGCCGTCGTGTCGACGAAGTTCACCTGGCCGGTGGATCCCAAGCCCAAGGATTCGTTTCTCCTGACGCCGCAGAGGGAGCGGGAGTGGCGCCACTGGATTACGTTGTATAACGAAAAGAAGCTCTCGCAGGGCATCTATCGTGGCGAGTTATACGATATCGGTTTCGACAAGCCGGAAGCGCATGTCGTCCAACAGTCGGGGCGCAATTACTACTCGTTCTACGCGAAGCAATGGCAGGGAGTCGTGGAGCTGCGTGGCTTACCGACCGGCACCTATCGGGTGCGCGACTACTTCAACGACCGGGACCTGGGCCAGGTGTCGGGCGCGCGGAACACTCTACAGGTGGAGTTCGAGCATTTTCTGCTGATCGAGGCGATACCGGTGTGACTGGGCTATTGATCGAAGAGCGCAGGCGTCGCATCTGCGACCTGCTGCGCGAACATGGGCGGGTAACGGTCGACGATCTCTCCAAGCGATTTGACACTTCGGTCGTTACCATACGGCTCGACCTCGCCGCCCTGGAAGCAGCCGGCGCCTTGACCCGGGCGCGTGGCGGAGCGCTGGCACGACGCGAGGACGACGATCTGCCGATCGTCATCAAACAGACGCTGCATCACGCGGAGAAGACCCGCATAGCGAAGGCTGCAGCCGCATTGATCAACGACGGCGAAACGATCGTACTCGACTCGGGCACGACGACCGCCGAGATCGCCAGGCAGATCCGCACGTTGGAATTGAAGTCGATCAATGTGATCACCAACGCGCTGAACATCGCGATGCTGCTGTCGGATGTGCCGGCCGTCCGGCTCATCATGTTGGGAGGCGTGCTGCGCCAGGAGTCGAACTCTTTGTCAGGCTACATGGCCGAGAGCGCCATCACTCACCTGCAGGCCGACCGGCTGTTCCTGGGCGTCGACGGACTCGATCCGGAAATCGGCCTCATGACGCCCCACCTGGCCGAGGCGCAGTTGAATTCGAAAATGATCCAGATCTCGCGGCAGGTCGTGGCCGTCGCCGACTCATCGAAACTGCTGCGCCGGAACGTCTCGGTGATTGCCAAGGTGGAGCAGCTGCATATTCTGATTACCGACACTGCCGCGCGGACGGATGTAGTGGAGGAGCTTCGACGTCGGGGTGTGGACGTGCGATTGGTTTGAGGCACCGCTCGATGCGCGCCCCTTAATGCACACACTTGCCGGGGCAGATTGCGGGACCCAGAATGCCGCTTCAATGGCGCCGGCGGCTCGGGGAACGACTTTGAAAGGGGACGAAATCGTCGTATCGGCACCGACCAAGGTCGTCCGCACGCCGCTGACGCAGGGACAGCGGCGCGGGTTCTGGGCTGCGTGGAGCGGGTGGACGTTGGACGGGATGGATGCATTCATCTATGCCCTGGTCCTGAGCCCTGCGCTGACCGAGTTGCTCCCGAAGTCGGGGATGAATGGTGCTCCAGCGAACGTGGCGTTCTGCGGATCGGTGCTGTTTGCATTGTTCCTGGTGGGCTGGGGACTGGCGTTCCTGTGGGGTCCGGTCGCAGACCGCTTTGGGCGCACTCGAACGCTGGCGGCGTCTGTGTTGGTCTACTCCGTGTTTACGGGCGCCGCGGCGCTCGCGGAAAATGTGTGGCAGCTCGGGGCGTTTCGACTGCTGGCGGGAATCGGCATCGGCGGTGAATGGGCGCTGGCCGGCACTTATGTGGCGGAAGCGTGGCCCGAAGACCGGCGCAAGATGGGCGCGGGGTACCTGCAAACCGGCTACTACGCCGGGTTCTTCCTGGCCGCCGCGCTGAATTTCACGGTCGGCGCTCACTTCGGTTGGCGCGCGATGTTTCTGTGCGGACTGGCACCGGTGATCCTGTCGCTCTACATCGTCTTCAAGGTCAAGGAGCCGGAGCGGTGGCAGCAGGCCGCTGCCGCGGTTGCGAGAATCAATCCGTTGCGTGCGATTTTCACCGGCGCCAACCGGCGCCGTACGATCGTCAACGCGGCGCTTCTGACCGTTTCAATTGTTGGCCTGTGGGCGGGGACAGTCTACGAGCCAACAGCCATCATTACCCTGGCGAAGCAGGGTGGCATGGATCAGCTCCATGCGGCGCGCATGGCTTCGATGGGCACGGCGCTGCTGTCGGTTGGAACCATTCTGGGTTGTCTCGCGGCGCCCGTTCTATGTGAGGCGTTTGGGCGGCGTGTGAGTCTCGCGGTTTTCTTCGTCGGGATGGCGCTGTGCATAGGGCTGAGTTTCGGTTGGGCGTTCTATCTTCCCAATGGACTCACAACCTTCATTACAGTGCTGTTCTTTCTGGGTTTCTTCGGCGGCAACTTTGCAATCTACAGCCTGTGGCTGCCCGAGCAATACGGAACCTCCGTGCGCGCAACGGCGTTCGCGTTCACAACGTCATTCGGCCGCCTGATCGGCGCGGGCGTCAACTTTCTGCTCGGGTGGGCCATTCTGCAGCACGGGTCGCTGGGTTTACCGGTGGCGTGTACGGCACTGGCTTTCATCGTCGGATTGGCGGTCGTGCCGTTTGCCGCTGAAACCAAGGGAGAGCGGCTGCCCGCCTGATCCACGCTGCGGCCCGCGGTTGTGAAAGCGCGGCGCGGACGGCCAACACCGCGTGCTCGAGTTAGGTTTGTGAACATACAATCCGCCCCTGGCTGTAGCGTAAGCGCGACGGAGGCGTATGATGGGACGTCGCAATCGAGTCAGCTGCCGGGGGTACCTGTGGAGCCGAATCCCTATAGTCCGCCAAAAGCGGAAGTTCGCGATGTTTTCGACCCGGGGATCGACGAGGAGCGGCTAGAGCGACTGCGCTCCGGCCAGAAACTGGCGATTTACGCCATCCTCATCTACCTGGTCACGATCTTGGTCCAAACGAGCATCAGGGGCGCCGCCCACGGCCCGGGGGCGCAGGGGCTGTTGATGGCCAGCGGCTTCCTGCTAATGGCAGGTGGCCTCGCCGCCCTGATTATGTCTCTCATGGGTGTCTGGAAGATGGGCTACGGCCTGGGCATCGGCGCCATACTCCGTGTGGTGATGCTCATATTCATGATCGTCCCACTCATCAACATCCTCCTGCTGTTGATCGTCAATGCGCGTGCCACACGCAAGTTGCGGCAGGCCGGCTACAAGGTGGGATTCCTGGGCGTGTCAGGTCGTACGGCGTAAGACGCCGGCGGGCTCGCTTTATCCGGCGAGCCAGCGGGCGACGTTGGCCACGTACCGATGAGCATCGGCGATCGCCTGAGGCGTCCGCATGATGGCATCGCCGGGCGGCTCGTCGACGAAGCTTGG
>DATMQL010000215.1:0-9068 GCA_035566815.1 Steroidobacteraceae bacterium | reverse complement strand
CTGACGTTGACGACATGCTTGTGGGCCCCCGCGGTGCCTACCATGAGCGGCTTCAGGCGAGCGTTCAGAATGTAAGGCGCAATCGCGTTCACGAGTTGCACCTCCAGAAGCTCCGGCGTCTCGACCTCATGCATGCGTAGCCGCCAGCTATTGATCTCACGCAAATCGACCTGCTGCCGATCCTCGTCGTAACGATCTGTGGGGAATAGCGCCTCGCCGTCGCGAAAGTCTTCATCGAGATAGCGCCGCTGCGACAGTTCGGCGCTGTGCAGAAGACCCTCGCCGTGCCCCCGCGCTGTCGTGGTCACGAGCGCGCCAACGCCTTGCGCCTGCATTCCCTCCAGGCTTCGCCGCAGTTCGTCGTGACTCGCAAGCGGACCCCGCAGGGCCTGCGGAAGTGACGTAAGAGATTCCGACTCCCTGGCAAGGAGATGTTGAAAGAAACCGGCCGGTCGGCGCACGGTCTGGCACGCGTTGTTCAAAATATAGTCGAGCCGCGGTAGCGTCTCGACGATAAACCTGGTGAATAACTCAACGCTCGGCGTATGCCTGAGATCGAGACCGTGGATCTGCAGACGGTCGCGAAATGCAGGAAAATCGCGCTCCTTCGAATACCTTTCAGCCGCATCGACGGGAAACCGGGTGGTGACGACGACGTGCGCGCCCGCGCGCAGAAGTTTGAGCGAAGCCTGGAAGCCGATCTTGACCCGGGCGCCTGTAACCAGTGCATAGTGACCGCGGAGATCGGCGGTCTGCTCCCGCTTGGCATAATTGAAGTCACCGCATTCATCACACATGGAGTCGTAGTAGCGGTGCATCTTCGCGAACGGCTTCTTGCAGACGTAGCAGGACCGCTCCTGGTGGAGCTCAGGGCGATCGCCCAGGTCCTCAGGTTTCGGTGGCTCGAGCCAAAGCGGCGCATACACGTCGGCGCGTCTCTGGACGCGAAGCCCGGTCTGCTCGATGACCTTCCTGTCGCGTTCCTTCGCCGCCTCCCGCTCGGCGCGCCGAAACGCCTTCGCCATCTTCACAAGATCATGCCGCTCAGGTTTGGCGACCAGCCCAGCAAGCGTCAAAAGCTCGCGCCGCTGCTCTTGCGTGAGGCGCGTGAGATGCGATCGATCAGCCTCGATCGCGCGCAGCACCCGCACACAGGTACCTACATCGTCATCCGATAGCGCCGTATCAGCATTCATCCTATGGCTCTATTCTCTTTGTAACCCAAGGTCGCGTGGCCTTCAGGGGTGTCCCGGGCCGTTCTTCGAATGCTACTCTCGGCGGTACGTTAGTTCACTTTCGAAGTAGGGGAGCAACAGAATGAAGCGTCAGGAATGGTCTATCCGCACCAGCGGCCGCGGTTTCACCGACCTGACAGCCCGCGCCAGCTCATTCGTGCGGCAATCCGGCGTGCAGGACGGAATGTGCAATGTCTTCCTGGTGCACACCAGCGCATCGCTCCTACTCGGCGAAAACGCGGATCCCGGTGTGCGACGCGATTTAGAAACGTTCTTCGCGCGCCTCGCCCCGGACGGCGATCCCGTCTACGAACACGACGCCGAAGGCCCCGACGACATGCCCTCCCACATCCGTACCGTACTGACACAAAACTCCCTGTCCATCCCTGTTGTCGCCGGCGACTTGGCCCTCGGGACCTGGCAAGCCCTCTACCTCTGGGAGCACCGCAAGATTCCCCACGACCGCCGTGTCATCGTGACCGTTTGGTGATGTTGCCGCCCGTAACCCTTGCGCCGAACTCACACCCCCCCAAGGTGAAAATCCCTTAAATCTCCCCTCAATAAGCGCATTCCCCTCATGCCTGCACCATTGTGGCGATCCAACTACAGGGCATTTCAAGCGGTAAACGCCCGGATTTGCACTAGAACCTCGCACTTTAGGAGCCTCGTCACCGCTGGGAGGCCGGCTCAATTTGATCCTGTACCTGTGTCACAGAATCGCACGCCGACTTTGTATTCAATCCAACCCAGACCTTTGGTCATATGATCAACGGCGGAGTTACGGGAACGCGAAGCGCGGGAGTGTCAGGTGTTCAGTCCAGGTTTTCGGCGTCGTCTGGCTTCAGCAATGGCATGCCTACTTTGCTGCGCAGCCGCAATGAGCGTCGCCAGGGCTGACGAAGCTGATGACCTGGCGAGCGGGATCATTGCGCATATCCACGAGCGCCTGCCTGCCGCGGCGCCTGCCATGACACCCGCGGACGAGAACCGCGTCACATCGTTCAGCCGCTATATCCTGAAAACCATCTACTACCCCGCAAACGTACGTGACTTGAAGGCAGCCGCGCTGGCGGCGATCGACGCAACGGAACAGCCCGCTGACGCCAACTCCCTCGCGCAGGCGGCGATGACCGGAGTGGTGAACTCGCTGGGTCACGGCGCGCGATTCCTGACAACCATTGGGGCCGATTATTTCGCGCCAGGCACGAGCGGAGGGCCAGCAACCCGCGACGTCGGCTCGCTGAGGATCGTGTCTCTGCCAACCATGAATGTGACGGACCCCAACGTCCGGCGCACGTGTGCCGACTTCGTCCGTTATTTCGACCTCAAATCGGCCGACGACCTCATCGGGTTCGTCCTCGATCTGCGTGGCAACGAAGGTGGCCCGTTGACTGACTCGTCGTGCCTGGTGGGTTTCTTCATCAAGAGTGGCCAGACGTTGTTCCAGACGATCACGAAGCAAGGCACGCTGGCGAAATACGAGTCCGAGGCGACGGGGCACAAACCTACCAATCTCCCGGTGGCCGTGTTGATCGACAATCGCACTGACAGTGGCGCACTGTTGGTTGCCGCGGTACTCCAGGGTTACCGGCATGCGGCCGTGATTGGCGAAGAGAAGCCCGCCGTCAATGGGGCAGTATCGTCCCTGGTCTTCCCTCCAGGGGCGAACCGAGGCGTCGTGCTACCGACCGGCGAAATACTCCTCGAAGACAAGCGACCCCTGTCCGCGGGAATACATGTCGACTTCGCTATCCCCGCTCAAGACGACACGGCCCTGTTGAACGCCGCCCGCGCGTACCTGGCAAGCCAGAAGAAGAAATAGCGCCGCAATCCCCGCCTAACCTGTGGCGAACATGGCGAGCACCGACACCGTCATGACGCCGGTTGCCGCCCACCCGAGACCGCGCAGCCGCGGTCGAATGACGAATTGCCCCATGATGTCGTGCCGGGCCGCCAGCAGCATCATGACGGTCATGATCGGAATGGCGATCACACCATTGATGTCAGCGCACCAGACGAGGGCCCGCATCGGGTCCAGGTGCGTGAAGTTCAGAAGCACACCCCCGATCGTGGCGACGGCCACGATTGCGTAGAACTCACGCGCCTCGTGCACCTTGGAGTCCAGGCCGGAGCTCCACTCGAAGCTCTCGGCGACGGCGTAGGCCGCCGATCCCGCCAGTACGGGGACGGCAAGCATTCCCGTCCCGATGATGCCGAGACTGAACAACAGAAAGGTCGCCGGACCACCGATGGGACGCAGCGCCTCCGCCGCCTGGCCTGCGGTCTCGATGTGTGTGATCCCGGCCGCGTGGAGAGTAGCGGCCGTGCCGAGGATGATGAAAAACGCGATCAGATTCGAAAAGCCCATTCCGAGGTAGGTATCCCAACGAATGCGGCGCAGGTGCTGTCGCGCCACCGCTACCGCGTGTGGTGGCAGGTGACCGCCACCATTACGGGCCGAAACGGCCTTGAGGTCCTCGACTTCCTGGGCCGCCTGCCAGAAGAACAGGTACGGGCTGATGGTGGTGCCCAGCACGGCCACCAGCATCGAGATGGTGTTGTGGTCGAACCGAAGCTCCGGGAAAAGAGCACCCCGGATGACCTGGTCCCAGGGCACATGGATCGTGAAAACCACCGCCACATAAGAGAGAAGACCCAGCGTCAGCCATTTCAGGTAACGCACGTAGGTCTCGTACCTGAGGTAGACCTGTAGCGTCAGGCAGGTGACGCCGAAGAGTACTGAGTAGAGGTGAGCTGACCCGCCAATCAGCAGGCGCAACGCCTCGCCCATCGCGGCGATATCGGCTGCGACATTGATGGTATTGGCCACCAGCAACAGGCCCACGATGCCGTAGAGCACCGGCCGCGGGAAAACCGCTTTCACATTCGCGGCCAGCCCCCGGCCCGTGATGCATCCGAGTCGCGCACTGACCATTTGGATACCGACCATCAGGGGGTACGTGAAGATCATGGTCCACAGCATGTGGAACCCGAACTGCGCGCCTGCCTGTGAGTAGGTTGCGATTCCGCTCGGATCGTCGTCGGCCGCCCCGGTGATGAGCCCGGGGCCGATCTGCCGCACCCGCGGATGCTCCGCGATGCTCTTGTATATTTTTCTGACCATCGTATTTCTCCAGGAGCCGAACGGTGGCGTCCGCCACCCTCGACGAGCACGGCCGGCGATCGGAGTGGGAAGTGTCTGGAGAGCGATTCGGGCGCGAACCGGGAGTTCGCACCGTCTGCGCTGCCTGCTAGCGGCAGGACAGCGCCAGGAATGCCTGGGCGTTATCGAGCCGGATCGCAGCTGCGGTTCACGCAGCAACAACTACCACCGATACAACTGCCCACTGGCACGCCTTCTGCAACTAATGACGGGCGCGAAGATAGTCGCGGTCCGTCACCATGTAAAGAATTTGTTTGCTCCTGCCGCGGCCGCGCGGTTGCCAAGCCACGGGTCCTTGCGTGAACATCCTTCGGCAAGCGCCGCTGCACAAGACGGCGCCCCGATTCAGTCTCACCACAGGAAGGTAATTCTCAATGACCCGCACTCAATGCGCGGCGCTGGCCGTGATGTTTCTCACCTGCGTGCCAACCCTCGGAGCCGATCTCACAGTCCGGATAGACGCCCGCGATGTGATCCGGCGGCATTTGCAGACTCGCGAGACTCTCGCCGTCAAACCGGGCCCGCTGGTGCTCGTCTACCCGAAATGGATTCCGGCCGAGCACGCGCCCGCGGGGCCGCTGGATTCCATTATCGGCCTCGAGATCAAAGCCAACGGGCAGCGGCTCGAGTGGAAACGCGATCCCTACGAGATGTACGCCATCAGTATCACGGTACCGGCCGGCGCCACTCAGCTCGACATTACGCTCGACACGGGCATGCCCGCCGACGGCGGTGGTTTTTCGAGCTCGCCGGGCAGCAGCGCGCGACTGGCCATCATTCGCTGGAACGAGTTTGTCTTGCTCCCCAAGGGCCGTGACGCGGCCACCATTCCCGCGGTCGGGTCTGTAGCGATTCCCGCCGGCTGGACTGCGACCTGCTCGCTCGAGACGCACGCGGGCGAGGGCGGAGCGTTGGAGTTCGAGCCCGTCTCGCTGGCCCAGCTGATCGATTCCCCGGTACAGATGGGCGAGTTCGTTCGCCACGTCGACCTGCCGGGCTCCGCGCCACACGCTGACATTCATCACATGATTTCCATCGCCGCCGATACGGCCGTGGCCACTGAAGTCCCCGCGGATTTCGCGCAGGGTTATGGCAACCTGGTTGCGGAGGCGGGCGTGGTGTTCGCCTCCCGCCACTACCGGCACTACACCTGGCTTCTGAGCCTTTCGGATCACATCGAGGCGTTCGGGGAGGAGCACCACGAGTCGAGCGATGACCGGGTGCCCGAAACGGTGCTGAAGGAAGCCGACACCCGTAAGTCGGTCGCCGGCCTCCTGGGTCACGAGTATGTCCACAGCTGGAACGGCAAGTTCCGCAGGCCGCAGGGACTGCTGAGCCCGGATTACCTGGAGCCCATGGACGGCTCACTGTTGTGGATCTACGAAGGAATGACCCAGTTCTGGGGTGACGTGCTGCCCACGCGCGCCGGCCTGATCAAGCCCGAGGATTACCGGGAGCTCATTGCCGTGAGCGCCGGTCACTTCGACATCTCCACCGGGCCACACTGGCGTCCGCTCGCTGACACGGCCGTGCAAGCCCAAGTGCTATACGACTCGCCGCGAGCCTGGTCGTCCGCGCGTCGGAGTGTGGATTTTTACGACGCCTCCGTGTTTCTCTGGCTCGATGTCGATGCGCAGCTGCGGGCCCACAGCGACGGGAAAGCGACGCTGGACGACTTTACACACCGGTTCTATTCGGGCAGCGACGGCAAGCCCGAGGTCAAGCCTTATGTTGAAAACGACCTGTACACGACGCTCGCGTCCATCGCGCCCGCGGACTGGCGCGGCATCATTCGCAAGCACCTGGACGTTCCTGACACCAAGGCGTTGCTCGAGGGACTCAAACACACCGGCTGGCAGTTGAGTTACTCGGCCGAGAAGAATTCCGAGGTGGAGATTTCGCAGAAAATACGCAAGTCAACCCGCCTGGAATGGTCCATCGGGTTCAATCTCGATGAGAAGGGTGTCCTGACCGATGTCATTGAAGGAAGGGCGGCGGCCCTGGGTGGCGCGGGTCCCGGGATGACGCTGGTTGCCGTGAACGGCAAGAAGTTCACCCCGGAAATTCTCGAAGCTGCCATCGTCGCGGCCCAGTCAACCCACAAGCCCGTCGAGTTGCTGGTCGAGAACGATGACTACTACCGCACGCTGTCCGTCGCTTACTTCGATGGTCCGCGGTTTCCGCATCTAACGCGCATCGAAGGGACTCCGGACACGCTGAGCGACGTGCTCAGGTCTCACGCCCGTCCGTGAATAACTCCCTTGATACGCATGTGCCGCGCCGTTGCCTGCTCGACCGTGAGCGGCAGCCCGGCACTCTCGAGTTGACTGCGCACCTCGCTGACCGTAAACGCGGCGCACAGCGAGTTGTAGAAGTCTTCCTTCAGAACCGGGTGCTCCTTCCCGGCAACCCGCTCGACAATCTCCCGCGCTTCGAGCGGCGAGTCGGGTCGGACCAGGTCCATGACAAACACCGCGGCGCCCGGTTTCCCCAGTCGCCGCACTTCGCTCCACAGCACCTGCGGGTCCGGCAGATGATGGAGCATGTCCTTCGACAACACCGCATCGAAATGATGCTCTGGTAGAGACAGGCCCGGCAGGCGCCCGAGGTGAAGAGTGATCCGTTGCGACAGTCGCGCGCTATGGATTGCCTGGCGGGCGAACTCCAGCATCGCGGCGGAGCCGTCGACGGCGACGATATGCCCGTGATGCGCAAGGCGCGCAACCCGCACCGTCACATCCGCCGGTCCGCAGCCCAGATCGACGATTTCCCGCAGATGGTCCGGGTACTCGGCCGCGAAATGGTCCGCGTACCACTGGTTGGAATCGGCGAAATCCGCCCGGGCGTAGGCGTCAGCCTCCGCCTCGCCGTCCATGATTTCCGGCTCGAGTATTCGATCCATCTGCGTGCCCCTGCAAAAAAACGAGGCGCCAATTATGCCACCGCAGGCCTGCCGGCGGACGGCGTGAGACGGCGGCGCTCAGGGTAACTTGCGGCCGATACGATCTACCTGGTCGGCATCCCCGTCCACACATGTTGGGCGGCATAGGCACGCCACGGCCGCCACTTCTCCGCCTGCGCCAAAAGCTCGTCGGCGTCCGGCCGCCGCCCGTCACTATCAGCAAGAGCACGCAACAGACCAATATCAGCCGCAGGGAATGCATCCGGCTCCCTCAACTGTCGCAAGGCGATGTACTGCGCGGTCCATTCACCCACCCCGCGTATCGAGCGCAGCCGCTTGATCGCTTCCTCGAGACTGATGTGCGCTCCGAGCAGATCCGGGTCCGCGATGACGGCGGCAGCGACCGCGGAAAGTGTCGCGGCCCGCGCCGCCGGCATTCCCAGAGAAGCGAGCTTTGCGGACGCCAGCGCCCCCGGCAGCGGGAAGATGTGTGTCAGGTCACCCTCAGGAAGAGCCATCGGCTCGCCAAACTTGGCAACCAGGCGTCCGGCCAGCTTGATGGCACCCGACACCGTGATCTGCTGTCCCAGCACAGCGCGGATCGCCAGCTCGAACCCATCCCATGCGCCTGGAACCCGCAGCCCCGGCCGCTTCGAAACCAACGGCGCCAAGGTCGGGTCCGTCGCGAGGTGCGCCGAGATGGCGAGCGGGTCGGCGGCAAGATCGAACACCCGGCGCAGTCTCGCAATGATTCGCGGCAGGATCGACAACTTGGCCGTGCGGATGTTGGCCTTCAGGGCGTTACCCGGGGCAGGGCGAACCGTTACAGTCCCCTGCACGCCATCGATACTGAAGGTCCGGGCGTAGCTGTTGTTGTCAACATGCTCCACGCCGGGAATGGCACGTGCTTGCAGAAACTCCAGCATCGCCGGCCAGTCGTACGGCGGTTGGTAGCGCAGCAGAAGACTGAATTCGCCGTGGTCCGCCACCGGAATATCGGCGCCACCGAGGCGTCGCAACGCGCTCGGCGGACGGCCATAGAGTGCCTGGAACGTTTCGTTGAAGCGGCGGATGCTGCCGAATCCGGCAGCGAACGCGATTTCCGTCATCGGCAGACGCGTCTCGTGTACGAGTTGTTTGGCGAGTAGAATCCGCCGTGTCTGCGCGACAGCTATGGGCGATGCACCCAGATGCGTGCGAAATAAGCGACGCAGCTGTCGCTCTCCCAGACCGAGCCTGGTCGCCAGTCCTTCGACATCAGACTCATCCAACGCGCCGAGCTCAATGAGCGCGAGGCCACGACTGACAGTGTTGGACGTGCCGCGCCAGGCGCCCATATCCGGCGCGGTTTCCGGCCTACAGCGAAGGCACGGCCGGAAGCCCGCCTCCTGTGCCGCCGCCGCGGTAGGGAAGAACGTAACGTTCTTAAATAGAGGCGTTCTTGCGGGGCATATAGGGCGGCAATAGATTTTGGTCGTCTTGACCGCAGTAAAGAAACGCCCGTCGAAGCGCGCATCGCGCAGCTTGACGGCCCGGTAGCACGCATTGTGATCGAGATCTTCCATGTCATGATGCTGGCACGGCACCCCGAGCCGGTCTAGCGGTTTTCGGACATCAGTGTCGGGTGGTTGCGCCGCTTCGATCCATGTCCGAATTCCGCCAGCGAGCGCCACGCACCCAGACCACTATGCTGTTCCAGGATCACCACCCGAACGAATGAACCCGAGAGGCGAAGCGTCATGAGCGAGCTTTTCTTTTCTGAAGCGTT
>DATMQL010000214.1:0-3425 GCA_035566815.1 Steroidobacteraceae bacterium | reverse complement strand
CCGGCTTGCCGTTGTACTCGGTGTGGACCGAATAGCTCTCGGCGCCGAGGCCGATGCGGGCGACGTCCCGCAGCCGCACTTGCGAGCCGTCGGTGTTCACCTTGAGCAGCACGCGGCCGAACGCCTCCGCACTGGTGAGGCGCCCGGGGCCGATGATGGTGGCGTGGAGGCGCTGTCCTTTCACCGAGGGGAGTCCCCCCAGCTCCCCGGCGGGAACCTGCAGGTTCTGCACCTGCAGCGCGTTGTTGACGTCCGTCGGTGTCAGCCCATAGTTATTGAGCTTCACCGGATCCAGCCAGATGCGCATCGCGTACTGGGTGCCGAACAGCTGAAAGTCACCGACCCCGGGGGTGCGGCTAACCGGATCCTGTACGTAAGAGGCGATGTAGTCGCTCACATCCTCGCTGCCCATCGAACCATCGCTCGAGTAGAAGCCGATCACGAGCAGGAAATTGCGGGTGGCCTTGGCGACGCGCAGCCCCTCCTGCTGCACCTCGACCGGCAGCAGCGGGGTGGCGAGCTGCAGCTTGTTCTGCACTTGCACCTGGGCGATGTCGGGATTGGTGCCCTGCTCGAAGTAGAGCGTGATGGTCATGCTGCCGTCGGCATCGCTTTCGGATCCGAAATAGAGCAGGTGATCGATGCCGCTCATCTGCTGCTCGATGACCTGCGTGACGGCGCTTTGCACGGTGTCGGCCGAGGCGCCGGGATAGGTCACCTGAATGGAGATGGCCGGCGGGGCGATGCTCGGATACTGCGCAATGGGCAGCGTCGTGATGGCGAGTGCCCCCATCAGCATGATGACGATGGCGAGTACCCACGCAAAGACCGGGCGGTCGATGAAGAAGTTGACCATGGCCGGCGCCTACTTTGCAGGGCCTTCAGCGGTCGCGGCTCGCGGCTGCGCCGTCTTCTCATCCGGCGGCCGGTACTCCTCGGGCACCACCTTGGCACCGGGCTTCGCCGACTGGATCCCCTCGACGATGACGCGGTCCCCGGGCTTGAGCCCCGAAGTCACCAACCATTGATCACCGACAGCGCGATCGGTCCCGAGGGTCCGCAGCTCGACGGTATTGTCCGGACCCACCACAAGTGCGTTGGGCGCACCCTTCTGATCGTGGCTGATGCCCTGCTGCGGCGCCAGTACGGCACCCTGACGCATGCCTTCCTGGATCTCCTCGCGCACGAACATGCCCGGCAGGAGTAGACGCTCGGGATTGGGCAGCAGCGCGCGCAGCGTGACCGAGCCCGTGCCCTGGTCTACCGTCACCTCGGAAAACTCCAGTGTGCCGGGCCGGGCATAATCGCTGCCATCTTCCAGCCGAACCCGCACCTGGGCCTGCCCCGCCTCGTTTTGCTTGAGCAGTCCCGCGGCGGCTTCCCTTTGCAAGCGCAGCAGAGTCGTGGTGGGCTGGGTCACATCCACGTACACCGGGTCGAGCTGTTGGACGGTGGCGAGCGCGGTGGCTTGATTGGCGGTGACCAGCGCCCCTTCCGTGATCAACGAGCGGCCGATGCGGCCCGTGATCGGAGACAGCACTCGGGTGTAGATCAGATTGATGCGTGCCGTTTCCACCGCCGCCTGCGCCTGCAGGTGCGAGGCCACGGCATTGTCGTAATCCTGCTTGCTGACTGCATTCGCTTCGACCAGCGGCTTGTAGCGTTCCGCGAGTGCCCGGGCGGACGCATCCGCCGCGACCGCGCTATCGTAGCTGGCCTGGTAAGGTGCCGGGTCGATCTGGTAGAGCTGCTGCCCTGCCCTGACGTCGCTCCCCTCGACGAACAGCCGCTTCAGAATGATGCCGTTGACCTGCGGTCGCACGTCGGCGGTACGGTAGCCCGCCACGCGTCCGGGAAGCTCGGTGGTGATCGCCACCGCCTGAGCTTGCACGGTGACGACCGAGACTTTCGGCGGCGGCGGGGCCGGCGGCGGGGCCTTATGCCCACAGCCGGTCAACACCATGGCCAGGATGGCGAGGTGCACCGCGACCCCTGCGGCGAGGCGGCCGCCTCGATGCTGGAGCCCATTCGAGTGTCCGAAAGTTCCGACACCTGCTTTCACCGCAACCTCCCTGGGAAATCGTGGTCGCCATTATGCCTCAACGGAACACAGCGTTGAAATCGAAAGGTCTTGCTGGAGCGTGGCGAGCGCCAATGAGGATTGAGTTTCCGTGTCCATACTTGGAGTAGTACAGAACAAGGAAGTCGAGCGTGGCGAGCAATCCTAATCTCAGTTTCATGATACCTCCTGTGCACCCTTGGCGCTGCGGTTGTCCACGCTGAGCGCCCCCGCGCCAAACCCGACGATCTGGAGCATTCCGCCGGCGATCATCACGTTCTTGAGGAAGTGGATCATTTGGTTCTGGTCGGCAAAGTTGCTGTGGAATGAGACCGCGGTTGCAAGCGAAAACAGGGCGAGCGCGGCTGCGGCGATGCGAGTCCGGAAACCGGCGACAAGCAAAAGTCCGCCACCCAACTCGACAACAACGGAGAGAGCGAGAGCCAAAGGCGGCAGCGGCAGACCCGCGGCACGAATCATTTGGACAGGTGGCCGCCACGACAACGCCGTGTCCCAATAGAGCCTGCGAAGCGTGTCCGCCGCGGTTCCGCGCTCTTCCGCACCCGGGATCACGTTCATCTCGTCGATGATTGAAAAACGTGTCGCCAAATAGGGAATCGTGCCGCCAGCGTGAGAAAAAATATATTTCACGTTCGGGGTGCGCGCGAAGGTATTTCCATAGTGTAGTTGTGCCACCGCCCGCGTCGTGTCGGCAGTGAAATCGATCAACGAATCCGGCACGCCAGAAGACGTCGGGAAGAATGTGGTGGTGAACGTCTACGGTGAAAGTCATGGTTACCCCCGGGCGCCCTTCTACAGGTTGTAAAGCGCCTTTGCATTGTCGTGAACCGCCGACGGCGAACTCGAGTTCGTCAACCAGCGGGTTCTGGACTTCTTCGGCATGACTCTAGAAGAAATGAAAGACTGGCGTAACAACGGCAACATTCATCCGGATGATCTCGATCGCGTAGCTGCGTGTTGGACGCACTCTCTCGCAACAGGGCACCCGTACGACGATGTCCACCGCTATCGCCGCTACGACGGCGAATTCCGATGGTTTAGATCATATGGACGCCCTTGGCGCGATGGCGAGGGCCGTGTTATCCGGTGGTATGTGCTGCTTACTGACATTGATGAAAGCCAGAAGGCGAAGGAAAGGCTCGAGGAACAGGAGAAGGAGCTCCGCCAGATGCTGGACCTCACCCCACAACTGGTATCGGTAAACGGAGGACCCAACCAGGAGCGGCTTTACGCGAACCGAGGGTTGCTCGAGTATCTCGGTACGACTCTCGAGGAATGGCGGCAACGAAGTGCCGGGTCGGATGCGCACCCGGACGATGTGAAACGTCTGAGCGCCTACATAGCG
>DATMQL010000213.1:0-10738 GCA_035566815.1 Steroidobacteraceae bacterium | reverse complement strand
CCACTATGAATGCGGCGCTTTTCCAGAGCATGTTCTGGGATGGTCGCGCGGCAACCTTGGAGGATCAGGCCAAACTGCCGATTCTCAATCCCATCGAGATGGGACATCCCGACGGCGCGGCTGCAGTGAAGGCGCTGCAGTCCGATCCGGCGTACGTGGGTCTCTTTCAGAAGGCCTATGGGCGGGGACCCAACTATGAGGACGTCGGCCGCGCCATCGCGAGCTTCGAGCGCACACTGATCTTCCTGGATGCGCCGTTCGACAAGTACGTCGCGGGCGATGACACCGCCATCTCTCCCGCCGCGCAACGGGGGCTCGTGTTATTTGGCGGCAAGGCGCGCTGCGTCAGCTGCCACATGCTCAACGCCTCCAATCCACTGGGCACCGACAACCTGTTTCATAACATCGGAGTGTCGGCACGCACGCAGAACTTCGAGCAGCTCGCGCAGAAAGGTCTGGCCGCCACCAAAAACGGTGCCGACGAGCGCTCCCTCGACGCCCTGGCGCTGCAAAGCGACCTGTCGGAGTTGGGTCGGTTCATCACGACCCGCAACCGCAGCGACATCGGTGCCTTCAAGACAGAGCAATTGCGTAACGTGGGCATCACGGCGCCTTACATGCACGACGGCACGCTGCGGACCTTGTGGGACGTGGTGGACCACTACAACAAGGGCGGCGAAACCAACCCTTACCTCGACGGCGGCATCGAGCCGCTGGACCTGAGCGAGTCGGAAATCGACGACCTCGTGGCCTTCCTGTTCACGCTCACCGATACGCGCTTCGCCGCCGAGAACGAAGTCGCGTATCAGGATCAGAAAGTCATTGCGATGAAGCAGCGTCCGTTCCGGGACAACGCACTGGCGCACCGCCAGGTGTTGCCGTTCGAAACCCGAGTCATCGGTCCGGCCGGCCTCAAGTAAAGGTAACGACCATGCACGACAAACCCACTTCACGGATCAAGCGGCCTCATATCAAGAGCGTCGAAACGCGTTATTTCGAAGAACGCGACTCTCTCTTCCGCGGGCTGCAGAGGCTCGATCGGCGTACCTTCATGAAGGTCTCGACCGGAGCGGCCGCCGCGGCAGTCGCGGCTGGGGTGAGCCACCACTTCCACAGCTTCCTGCCGATCAACGTTGCTTCCGCCACAGAGGGCGGCGGCGCACGCCAGGGTTTCACGTTCGCCTACATCTCCGACTCGCACCTGTACATAAAGAAGACCAACGAGCGCTTCATTCGGCAATTGCTGCGTGCGGTCGATGACGTCAACGCCATGGACCCGCAGCCGGACTTCGTGCTCTACGGCGGTGATCTGGCACAGCTCGGCCGCAAGGAAGAGTTGGACCTGGGTGCCCAGGTCCTGAAGAGCCTGAAAGCTCCGCTGCGCATGATGGTGGGCGAGCACGACTGGTTCTTCGACATGGGACACCGCTGGAACGAGCTGTTCGGGCCGGAGAATTACAGCTTCGACCATAAGGGCGTCCACTTTGTCGTGTTGATGAGTGTGCACGAGAAGGACTTCTGGACCGCACGCGGCATGACGCCAGCCGAGCGTATGCACACAGTCGCCGGGCTCGACAACGCGGTGCAAAGCGCGTTCGAAGTTGGCGCGGCGGAACGCACGTGGCTGAAGAAGGACCTGGAGAAGGTTCCCACTTCAACGCCGATCATCGTGTTCTCGCACTCGCCACTTTATAAGTTGTACCGGCCGTGGAATTTCTGGACGGATGACGCCGAGGACGTTCAGGCGATATTGCAACGATTCGATCACGTCACCGTGATGCATGGTCATACCCACCAGGTGCTCACCAACCGCATTGGCAACATCCAGTTTCACGGAATGCTGTCCACCGCGTGGCCCTGGCCCTACGCGCCGCAGGGCTTGCCGGCGCTCACGGTGCAGATGAACCGCCCCAACCCATTCGATCCTAACGACGGACTCGGTGATGGGAGTGCGAACGTGCATCCCGACGGACTGGTCGACAAGGTGTACAGCCTGTGGAACCGCAATCCAACGGAAGTGAAGGCCAGCTATCTCAGCAGTGACGGCGGGCAAGACCGTCCGATCATCCCCACGCTGGCCAGTTATTGAATCGCGGGAGAATACGGTGAAGAACACTCCTTGGCTCGCCCTTGCCCTGGTTACTCTGGCAGCGCCTGCGCTTGCGGACGGCCCCTCCTCTTCGGCCAATCCGCCCGCGACGCTCAATGGCGGCAAAGTCGTCAAACTGTGTGACAACAAGACCACGGTGCAGGTGCCCAACGACACGCCGAAGACACCGGCCGAGGGCAAGAAGATCGCCGATGCGCTGATGGCGCAGTGGGAATCCAAACATCCGGACAGCAAGTGGGTCGCGGAGGAAGTCGAGGCACACCAGGTCGTGCCACCCGAAGACAACACCAAGCTCGTCGGCACCGGCCAGTCGTCGACTTACGGCGCGGTGTCCGCGCAGGACGTGAAGGTGTGGAACACCGAGACGTATAAGGAAGCCGTGTACGGCTCGAGCGTGTTCCACAGCGGTGACGAGTTAGGTAGCGAGATCGCGGTATCGTGCGACATGTGTCATCCGCGCGCCGCGAACACCCACCCCGAGACCTATCCGAAATTCCAACCGCAGCTCGGCCGTGTCGCCCTGTTGCGTGACATGATCAACTGGTGCATCGAGCATCCGGTCCGCGGCAAGGTGTTGGCACCGGACGATCCGAAGATGCGGGCGCTGGAGTCGTACATCCTCGCGCAGCGCAAGGGTGTGCCGTTGGATTACGGCAAGCGCTGAGGAGTCGCGGCCGCCGCGGGTGTTACGGCACCCGCGATACTGCGCCGGTTCAGCGTACGTTCTGACCGCGGCGCAGGGCCTCGAGGGCTATCGCCGCCTCGGGTGACGACGGCACGGGGCGTGTGCCCTCCGGGGGATTCTCCCGCAGCAGCTCTGCTAACAAGGCAAGCTCATGCGCCTTCGGATAGCCTCGACGCCATACGAGCCCGATGCGGCGGCTGTCATTGCTCGAGCGTAACGGCCGGATGGCGAGTGGCGGCTTTGGCCACATCGGCCGCCGCGCCGCCAACGCCGGCAGCAACGTGCATCCCAGGCCGGCGGCCACCAGCTGACAAATGGTTTCCAGGCTCACCGCGCGGAAATCATCGGAACCGTCGTCGGGCTCCGCCTGCCGGCCACAGGCGGCTAACGCCTGGCCACGCAGACAATGTCCATCGGCCAACAACAACAGCGTCTCATCGCGCAAATCAGCTTCCGCGACCCATTCGGCCTGCGCGAGCGGATGCTGCGGCGAGCATGCGAACCAGAACGGCTCATCGAACAGCGGCAGGCACTCCAGGTCCTGGTTTTCCAGGGGCAGCGCCAGCAGCGCGGCATCGATCTGGTAGTTCCTCAGGCGCTCCAGCAGGTGTTGAGTCAGATCCTCGTGGATGGCCAGCTGCAGTTGCGGGTAATGGCTCTTCGTCAGCGGGATGAAGGAAGGCAGGAAGTAAGGGCCGAGCGTCGGAATGACCCCAATGCTCAAGCGCCCTTCCAGTGGCCCACGCGGTACCCGGGTAGCGGCCAGCAGCGCGTCCGCCTGGGAGACGATCTGGCGGGCGCTGCGCACCACTTCCTCGCCCATCGGGGTGAGCGAGACCGACTTGGTGTTCCGCTCGATGAGGCTGACGCCGAGATACTCCTCCAACTTGCGGATTTGAGTGCTCAGAGTGGGCTGCGAGATGTGACAATCCTCGGCGGCCCGCCCGAAATGCGCACGGTCCGCGAGGGCGATCAGGTAGCGCAATTCTCTCAATGTCATACGGCAGATGATACCATCCCTCATCGCCGACGGAGGTATGCACATGACCCCGCACTATCATGCTCTTGTCTGGATCGATCACCGGGAAGCCAAGGTGTTTCAGTTCGACGCCACCGATGTCGATCACTCGACGGTGCGCTCGACGCACCCGCACCAACACCTGCATCACAAGGCAAATTCAGGTGACAGCGGCCACGCACCGCTGGACAAGGAGTTCCTGAAGCACGTTGCGCAGGCACTTTCTACCGCGGGTGCGATCCTCATCACCGGACCCGCCGGCGCGAAAACCGAGCTCGATACGTATATCAAGCAAACACAACCGGATCTGGCCAAACGGATCTCGGGTGTCGAGGCGCTCGATCATCCGACCGACGGGGCCCTGGTGGATTTCGCGCGGCGCTTCTTCAAGGCGGATGACAGGATGCATCCGCAGCGCCATAGCTGAAGCTCAGCCCGAGATACGAGTTCCTAACACAGCGAGAAACTGTGCCAGCCAGGCGGGATGCGCTGGCCACGCCGGGGCCGTCACGAAATTGCCGTCGGTGACGGCTTCGTCGACCTTGATCTCGGCGTATTCCGCGCCGGCCAGTTTGACCTCGGCGGCACAGGCCGGATAGGCCGCTCGGGTGCCTCAGGATACCGTACGCTCGCCGGGAACGGCGCTCGGCTACCCCCAAATGGAGAGGTGGGAACCTCAGTTCGACGCCTGCTGCGGATCGGCCGCCAGCGGCGGAAATATCCGCGCGCTGGTTTCAAACAGCGTGCGCAAACGATGTCTTTGCGGCAACGACTCGACCAACCGCCGCCTCGTGGTGGCGGCAATGTGCGCATGACGGGACGCAAGTTGGGGATTGCCGATCACCCTGTAAGCTACCGCGGCTGTCGCATGCACCCGCCAATCCGCAAGTGGCGTCTCGAAACCCTTCGTTGCAGCGAGCGCCTTCATTATGACCTCCAGCGCCTCGGTGGCTGCGCCGCGCCCCAGGGCCACACGCGCCCAGGTCTCGAACGCCAACGCCTGCCAGGTCCGCTCGTCCGTCTCTCCGGCCAGCCGTATGAATCGATCGGCGCGTGCCGCCGCCTCCGCGCGTGCCCCCGTCAGGAGCAGCAGGTTCACCCGGCCCCACTCCAGCATCAGCGTCATGTACCAATCCAACATCACCGGCTGCTCCCCGATCTGGCGCTCCGCCTCCAACAGATAGTCACGCGCGGCCGCGGCGTTGCCCAGACCGGCCTCGGCCAGACCGCACATCACCAGGGACAGCCGCCGCTCGAAAGGCAGGACGACGACAGGCGTCGAGTCCGCCGACGCGACGGGCAGACACGCCTCGAGCATCCCCTCGTAGTCGGTGAGTTGAAAGAGCAGCATGCAGCGCCACAGTCCCAGGGATTGCGCCCCTGCCGCATTTCCCTCCTTGCGACAGGCCAGGATGCCCGCATCGAATGCCGTAAGGGAGTTGCCGAGCTCGCCGACGAACAACGGGACCCACGAAACCCCGACGAGATTCATCCAGCTCGCCCGCAAGACGTTGAATTCGGACAAGTCATCCGGGCTGCGCAACAGAATCTCATGATTGCGGCGGAAGGTATCGATGGCCTCGCGGTAACGCGACGAGGTGAGACAGACCATGCTGTATTCGAGCATGCCCACGGCAGTTGCCGGCTTGTCCGGGGAAGCGCGCAACACCTGCAACGCCTGCTCACAGCGGCGGGCGTCCGCGAGATTCCATCCCGCCACCCACATGCGCCGAACAGAGACACGGAGGTGTGTCAGAGCTTGCGCGCCTGCGTCACTTTGCCCCGCGCTCAGTCTCAACGCCTCATCGAGCGCACGCACGCAGCTGTCCCGACTGTTCCAACTCAACGCATACGCAAAGTTAATAAGCGCGCGGATCTGAATATCGGTACGGCCCTGTTGGGCGGCCTTTTCGATCAAGTGCGTAAACGTTTCCTGCACTCGCGCGTCGTGCGTTAACACGTAGATAGGAGCACGTTGCTCCAGGCATTCGAGCTCCACAGTCACCCGCGCGTCCGCCGGCATGTTTGCCGCTATCGCCATCATACGATCGAGGATCGCCAGCGCCTCGTGATGCGCCGAGCGCCTTTTGGCCGCCTGCAGTGCCGACCGCAGGTAACTCAGCGCCCGCAGCCATTCGTGGGCGGCGCCAAAGTGTTGCGCAAGCTCCACCGCAACACCACCCCTCTGATCGGGCGGAAAAATATCTTCCAGGCGCTCGCCGATGACCCGGTGCAGGCGTGCACGGCGCTCCGCCCCCTGGCGGCCGTACAGGACCTGGCGATACATCTCATGATTGAAACCGTAGAGTTGCATCGGCGTGTTGTCCGGCAACAGCTTCATTTCGGCCCGATGTATGAACGAGCCCCGTCGCGACAGATCCTCGCAGCCGTCCTCGAACCCCTGCGCATCCAACTCGGCGGCCGGCGCGGTCGTTGCCGCCCCGAACTCGGCGCCCGCGACACTGGCGGCCTCCAGCAGCCGGCGCTCGATGGGGGCCAGCCGCTGGATCCGGGTCTCGATGAGTTGGTTGAGGGTGCGCGGCACCTCGAATCCGATCCGCTCCACGGCCACCTGCAACTGCCAGCCGGAGGGCGAGTGCGTGATCAGACCCCGCTCCACCAGGTCATCGAAGATCGCCACCATGAAGAGCGGATTGCCGCCCGATTGCCCGGCAATCACCCGCGCCAGTTGCCGCAGCTCGGGCCTGCTATCCGACCCTGGGACAAACTCCGTGACATCCGCCTCGCTCAGCGGCGCGAGGCTCACCTCGCGACAGAGTTTCTGCAGTAACAGCCCGCGACTCAAAGTGTGGATGGGATGCGCTCTTTCGGCGGCCTCCTCCGGCCGATAGGTGGCGACGACCAGGAGCCTGGCGCGGCTGCCGCGTCGTGCCAGCGCCGAAAGCAGATCCACGGTCGAATAGTCCGACCAGTGGAGGTCTTCCAGAACGAGCATCAGGGTTCGGGTCGCAGCAAACTCCTCGACCCACTCGCAGAATTCGCGCACCATTCGCGGGAGCGCGGACCCGGCGGTCTGCTCCCGGAGCCCCACCAGTGTTTCCCGTGTGAGCACGCCTGGCAACTGCACCGCCCAGCCAGGTGCAATGGCAACGAGCGTCTGAACCAGGCTGTCGCCGGGCCGCCCCCGCGCCAAGCGAGTCAACGCCTCGAGCACGGGATAGTACGGCTCGACCCCGCCATATCCTTCGATACAGCGTCCGATCGAGCACAACACACCTTGTTTGGCACCGACGGCTGCGGAGAATTGATCGAGCAACGCGGTCTTGCCGATTCCGGGCTCGCCTGTGACAAAGACCAGTTGCGGCGTACCGCGCGCTGCTGACTCGAGCGAGTCGTGCAACTGCTGCAGCGACTTCGAACGGCCGACATAGTTGCTGCCGGGCTCCGGCCCCGCGGGCGCGTCCGCCGCGAAACGGCTGTCACTCAGACTTGCGACGAAGCGGTAGCCTCGCTTGCGAACCGTTTCGATGTACCGCGACTCCCGCGGCGAATCGCCCAGGGCCGTACGAATCGCAAGTATGTGGCTCTTGATGACTTCCGGCTGAACGTGCAAGCTCGGCCACAATACGTCGAGCAGCTCTTCATGCGAGACGAGCCGGCCGCTATTCTCGACGAGGTATTGCAGCAGCGCGAAGGCCTTGGGGTTGAGAAGAACCGGCTGCTCGGCTGCGCCCGGCGTCTGTCGCCAGACGGTCTGATTGACCTTGTCGAGTCGGAAAGGCGGAAATAGCGGCATACCGACCCCGTTGAGGTCTTTATTATGTGCCGGCTATCAGGGCTCAAAGCAAGCCGAGACTGGCCGCGCGGGACACCGCGTCCACCCGGGTCCGGGCGCCGAGCTTCAGGAAGATGTGCTTGGCATGCGACTTTACCGTCTCCGGCGCGATACGCAGCTCCAAGGCGATGCGCTTGTTCGAATAGCCACGGCGGACCAGGCCCAGGATCGCGCATTCCCGCGCGCTCAATGGGCCGCTCAACTTCGGGATTTTCAGCGCGCCGGCCGACTCGTGCGCGCTACGCCAGCTGTTGAGCAAGCTTCCGACATAGGGTTGCAGGCAGCGTCGCTCACGCTCAACCGCAAGGGCGAGCAGGCGGCCAATTACCGGACCGCCGTCGACAAAGCACTGGTACAGCCCAACGCTCGCACCTAACTCCAGCGAGCGTGACAGAGTCTCGTGTGCCGCGACCTCCTCATCGAGGGCTCCCAGCGCCTCTGCGAGACAGATTGCGACTTGTACGGCGAGATAGGGGTCGCCGCTCGCGGCCGCCTCGCGATGCAGACGCCTCATCCTGGCGACGATCTCCTGGGACGGCTCGAACGCCAACTCGATACGAGACCGTGCGAGCTCAAAATATCGATGGATGGCTGCTCCCGCATAGTGTGATCGGTTCGCGGCGTCGAGTAGCGGCCGCATGCGCTCGAGGCAAGTCCGCGCTTCCTCGATCCGCCGACCGCGAACGAGCAGTTCGACACGCTGCTGCAGGCAAGCCGCCGTCAGACGCCCCCAACCGCGCGCCTCGCCCAGTGCCGCGCCCTCTCCCAGCAGAAACAACGCAAGTCCAACTTGCCTGCGATGGGCAGCAATGCGTGCGAGCAGAGGATAGACTCGGACGGCCGTTTCCGGTGAGGCCCGCACGGTCACCAGCGGCAGCCGATCGCGCGCGAGCGCATCCACTTCAGACAACGCGCCCTGTTCGTAAAGGACCTGCGCCAGGACAGCGATGGGCAACGGACTGATGGGAAAAGCACGGACTCCCTGGCGGGGCACCAGGGCCGACGCGTCCTGCGCCAACCGGCCGGCCAAACCGAATCGCAGTTGTTGCAACTCAACGGCCGCTTCGACGCCGCGATCGAAAGCAACCAGGCTGGTGTGGCGTTTCTCCGGTGTCGGCCGCTGCTCGCGCCTGAGGGCGTGGAAGCGCTCGAAATCTCCCAGCTTCCAGTAAGCCAGCCTGCAGAGGGTCGTGGCCAACAATGTGACGGCCGGCGCCGCGACGCCGTGGATGCACGAGAGCGCCAGGGGAAGAGCCGCAATACAATCATCGCGCAAAGCGAAACCAACCGCGCGGAATGTGCCGATCTCGGCTCGCAGGCAGGTCGCGGTTGCTTCGTCGAGGTCGCGCAGGCACGGCTCGACTGCACAGACAGCCGCCAGCGCATCCTGTACGTCCAGCGCAAGCAGCCTGCTCCAGGCCCGATCCATCGCCATACGAACATTGCACGGGCTACGGTCCGTCAGATTCCCGGCGACGCGGGCGAGTTGCGCGACCCGTCCCGACCTCCCCACAGCCGTATTTCCATCGAGCGCCGACGAGTCGATCATATGTTGTGTTCCGTCTTGTTGGGCGCACGTTAGGAAAATCCGCGTTTAGTTTCGTGAAACTCCGGTGTTTTATGGGTAATGATTGCGTCTTCGGCAGGTTTTCCTAAGCCATGCTCGTTCCCCGCGGTCCCCCATCGGGGGGATGGTCGCTGCCGGGGCAGACTTTATAGTCGTCAGCGTGCCGGCGAGAGGCAAGCATGGAGACAACCCCCGATCTCATTGAGCTGACCGTTCGGGTGGTTGCCTGTTTCGCCTCCCATAATACGATCGCGGCCGCCGAGTTGCCGGCCCTGATCCAGGCCACCCATGCCGCGCTCTCGGGACTGAGCCCGGAGCGCTGCTGCTCAAGGCCGCACAAAGCGCCCGCCGTACCCGTGGACGAGTCCGTCACACGCGACTACATCGTCTGCCTCGACGACGGCAGACATCTCAAGACCCTGAAACGCTATCTGCGGCGCAAGTACTCCCTGACACCTGAGCAGTATCGCGCCCGCTGGCACCTGCCCGATGATTACCCGATGGTGGCACCCGGATATGCGGAGCTGCGCTCTTCGCTGGCGAGGGGAAAGGGCGGCAAGAACGGGCCGCGTATAACCTGAGTGGTCGGGTCGCGCAATCCCTGCAATGATGACGGGTCGAGCAACGCCATCCGGAGAGCCAAGCGTCATGGCAGACCAGCAGAAACCGTGGGTCCCATTGAGCTCCGCAGAGCTCCACGTCGAGGTCAATCCCCTCGGCGCGCAACTTTCTGTTTTCAGGGACCGCAGTGGCCGCGATCTGCTGTGGGACGGGGATCCCGCGGTCTGGGCCGGCCGCGCGCCGATCCTGTTTCCCATCATCGGCGAGGTCGCGGGCGGAAGTTATCGACTCGGGTCGAAGACCTATCGCCTCTCGAGACACGGGTTCGCGCGCGGCAAGATGTTCGAAGTCGTAACAGCGGGGGCGACCGAGCGGCCAGCGACTGAGCGGTCAGCGAAGGAACCCCCAGCGGGGGCGAGGGAACCCCCAGCGGGGGCGTCCAGCGCCACGTTTAGACTGACGGCCGATGAGGCCACTTTGCAGATCTATCCGTTTCATTTCGAGCTCGATGTTAGCTTCACGGTGAGCGGCACGACGCTCACGGTAACGACGTCTGTGCGTAACAAGGGCACCGAAAACATGCCCGCAAGTGTCGGCTACCATCCCGGTTTTCGTTGGCCTCTGCCTTACGGGCAGCCGCGGGCGGCGCACTTCATCGAGTTCGCGAGTGACGAGCCCGCTCCGATCCGGAGGCTCGACGCGCATGGACTGCTGACGTCAGAGCAGCATCCAACGCCGGTCTCCAACAAGCGCCTCGGACTGGAGGATTCACTGTTCGCGGATGACGTGGTCATCTTCGACGAATTCCACAGCCGTTCCGTCACCTACGGCGCCGCAGACGGCCCGCGCATCCGGGTGAGCTATCCCAACGCGACCTATCTCGGAATCTGGACGAAGCCGGGAGGAGCCGGCTTCATCTGCATCGAGCCATGGCGTGGCATTGCGGACCCGGTGGGATTTTCCGGCGACTTCACGGCGAAGCCGGGCGTGTTCAGTGTGGC
>DATMQL010000212.1:0-3800 GCA_035566815.1 Steroidobacteraceae bacterium | reverse complement strand
AGAGCCGCACAGGACATCCAATGCCCCGTGGACATCGCTGGCCACCAGCAGCCCCGAGAGATAAGCCGACGCCGCCTCGGCCGCGAATTCGCCGCTGAGCTGGCGGCTGCGAGGTTCGAACAGGCGATGCAGCAGCTGGGTCTGTGGGAATTCGTTGAAGTGCGCCAACCCGTTGTCGAAAGCGTCCATGTCCGTGGTGCTCGCAACGCCGTCGTTTCCACGGATCAGAACACTGTGGTCGCGCAACAGAGCGAATACCTCTCCGGTTGGCGCGGTAAAAAATTCGCGGACCCATCCCGCGTCGACCACCACCCACTTGGTGTGCGTGCCGGGGAGACAGATCACGCAACGTCCCTCGCGGAGCTCCGCCGCCAAATTCAGCGCACCGAGTATCTGGGTTTCTTCGCCGCGCATGAAATCGGGCGCATTGAACCGGTTGCGGCACGACAACCCGGGTACAACCGCGATGGCGCCCTCCTGTAATGAGGCACAGGCAGCCGCGATCTGTTCAGGCCTGGCAGGGCACGGGAGGTAAGGTGCCTGAGTCCACCCGAGGCTCGACCCGACCATCCCGCAAAGCACCGCGGGCAACGCTCCGTGGCTCTCCTTCCAGCGTGCCGTCAGGGAGTCGAAGACCGGAGCGAACCGGCCGCTCGCGTCGGCCGCGCCCGGACCGCTGATCGCGTCAAGCGCCGCCCCCTCCGCATCGCAGAGAAAAAGCCGCAAGTTGCTCGTGCCCCAGTCGCCGGCGATGAACTTCGCAGCACGCATCAATGCGGTTCCACAGCATGCACCCGCGAATTGCGGCGCAACGTAGCCACCACGTCACAGCTTCGCAAGCCGTCCTCCATCGACCAATATCGAGGCGCCGGTTACGAACCGGGCGTCGTCGGAGGCAAGGAACGCGATGGTCGCCGCGATATCCGCTGGCGATCCCACGTCTGCTGTATCAATCTTCTCCGCCCCGGACTGAATGGTGGGACTTGACCTCAGCATCGCGGTGTCCACCGCCCCGGGCAACACGGCGTTGACGCGGATGTTGCGCACGCGGCCCTCGATCGCGGCCGATCGCGTCAGGCTCTCGAGGGCGGCTTTCGCCGCGGCGTAGGGAGCCACCAACGTGGACGTCTGGCGGGCGTGGATCGAGGCGACGTTCACTATGGCGCCGCCGCCGGCCATGTGACGCAGCGCTTGGGTCGTGAAGAACGCCGCGCCAAGCAAGTTGACATCGAGAATGCGGCGCCAATCTGCGCCGGTCAACTCGGCGATAGGCTTGTAGATCATCATGCCCGCCACGTTCACGATGACATCAAGGCCACCCAGTTCGGCCTGGGTGCGCTCGACCACCGCAGCCACTTGCTCCTCCTCGGCAATATCGCAGGCTGCGGTCGCCACCTGTGGCGCACCTGCGCTGCGTAGTCGCTCTGCGGCTGAACCGTCATCGGACAGAAGATCGACCAACATCAATTTCGCCCCCTCGGCGGCGAAGCGTTCCGCCGTCGCAAAGCCAATACCTCCCAACGCACCGGTGATGATGACGTGCTTATCGAGGAAACGCCGACTCACCATTCGCGCAGGCTCCCGTCCGGCCCGCGCCAGATGGGATTGCGCCAGCGGTGCGCGTCTTTCGCTGCCTCGCGGACGCGAGCCTCGTCAATTGACACACCCAGGCCCGGTGCCGTCGGCGCGGCAACGCTGCCACCGACGATATCGAAAACCCGGCCGTCGGCAAGATAGGTCAAAAGATCGGCGGCCGGACTGTTGTAGTGGATGCCGAGCGAAATCTCCTGGATGACGAAGTTGGGCGTGGCCACCGCGATCTGCAGACATGCGGCCAATGCCAACGGCCCGAGCGGACAATGCGGTGCTACAGCGACGTCATACGCCTCGGCCATCGCAGCGATGCGGCGAACCTCGGAGATGCCACCTGCATGGCTCAGGTCGGGCTGGATGATGTCGACTGCCGCAAGCTCGAAGAGGCGCTTGAATTCGAAGCGTGTGTAAAGGCGCTCACCCACCGCAATGGGCACGCTGGTGTACTGTGCGAGCTGGGCAATCGCCTCGGGGTTTTCGGAGAGCAGCGGTTCCTCGATGAACAAGGGGCGCATGGGTTCAAGCGCGCGTGCGAGCTGGCGCGCCATCGGTTTGTGGACGCGTCCGTGGAAATCCACTCCCACGTCAACTCCCACCTCCCGAACCCGTTGCAGGCGTTCGACCACGTCATCCAGACGCGCCGGACTGTCCAGCCATCCCAGATCTCCCGTACCGTTCATTTTGACGGCGCGCAAACCTTGCGCCTTGCGCGCCGCGGCCGCGGCGACAACATCCGATGGGCAGTCCCCGCCGATCCACGCGTAGACGTCGACGCGGTCGCGCACTTTCCCACCCAGTAGCTCCCAAACGGGAACGCCTAGCCGTTTACCCTTGATATCCCACAGCGCCTGGTCGGTTCCAGCGATCGCGGACATCAGGACCGGTCCGCCGCGATAAAACCCCAGTCGATACAGAGTCTGCCACGCATCCTCGATGCGCGCCGCGTCCGCACCGATCAACCGGTCGCGGATGTGCTCCATCGCGCCGTCGACGGCCTCTGCGTGGCCCTCCAGGCTCGCCTCCCCCCAGCCGATCAGGCCATCAGTCGTTTCGATGCGAACAAACAGCCACCGGGGCGCTACACGGAACGTCTCGATTTTTGCGATGTGACTCATAGGCGAAGTTTTATTGTTGACTCGTGGAGCGGGAACCGCGCTGTGGTAGACGCACCCGGCCGGATTGGCGCAGGCGGTCGAAAATGACGGCGGCGAGCAGAATTCCGCCTCGCACGACGTATTGGTAGAAAGTGGGAACATCGAGCAGATTGAGGGCGTTCTGGGCCGCACCCATGATCAACACGCCGATGATGACTCCGGCCACCGTGGCAACACCGCCCGACAGGGATACGCCCCCCAGTACGCAGGCAGAGATCACCGCAAGCTCCAGACCCTGACTCGTGTTTGGCTGGCCCGAGGTGATTCGCGCAGCCAGGACGATTCCCGCAACTGCGGCGACGAGCCCCTGTAGAACAAAAACACCAATGCGGACTCGGTCGACGGGCACGCCGGCAAGCCGCGCCGCTTCGGGGTTGCCGCCGATCGCCAACACATTGCGTCCAAACACGGTGCGATTGAGCAGCGTGCCGAAGGCAACGAACGCCAGGAACATGATCCAGATCGGGTAATTGAGGCCGAGGAAACTGCCGGAGCCGAGCGTGTAGAAACGCTCCACCAGTATGGATACGGCCTTGCCACCCGAGGCGAGGAAAGCCAAGCCTCGCACGATCTCCATGGTGGCCAGCGTCACGATCAGCGAATTAACCCTCAGTCTTGCCACCACCCAGCCGTTCAGAAAACCGATCAGGGCGCCCGCGGCGAGGCCGGCAATGATTCCGATAGCGACACCGCCCGTCCGTTCGATCACGACCGCCGTCAGCACCCCCGCCAGCGCGGTGATCGAACCCACCGATAGGTCGACCTCGCGTAGCGCCAGAACCAACATCATCGTAGTGGCAATGGTTCCCACCAGCGTCACGGACAAGATGAGGCCGCGCATATTGCGCAGACCCGCGAAGTCTGGGACGAGAACGCAGAACCCTGCCAGGACCAACACCAGCAACAGTAATGGCACTCCGAAGCGGCGAACGATCTGGATTGATGCGTTCATGCTGAGCCGGCGCGCCCATCGGGTAACGCAAGCCGCAGAAGGCGATCCGGCGTGGCAGCGGCGCGCTCCATGATCGCGGCGATACGCCCTTCCCGCATGAC
>DATMQL010000211.1:0-12906 GCA_035566815.1 Steroidobacteraceae bacterium | reverse complement strand
CAATCACATCTGCTACCAGCCCGAGTCGCGCTCGGAGCTGGTGGACATCGTCCGCTCGATGCATGTCCGACCGGTGGTGCTGGATCTTGCGGAGGATTTTGTGAGTTATCCGTGGAGCAGCGTGCGTGCTTACGGCGGGCTCGAAGAGCTTCCCTGGCTGACGAAGGCGACGCTCGGTCCGCTTCTGCAACGCGGCGTCACGGGCGAGCCGCAAATCAACTCAACGGAGGAGTTGGGCGCACGGACCGCGCCGCGCATGATCGCCGACGCCGTCGAAGCGAAGTTGTCGCGTGAAATGGTGGACCGGGCGCGCATCTGGATGGCGCGGGCGCTGATCGCCTGGCTCGTCACCCGGGGCGGTGTCGCGACCGTTGCCGCGGTGGCTGTGCGCCTGGGCGTCGACGCAACTTCGCTGGAGTACTCGATGCGAAAATATCGCGAGCTCGCCCCCGATCTGTTCGAGACGCCCTTGTCCGAGGTCATGGGCTGGCGTTGTTTCGAGGTCGCGTCCCCTAAAGCGAGAAAGGACATCGCGAATATATTGTCGGTCATCAGTCATTGGCCGCAGTATGCGAGCTCGCTACGAGCCGAATGACTTCCGTGCCGATCTCGCTGACGCCAACGTCGAGCGTGACCAGCACGAGCCAGCCGGCGAGAACCAACAGGCTGGCGAGTGCGCTGGCTGCCGCGGCGACGGCAAGCTCGCCATAGGGAGCACGAAGGCTCGACGGGCTCCACCGCCACCACCTCCGCGGCCGCGAGCCTGAACGAGGACGCACCCCCGGGAACGTGTCGAGCAGGTCGGCGTCCACCCTGCCATCGAGAGGCCGCAGGCTGCGCAGGCGATCTACCTGGCGCCACCTGGCCTCCAGTCGCGCGAAGGCGGCATGGTGCCGGGCGTCCTCGCTCAGCCACTGTAGCCACAACGACATCGTCGCCGCCGAAGGATCAGCATCCAGCCTCACCAGCCACTCGGCGGCCTGCACTTCGTCGTGGAATGCCCCTGGAGTACGGTTCAAGTCGGCGACTCAACTGATCTTCTCTGACCTCATCCCAATGGACGGCCCATCCTGGAATTTCCGCTACGATTTCGCGGCGGCGCCCTCTCCCGGGGGGTACGCCGGCCACGCTTCGGTTTGACCGCTTTCGGACCGTTATTGTACGATCGTCCAATAGCAGCGGGCCCCGCCCCCGCTGCAACTCACCCGGCCCCGTCCGACTTCTCGAGAAGGCACCCATGAACGCTGCGACCCGTTTCGGACGATTGAGCACTTCCGCCCCGGCCGGCGGCGAGGCGGAAGAGGAAGGCCATAGTCTGCCGGCCTGGATTTACCACGATCCGGAATTCTTCGAGCGCGAGCAGGCCGTTATTTTCCGCAAGAGCTGGCAGGTGGTGTGCCATGTCAGCGACGTGCCGCGCCCAGGGGACTTCCACTCGCTCGATTTCCTGGGTGAGTCGATCGTGGTTCTTCGCGGCGACGATGGCGAAGTTCGCGCCTTTCATAACGTGTGCCGTCATCGCGCCGCGCGGTTGCTCGATGGCTCCAAGGGCCACTGTGGACGTCGCATTACCTGCCCCTACCACGCCTGGACCTATGCCCTGGATGGTCGCCTCGTCGGAGTGCCCGATCGTCAGGCGTTTCCTGGCCTCGACATGGGACGTCACGGTCTTGCGCCTCTCGATCTCGAAGTATTCCTGGGGTTCATTTTCGTACGGCTCGAGCCCGGTCTGCCCAGCGTGCGTGAGATGGCCGCGCCCTACGCGGAAGAGTTGGCTCTGTACCGCATGGAGGAGTTGGTCCCGCAGGGACGTGTGACACTGCGGCCGCGGCAAGTGAATTGGAAGAACGTCGGAGATAATTACTCCGATGGCCTGCACATCACGGTCGCTCATCCCGGTCTGACCCGACTGTTCGGGCGCAGCTACGGCGTCGAGGCGCAACCGTGGATCGACAAAATGTGGGGTTCGCTGCGCGAGGAGCCGTCGAGCAACTGGTCCGAGCGGATGTATCAGCGGACCTTGCCCGAGGTTGGACATCTGCCGCCTGAGCGGCAGCACCAGTGGGTCTACTTCAAACTGTGGCCGAACGTGGCCTTCGACATCTACCCGGACCAGATCGACTTCATGCAGTTCCTACCGGTGTCGCCCACCGAGACACTGATTCGTGAGATTGCCTACGTGCATGCGGATTCGCGCCGTGAGATGCGCGCCGCCCGCTACCTGAACTGGCGCATCAATCGCCGCGTGAGCGTCGAGGACAAGGCGCTCATCGAGCGTGTGCAGACAGGCATGGCTTCCAGCAGCTACACCGTGGGGCCGTTAAGCGTGGGCGAGGTCTCATTGCGCAGCTTCGGGCGGCGGATCCGGAGTTTGATTCCCGAGAGCCGCCAGTTACGGGCTCCGGCGAAGGGGTGGAATCGTGAGTGATCCGGTACCCGCGGGCGCGAGCAGCGACGCGCTGATCATCGGCGGGGGACACAACGGCCTGGTGTGTGCCGCCTATCTCGCGGCAGCGGGTTTGAAGGTCACGGTACTCGAGCAGCGCTCCGTGGTCGGAGGGGCCGCCGTCACCGAGGAGTTTCATCCCGGATTTCGCAATTCGGTCGCCGCCTACACGGTGTCGCTGCTGAATCCGAAGGTCATCCGTGACCTCGAGCTGCCCAAATTCGGTTTGCGGGTCGTGGAGCGCAAACTCTCCAACTTCCTGCCCACCGACGACGGGCGTTATCTCATCGTGGGCGAGGGCCGTACCGCCGCCGAGGTCGCGAAATTCTCTCCCCGGGATGCAACACGCCTCGACGAGTACGGCGAGCGGCTCGGCACCGTGGCCGATGTGCTGCGCGACCTCGTGTTGGAAACTCCTCCCAACGCCATCGAAGGCAGTTGGCGCATGGCGTTGCCGGAACTGCTGCGAGCGGCACAGGTGGGCGGCCGCCTGCGCAAGCTCGACATGAACATGCGCCGGGAGTTGCTCACCCTGTTCGCGACCTCCGCGGGTGACTACCTCGACGGTTGGTTCGAGAGCGATCCGATCAAAGCCGCCTACGGCTTCGACGGCATCGTGGGTAACTACGCGAGTCCCTACACTCCGGGCTCGGCGTACGTGCTGCTTCACCATGTGTTTGGCGAGGTGAACGGCAAGAAGGGCGCGTGGGGTCACGCCATCGGCGGCATGGGGGCGATCACCCAGGCGATGGCGAAATCGGCACAGGCGCGCGGCGCGGTGATCCGTGTCTCGACTCCCGTTCGCGAGGTCATCGTCGAGGGCAACCGGGCGGTCGGTGTCATTACCGAGAGTGGCGCGACGCTGCGTGCCGCCGCCGTGATTTCCAACCTCAATCCGAAACTCCTGTATCAGAAGTTGATCGCACCCGAGGCGCTGCCGGGGGAATTCCGCGACCGGATCGACCGTTGGCGCTGCGGTTCCGGGACCTTCCGCATGAACGTGGCGCTCAGCGAGTTGCCCGACTTCACGTGTCTACCCGGCAAGGCCCTCGCGGACCATCACACGGCCGGCATCATCATCGCCCCGACACTTTCCTACATGGAGCAGGCCTATTTCGACGCGCGCTCGAGCGGCTGGTCGCGCAAGCCGATTGTGGAGGTTGTGATTCCCTCGACGCTGGACGACAGCCTGGCGCCCCCGGGCCAGCACGTGGCGAGCCTCTTCTGCCAGCACGTCGCTCCGCAACTTCCCAATGGAGAGTCCTGGGATACTCACCGGGACAAGGTCGCGGACCTGATGATCGAGACCGTCAACCAATACGCGCCGAATTTCAAAGCCGCCGTGCTCGGGCGGCAGATCAAGAGCCCGTTGGATCTCGAGCGCACCTTCGGTCTCATCGGCGGGGATATCTTCCACGGCGCCCTGACTCTCGACCAGATGTTTTCGGCGCGTCCGATGCTGGGATATGGCAACTACCGTGGACCCCTGCAGGGTCTGTACATGTGTGGTGCCGGCACCCATCCCGGCGGTGGTGTCACGGGCGCGCCGGGACATAACGCCGCGCGCGAAATCATCCGAGATTTCCGCCGCCGCAGACTGCGCCGGGTGGCCTGAAGGACACGCCGGCCGGGCGCGAGCCGTGCGCGCGCGGCCCCTATTGGTCCAAGGTCCAATTGTCTGTTACGCGGCATTCGCCGGCCTCCCAACGACATAACACTGGGGGACTTGACGCGCGTGTTTCTTAGGCGCAGCTTTCATGCGCCAACCGATCCGTAGTATCCGTCGAACCGAGCCTGACAAGGAGCGCGTTGAAGGACCAACGTTGATTGCATATTAGCTACGTTGGGTTCGACACCACCGAGGAGAAGTTTATGAGCGCGCTGAAAATGGAACGAGGTCAGAGAGTGCGGGCAGGGGACGCGGTAGGGATGATCGACTGCGGCCGGGCGTCAAAGCGCACGAAGGGCACATCGCAGCTGCTCTTTCTGGAACTGGGTGCACCGCCATTCAACTGGCTGTACCTGTTCTGATCTGACCTTCCTATAGCACCACCCGTTCTCGCCGCTCTTTGGCGCGGCGGGAACGGGCGCGTGCGCAAACCCCGGGGATACCGAGAATAATTGGGGGTCTGTCATGGCTCGCTACGGGCTGGCCCAGCACGTCTTCGTGTGCCGGGATAAGGAACACATTGTCGTTCTGGATCTGAAACGGGATCGCTATTTCAGCCTGGACGCCGACCGGACCGCGGTTTTGAGCCCTTTTTTGCCGGGCTGGCCGGCACAATTGGCGGCCGACGCGCCCGCCGACACGGAAGCCAGCGTCGCAGCGGTCGCGGCACCCCTTGTCGAACAGGGGTGGCTGTTGGAAACGCCGGCGCTCGGCAAGGAAGCCACTCCAGTACGCCCGCCTCCCGCGGACGTGGAGCTCATCACGGAGGCCGACGAACCCGTGAAACTCGGCGCGCGTGTTCTCGTCGCCTTTGTGACCGCGTCGTTGTTTGCAAAGTTTGCGTTGCGGTTTTGGCGATTCGAGCGAGTTATTCGCCGGGTCTCCCAACGTCGGACCGAGTACGCGGCGGCCGGCGCCCAGTTGGATATCGAGGCGGCGCGGCGTCTCGTCGATGCCTTCTATCGCCTGCGGGTATTTCTCTTCGCCTCGCGCGAGAAGTGTCTGTACGACTCGTTCGCGATGCTCGAATTTCTGGCCCGCTATGGTTTTTTTCCGTGCTGGGTCTTCGGCGTCCGCGCGCTGCCATTTGCCGCGCACTGCTGGGTTCAATACCGCGACACGGTCTTCAACGACACTGTCGACCACGTCCGCGGGTACACCCCGATCATGGTGGTCTGAAGAGCGGCTCGTGTATCGGTATCTCGCGCTGATCTGGAATCCCACGGAAGAGCGGTCCCGCCTCGCCGCGAGATCCATTGCCGGGCGCCTCGAGGGCGGCACCACGCGGTGGTCGCGAGTGCTGGACGTCACGGGGCTCGCCATATTCCACGCGGATCGCCACGCGGGTGCGACCGATGCCAAGGTACTGGCGCATTCAGCCGGCGCCGTTCTCGGCAAGATCTTTACCCGTGACATTGACGATCCCGTGGCCGCCGCGCGTGTCGTTTTCGATGACGCGGAAACCGCGCGCATCGTGGCGGCCGGAGGGCGCCGTCTCTTCGAGCGATATTGGGGCCGCTATGTAGCGATTGTGCGCAACGCGGTGACGGACGAAGTGTGGGTGTTACGCGACCCGTCAGGAGGATTTCCCTGCTGGCTCACGCAGCATGACGGCATCAGTGTCGCCTGTTCCGACATCGAGGACTGGTGTGCGTTGGGCATGGTGTCGTTCACGGTGAATTGGGACTACATCACCGGATTCGTCGCCCACGCGGGGCTGCAGATCCGCGCCACCGCTTTGAACGAGGTTTCGGAGGTCCAGGGTAGCGAGCGGGTGCGATTCTCCTCGGGAGTCATGCAAAGGTCGATCGAATGGAGCCCGATCGATATCGCGCACAACGCTCCGTTGGAGTCCGCCGACGAGGCCGTGGAATTACTGCGGGCCACGACTCGGGGCTGCGTGCATGCCTGGGCATCCTGTTACGACGGAATACTGCACAGCCTGTCGGGCGGGTTGGACTCCTCGATCGTTTTGAGCTGTTTGAAAAGCGCGCCCAGCCAACCGCGTGTCACCGCCCTGAATTATTTCGCCAGCGGGCCGAATGATGACGAGCGTCGCTACGCCAGGCTCATGGCGCAACACGCCGGCGTCGAGCTGGTCGAGCACCGGCTCGACCCCCGGGCGGTGGCCCTGGAGGATCTGTTGGGTCTGCGACGCTCGCCGCGCCCCTGGTTCTATCTATACGAGCTGGAGCACGGCCGCTTCGAGGATGAGTTGAGCGCTGCACAGGGGGCGAGCGGTGTCTTTTCCGGCGGTGGCGGCGATGGCGTGTTCTTCCAGGCGCGCCCCGAACTCGCGGTCACCGACTACCTCTTCGAGCACGGACTGGGTCCCGGTCTGCTGCGCACGGCCGCGGAGGCCGCGCGCGTCACGCGCAAGTCGATCTGGCCCCTGTTGATGGAGGCACTGCGCGCGCGGGTGCTCAATCGTGAATGGGATCCGATTGCCATGGCCAAGCCATTGCCGCGGACGATCGTCACGAGCGCAGCGATCAGGGCTGCAAAACTCAACAAGCGCCTCGCGCATCCGTGGCTCATGCCGGCCGCGACGCGCGGGGTTTCGCCCGGCATCCTGTGGCACATCATGTGCCTCACGCTGCCCTTGGCGTACTACAGCTCGTTCACGCGCAGCGCCCGTCCGGAGCGCACGATGCCGCTGGTGTCACAACCCCTCGTGGAACTCTGCCTGCGGATTCCAAGTTACGTGTTCATCAGGAGTGGCCGCGACCGCGCCCTTGCCCGTCGCGCCTTCGCGCCCGATGTGCCCGGCGAGATCATCCGCCGCTACACGAAGGGACGTGCCGACGAGCACGCTCGCGACATCCTCGCCGCCAATGTCACGTTTGTGCGGGAGCTGCTGCTCGACGGAGTGCTGGTGCGGCGCGGCCTGTTGAACAGGGCGAGTTTGGAGCAGTACCTCGCGCGCCACAGGGCGCCCGAGGATGTCGACCCCGCCGATTTTCAATACAACGAAATCCTGCAGGAGCACATCTGCACGGAGGCCTGGCTGCGAACCTGGCTCACCAGCTCTTCTGGATCTCCAGGCTGAGCAGGCGCCCGTACGGGGTGGCATTCTCCTGGTCGTAGCCGAGGCCGACGATCTGATTGTTGAGAAAGGGTGGGTCGACGTTGAAGACGTTGCGCGCATTGAACACCACGCGCGAGCCCTGCAGCCACGAGTTGGAGCGGTCGGAAAACTCATAGCGGAGTTGCAGATCAATCGTGGTCCACGAGGCGATACGGCGCTGCGGAACACTGGCGGTGTCACGGTAGCTGTCGAGATAGTCGGCCGCGACGAGGGCACCGAAACCCGCGTGGTCCCAGCTCGCCGTGGCACGCATGCGCAGATCGACGGGCTCATTCTGGGTGTTGAGCAGTTCCGTAAGCGGTGCGTCGGGCGTTACCGCCTCCGCAAAGCGCCGCAGCCAGGTGCCGTTCAGACTGAAGTGGAGTTTGCCGAGCCGGGCGGGGTGCTCGTACTTGGCGTTGAAGTCGATACCGTTTGTGATGAGCGTCGCCAGGTTGCGCACCCGCAGATCCACGATCGCCATGACGGGCACACTCATGCAGTCTTTCACGTTGCCCTGTACGAAGGTCGTGCTGTTGCAGATGTTGTCGATCTGCGCGGCGCTGGGATTCCTGGTGACGATCGGTGCATACGCCGGGTCGGTCAGCACGTTGGCTACCGCGGTAGTGGCCTGTATGCGGTTGGTAAATACGGTATTGAAGTAGGTGAGCCCGAGTGAGAATCCGGGAAGATCCGCGGACACGTAGTCGAGGCCCGCCGTCCAACTTCGGGCCCTTTCCGGCTGCACGGCCGCGTTTTTACCCTCCCAGACCAGGACGGTGGCCTGCCTGCCGGGCGCCGCCGGGCTGGGATTCGGCAATTCGGCCAGCAGGGACTGATTGTGGCTGGCATCCAGATCCGACAGTGTCGGGGGTCGTGTCGCGCGTGACCATGAGCCGCGCAGAGACAGGTCCTGCACCGGCGACCAGACGGCGCCGAGCTTCGGGATGGCGGAGCCTCCAAAGATGGTGTAGTTCTCGTAGCGGCCGGCAGCGGAAACTTCGAGCTTCCTGACAGCGGGCACGCCATCGCTCGGGTCGATGAGCGGTGCGACGAGCTGGCCGAACGCGGATATCACGCGGCGGCTGAGACTTGCACTCATGGCCGGAGCGGACGAAGTCGCCGTCTCCGCGGTCGAGAATTCCTGCTCGCGGCGATCGACGCCCAGGGTGAGCTGCAACGGGATGTGCGCGACCGGCCCGATCGGGCCCCTCACTTTGAGGTCGACGGTTTTCAACTGCGAATTCACCCAGAGCCGGTAATTCGCACGGATCGCATTCAACGTGGCGGCGCTCGTATTCGAGCCGTCCCCGAATGGATTGAAGGCGGTCGCGGTCGAGGGATCATCCAGAAAGGTCTGCAGCGCGGTGTAGTCGACCTGGTTGCCGCTGACCTGGTTTTGCTTTTCCCGCGCATAATTCGCGTACGCGCTCAATACCCAGGACACCCCCATGTCGAAGTCGAGACCGAGCGTGGCGTTCATCGTGTCGACGCCGACGTCGACGTAGGTCGGGCCCAGGTCGTCGCCGAAGTTGTAGGCGAGCAGTACCGGGCCGGTCGCGCCGTTTGGATTGACGTAAAAGGGATTCGTGCTCGGAACCAGGATCTCGGCGCCCACGCCCGAGTATTGCTCGGTGGCTTCGCGGTGGCCGAGCAGGACGTCCGTGAACACATTCACGCGGTCGCTGAGATCCTGTTGTCCTTGCAGATACAGGTTGAAACGTCGCTGGCTGGGAATGATCTGGCTGTTTGTATAGAGGTTGCCCAGGTTCACAGTGCCCGGCATGAGATCGGTGGCCGCCAGGTGAGTACCGTTCTGCCCGGTGGGAATGGCCCAGGTCTGGTAGCCCTTCGGTGTCAGAGAGAAGATGTTGCCCGGGTTGGTCAGGTAGGTGTCGAAATTGCCACCGCCGAAAGGGCGCAGATCGCTGACCGCATAGGCGCGATCGGCCGCCGGCAGCGCGCCCCGGTCGTAGAATTCGAAGGAGAACAACCCGCTGCCGCCGTCCCATGTTTTGCCCAGCGTCTGCGAGAACAGATATTCCTGCAGATCGCCGCGGGTACCCGATCCGCCACGCGCGATGGTCTCGCCGCCGTCGAGGTCGCTGCGCAGGATGAAGTTGATAACGCCGCTGACCGCATCGGCGCCGTACATTGCGGACGCGCTGTCGGGTAATAAGTCGATTCGCTCGATGGCGCTCAGGGGAATGTTCTCGACGTCGACAAATTCACCTTCACTGCCGCTCGGCGCCAGGCGCCGCCCGTCGACCAGAACCAGCGTGGCGCGCGCTCCCAACCCGCGAAGGTTGACTCCGACACCCAGGCCCGAGTTGGTCAGCGCTTCCTGTCCGATGTAAGTGTCCTGGTTCGGGCCTCCGCCGAAGATCTGCGGCACGGTGCGCAGGAAGTCCGCCGGTGTCGCCGCGCCGGTGGCTTGGATGTCATAGCGGCTCACGGTGATGAGCTCGGTTCCGACTGGCGGCTCATCCCTTATAAAAGTGCCAGTGATGCGTACGATATCCTCGGTCCCGTCCGCCCCGTCGGCCGTTGGCTTGGGGATCTTCGCGTGCCTCGAGGGGTGTCTCGGCGGCTTCGGCTCGACGGCGGGCTGGGTGCTTTCCGGTGGAAGCCTCTTTTGCATCACCGCGAGGGTGCGCTCGTTGACGAAATCGAAATCGAGATCGGAGTTCGCCAGCAGGCGGCGCAAGGCCTCGGCGGGTTGGAGGATGCCGTCGAGCGGCTTCGTCGTGTGGCCCTTGACGACGTTGTAGTCGAACAGGAGCTGCAGGCGTGCCTGGCGGCTGAATTCCGTCAGCGTGGTGGTCGCATCGCCGCCTTCGATGTGAAATTCGACCGGCGGTGTCTCAGGATCCGCGGCCGCCGCGCGCCCCAGCGCGGTGGCCAGGAGATAGACCATGAAGGCCCACACCCGGCACCCTGTACGAAAATCCATTCGCACTACTTTGACGACCTGTATGCCACGTCCCGCACCCGCGGAGCGGATCCCTTACGACCGTGGCGTTGTCCGTGGCTCGCTGCTCACCAATCGAATCACGTCATTGTCTCCCCGGACCGCGGGCATGCGTCGCACGCCGAAGTGTTTTTCGAGTGTTGCCGCGAAGCTCTCGGGGTCGTTGGCTTCGAAGCTGCCGCCGACCTTCATTTGAGCGATCGCGGGATCGGCGATGGCGAGATGCCGGCGGTTGTAGCGATTGAACTCGCGGACCGCTTCCGTCAGCGTCTCGCCGTCAAACGAGATGTTGCCCATCGTCCAGGCCAACTTGCGCGCCACGTAGCCGGCCGGGTGCTGGCGGATGACGAGGGAGCTGGGGCTGACGGCGACACTTTCATCGCTGCCCGCCTGGGGTGCCGAGTCGGTCAGAACGGGAGCCCCGGAACCGGAGCCTGGCTCCGTCGTACCCATCGCGACACGGCCTTCCGCGACCAGCACCTCGACACTGTGGTCGTCGTGGATACGAACCGAGAATGCCGTGCCCATCGCGCACACGAGTGTTCGGGCAGCCTTGACATAAAAAGGCCGCAGTTTTTCGTGAGCGATGGTGAAGTACGCCTCCCCACGTATGAGCTCGCTGTCGCGGCGTGCGTTTGCCAGCCGCACGCGCAGGCGGCTGTCGGTGTTCAGCAGGACCTGGCTTCGATCGGCCAGCACCGCCCGCCTGTTGCCCCCGACTTCAGTCTCGAAGTAAGTCCAGCGCCGATGCTCCGCGCTCAGCCAGCCCAGCATGCCCACTCCCGTCGTGGCGGCCGCGGTCGCTCCGACGAACATCAGCCACCGCCTCCGGTCGACGCGGTGTTGCGCTTGGGCGCCTTCAGACTCCATCAGATCCAGCAGGCCGCTCCCCGCGTTCGGTCCATCGGCCGGCAACTGCGACAGCAGGTTCCGGTCGACCCGCCCGTCGGCCGGGCGCAGCAGCTTGAGACGGTCGCAGTGAGTCCACGCGGTGCGCAGCCGGATGAAGGCTGCCTCGTGGCGCCGGTCGGTCTCGAGCCATTCCTGGAACTCGTCCCACATCTGCGGCGTCGTCTGTCCCTCGAGGCGGATCAGCCAGGCGGCGGCATCCGCTGGAGTGTCATTCGCGGCCGTCATGCGCCTGTCCCCGCCGCCTGAACCGCTCGAACAAGGTGGCATGTCGCTCGGCAATGGGCTGATCGAACAAGGCCCGGGCGCAGTGGCGCGCGGCCTTGGTCAGCTGTTGCTCTACCGTGTTTTCAGAGATGCTCATCCTGGCCGCGATCTCCTTCTGGGAATAACCATAGACCTTCCGCAGCGTGAATACCTGGCGGCAGCGCTCGGGAAGCTCCTGCACCGCCTTGACGAGCATCATCAGTTCCTGGTGACTGTTGACGATGGCGTCGATCTGGTCGCGCTCGTCGAGGATGTCCATGGCCTCCATGTCGGCCACCAGCTCGATCGGAACGACCTGTTTGTGTCGTAACCAGTCGAACGCCACGTTGCGTGCCACAGTGAGGGAGAACGCGCGCACGGAGCGCACCTCCGGCTCACCGGACGCACCCGCTGTGAGGAGTCTCGCGTAGGTTTCCTGCAACAGCTCCTCGACGTCCGAGGTGTTGCGCGTATAGCGATACAGGCAGGCTCGCAGCACGCTTTCGAACTCGAGTGCCTGCACGAGATAGCGTTCTTCGGCTTTGGCCACTTCCCCTGATCCCGTCTTTCCCAATCCCTGTTCCCCTGGCGCCAGCGTTTTTTGGCCTCGCACCTGGGCTGGCCGGTTCCGTCCTTGTCTGTGCGCGCGGGTATTACGCACCTAACGCGTCGCGACTGCAACGAAAAAAACACGCTGCATCGCGGTGGCGAGAAAAATACATAACGGATTATTCGTCCGCGACCGTCTTACTACCCGCAAGAGCCAAAAACGAACATACGATAGCCATGGTCGGCTCCTTGTCAGGATCGGTAAGGTGGCCATGGTGAGACGCCCGCTGCGGCCGATGGTCCGCAGCGGGCGTTTGACTTTGTGCAGTCCTAAACATAACAGCTACTTGCCTAGGCTGTAGCTACGCACCGGTGCACTTTCCTTATGTTGCATCCCTGGGACGCTGTGTCAGTTTAAACACCTGCGGTGCGCAGGCGCGTTAAGGCCGATCGAGTCGCTTTTGATCTCAGTTGTCTTATATCACTGTTATGGATGATAACGACGGTGTTTGTTTGCGGCGGGCTGAAGTCTGATGTCGTGTTGGAGTAGGATTGCCGGCCGCGCGGCGCGGGCCGCGGCGCAGGATATCCGGGCCGGAGCGCATTTCATCGGCGCGCGCGTTGAGTGGCGTCGGCGGCCGGGACGCGGGCGGGATCTGTGCAGGTCCCCGCCGCGGTCGCCCAGGACGGGCACGAAACCCCTGGAATCGGCCATAATCACCCCCATCTCCACTGCGACAAGTCAGGAGATGAGCATTGCAGGGTCAGGGGCGTCCACGCATCGTCATTGTGGGCTGCGGCTTCGGTGGGCTGTTCGCGGCCCGAGAGTTGCGGCGTGCGCCGGCCGACGTGCTGGTCATCGACCACAATAATTACCACCTGTTCCAGCCGCTGCTGTACCAGGTCGCCTCCGCCGCCCTGGCCCCCGCGGACATCGCCCAGCCGGTCCGGACCATTCTCAGGGACCAGGCCAATGCCTCGGTCATGCTCGGCGAGGTCGATGGGGTGAGCCTGGCCGATCAGTACGTGCATGCCGGCGATAGCCGGGT
>DATMQL010000210.1:0-20337 GCA_035566815.1 Steroidobacteraceae bacterium | reverse complement strand
TACGGATTCACGGGCTTCGCCGATCCCCAACGCCCTGTTGACGAAGCCCGCGCGGGCAACATCAAAGGGCGGGTCACCAACTGCTACGGCAGATTCGACTTTACGACGGGCAAATTCGACTCCTACTTTGCCGGCGACACGCATAGCCTGCAGGAGTGCAGTTTCGTCCCGCGCCCGGGCAGCCGCGAGGAAGGCGACGGATATCTCCTGGGTGTCGCGCAAAACTATGCCGAGATGCGCTCCGAGTTGATCATTGCGGACGCCCGCAACCTGGCAGCCGGCGACCTCGCCCGTGTGATTCTGCCCTTTCGAACCAGCGCCCAGGTTCACGGCATATGGGCGTCGGCCGAGGAGTTGTCGTGAACGCTCGCTGGCCTGAATTGGGGCGAGCATCCGTATCACGTCGTACCCTCGCCAAGCAGATGGCCGGAGCCTTCCTTGCAGCCGTCACCGCGCGAGTTGGAGTGCCGCAGACACTTTGTAACGAAGCGACTGGCGCCCTCACGCGCAACAGTCACAACCCGCCGCAGGCAAAGCCTGTCGTCTCCTTCTTCCTCGACCAACCTTATCTCGACACGAGCGGTGTTGGGGAACCCTATCTCCCTCCGCAAGGATTGCGAGGGGGTGAGCGGCTCGCCCGGTTGAGCGAGCGGGAGTTGCGCCACATCGCTCCTCACGGATAAGGCCCTTGGTTTCAAATCGGATCGGCCAGTGATTTCAAAAGGCATAAAAAGCGCACTGTGGGTCGCGGCGCTCTGCGCGGTCGCGCCTTGCAGCGGCGGCGCTGCACCCCCCCAGGCCGATGGCCCTGGGCTTCCGACCGATGCGGACCTATTGCAGGTCGAAGCCGGCGACTGGCTGCACTTCAACCGGACCTACAGCGGCGATCGATACTCTCCCCTGGCCAGCATCAACGTCTCCAATGCCAAGGCCCTAACGCCGAAGTGCATCCTGCAGTTGGGAGAAATCGGCAGCTTCGAGACGAGCCCCATCGTCTATCACGGCCGCATGTACGTCACGACCAGCCACAAGACATTTGCGGCCGATGCGCGCACCTGTGCCGTCATCTGGTCTCATAGTTATACGACGGTAGGGCCTGAGCACATCACCTCTAATCGTGGCGTGGCCCTGTACCGGGGCACTGTTTATCGAGGCACGACCGACGGTCACCTGCTCGCGTTGGACGCCAACACCGGCAAGGTCATATGGGATATAGAAGTGGCCGACCCGAACAGCGGCTATTTCATCAGCGCGGCCCCGCTGGTGTTCGATGGAAAAATATATGTTGGCGAAGGCGGGGCCGACCACGGCATCAAAGGTCACATCCACGCGATTGACGCTTCCTCCGGCAAGGAAGTCTGGAAGTTCGACGTCATTCCCACCGGCGATGAGCCTGGGGCCGACACCTGGAGCGCAGGCCAGGAGACCGGCGGAGGATCCTCCTGGTCGAGCATGGCCGTCGATACAACACGTCGCCTGCTGTTCGTCCCGACGGGAAATCCGGGGCCAGACTTCAATCCGGTGAATCGACGCGGCACTAACCTCTACACCGACTCTGTCGTCGTGCTCGACGCCGACACCGGCAAGCTCGCTTGGTACGTGCAACAGGTACCGGGCGACACTCACGACTGGGATACTGCAGCGGCTCCCGCCATCTACGACCAGGAGGGTCGCGAGTACATGGCGGTTGCGAGCAAGGACGGCTTTCTCTATCTGTACGATCGTCAGACTCACCAAGTGCTCGCGAAAGCGAGCACGATGACTCGCGAGAACGTGGACACTCCCTTCAACCTGAACGCGCCGGTGCGCTATTGTCCGGGGGGCTTGGGACAGTGGAATGGGCCGGCGTACTCGCCGAAGGACCGAATGCTCTTCGTTGGGTCCGCCGAGCGCTGTGACACGATCCAACTCGCCGAGCCCCACTACGTGCGCGGTCAAATGTTCTTCGGCGGCGTGCTCAAGCCTGGCCAGAACGAGAAACCGACCGGAAGCCTGCGAGGTATCGATGCCACCAGCGGCGAGCCGCGCTGGGCCTACCACTCCCCTACCGTCCTCGTTGCCGGCGTGACCGCAACGGCCGGAGGGCTACTGCTGACCGGCGATGGCGCGGGAAATTTCCTGGTCTTCGCGGCGCGTACGGGAAAGATTCTCTACCGCTTTCAAACCGGTGGCGGCATCGCCGGCGGCATCAGTACCTACTCCGTGGAGGGCGAGCAGTTGATTGCGGTTCCGTCCGGCAACTCGTCGCGCGCCATATGGGGTACGACGGGGTCCGCGACGGTACTGATCTTCGGCATCGGACACAAAAAACAATGAGGACGCCGATGTTGAGTTTACGAGTCGCACTCAACCTGTTGTGCACCTTGAGCATACTGGGGCCACTGGTCGCGTCGGCTGTCGATAGCGCGCCAGTTCCCGTTTCCCGCCAGGTCAGCTTCACCGACGGACAGATCGCTCGAGGCCGCTCGATGTACGGGCAGGCCTGCGCCGTTTGCCACGGAGCGAATCTCGAGGGAGCAGCAGGAGTTGCGCTCGCAGGCGTCAGCTTTGCGCGGAGTTGGGGCGACGGCCACCACAACCTCCGCGATCTCTACGAGTCGGTCGCTAAGCAGATGCCGAAGAACGCGCCCGGCAGTCTCAGCGACGAGGACAACCTTGGGATTCTCGCCTATATCCTTTCGAGGAACGGCTATGTGCCGGCCACACAGCGGCTCACACTCGCCGGGCTGGATATCACCCTCATTCCTCCGGGCGCCTCCGTCCCGACGACGCCGACCGTCCCCGTATCGGCCGGCCCCGAGCAACACACTTCACCCTATCCTCAGCCTCCAGCCACCGTGGCCGAATCCTCGGACCGTACACCGGACGATGCGGATCTCCTGCAGGTACGGGACTCTGACTGGCTGACTTACAACCGTACGCTGGCGGGCGACCGCTTTTCCCCTCTGACACAGATCAACACGCGTAATGTCGGGAGCCTGCGAGTCCGGTGTTTGCTCCAGCTCGGAGAGCTCGGCAGCTTCGAGACCAGTCCGCTCGTCTACCAGGGACGAATGTACCTGACCACCGTTCACAAGGTATTCGCCGTAGACGGCACCGACTGCTCGGTGCTGTGGGAATATACCTACGTGCCTGCCGATCCGGAACATCTCCCCGGCAATCGCGGAGTGGCACTATACCGTGGCAAGTTGTTTCGCGGCACGGTCGACGGCCACCTCATCTGCCTCGACGCCAGAACCGGGAAGCTGCTGTGGGACGTCAGAGTCGCGGATGCAAGCCAGGGATACGAGATCACCGGCGCTCCGGTGGCCTTCGAAGGCAAAGTCTTTACCGGAGACGCGGGCGCGGACGTCGGCATCCAGGGGAAGGTGTATGCCTTCGACGCCAATACGGGCGCATTGATCTGGTCGTTCGACATGATTCCAACAGGCCACCAGCCTGGCGCCGAGACCTGGGGTGGCGGCACAGAGCACGGGGGCGGCGCGACCTGGTCGTCCATGGCCATCGACCCCCTGGCGCGAACGCTGCTCGTCCCAATAGGCAACCCCGCTCCCGATTTCTACGACCGGGCGCGGCCGGGGGCCAATCTTTATACGGACTCCGTCGTGGCGTTGAGTCTGGATACCGGCAAGCTGGCCTGGTATGTCCAACAGGTGCCGCACGATGTCCACGACTGGGACACCGCCGCCGCCCCCGCCCTGTTCTCCCAGGACGGACGGCACTATATGGCGGTAGCGAGCAAGAACGGAATGCTCTTCATCTACGACCGGGACACCCGGCAGGTCCTGTCCCAGACTCCCTTCACGACGCGCTCGAACGTTGATGTACCGTTGCGCACCGACCAACCCACACACGTCTGCCCCGGCGCACTCGGGCAATTCAACGGCCCGGCCTATTCGCCGCAGCTGAAGCTACTGTTCGTCGCCGCGGCCGATCGGTGCAACCTGCTACAGATGGCAGAACCGAAGTTCGTCGCGGGAAGCGTTTACTTCGGCGGGCGGTTCATTCCGGACCCGCCGCAGCAGAACAGCGGCTGGATCAAGGCCTTCGATCCGACCGGCGGCCGCGAGGTGTGGAGCGTGCATCGCCCTGACATCCTGTTGGCCGCGGTAACGCCTACTGCGGGTGGCTTACTTCTGACAGGTGACTCGGGCGGAGAATTCCTTGCCTTGAACGCCCGTACCGGCGCGCCACTCTACCGTTTCTCCACAGGGGGACCGGTCGCGGCCGGAATTACGACTTACCTTGCCGGAGGCCGGCAATTCATTGCGGTACCCTCCGGCAGCTCCTCCCGAGACGCGGCTTCCGCCAATGGCGCCGCCACGCTGATCGTGTTCTCACTGCCCTAAGGAAGGACTGGAAAGATGGGTTCCTCGTTGGTTAAGCGCCACATTGCCACGGCTATTGTGTTGACCTTGGTGCTCGCCCTGGCGGCCCGCGTCGCCACGGCGCACCACTCCTTCGCCGTATTCTTTGATACCGACAGTCAGCTCCGCAAAGTGACCGGCATCGTCAAGGAATTCCGCTTCACCAATCCTCACGGCATCGTGACGCTCGCCGTCGCTGAAGGTGGCCGCCAGGTGATCTGGCGCGCCGAGACCAATTCGCCGTCGATCCTACGCCGCCGCGGCTGGTCATCGGACAGCCTGCAAGTCGGGGAGAAAATCACGATCGAAGGCTGGCCCGCCCGGGATGGCTCGAAGTACCTGCGCCTGCGCTCCGCGACCCGCGCGAACGGGGAGCCCGTGGGCAAGGCGCCGACGCCCGTCCAGGAGAAGTGAGCATGCGCCATTGGATCAAAGCGCTACTGGGCGTTGCCTTGCCGGGCATAGTTTTGTTGGTCAGCATAACGGCCTGTGGAACACGTGAGCCGGCCGCGGCCCCCGTGGTTCCGGCTCCTATCACACATCCAGATCTCTCCGGATTCTGGAACCTCGACATGAGCGTTGCGCGCGACGACGACCTGATGAAACAGGTCGCCCCGAACACCGCCTTCATCGATGACACCGGCCCGAAGGAGCTTCCCGCCGGTGACTTTGGCGGTCTGCAACTCAAACCCGCCGCACTCGAAGCGGCGCGTAAATGGGATCCCTACACACAGCTGACTCCCGAGAACGCCTGCAAGGCGCCCTCGATCGTCTACGCGATGCAGGGCCCTTTTCCGATCGAGATCTTCCAGAGCGACAAACTCATTGTCATCAAGCTCGAATATTACGACATGGTGCGCATCCTGTTCCTCGACGGTCGCCAACCCGAAAGCGACTTTCCCGCCTCCAAAGTTGGTTTTTCCAGCGCGCATTGGGATGGCGCGACGCTGGTCGTGGAAACCACCCACCTGGAACCCGCCACCATCACCAACAACGGCCTCGATCACACGGCGGACGTGCGCGTCATAGAGCGTTTTAAGTTGAGTCCGGATGGCAAGAAGCTGCTCGCCACGCAGGAATTCGAGGATCCGGCCATCCTCGAGAACCGCGGCGTACGCTTCATTGCCTGGCGCAAGGAAGCCGGCCAACACGTGTTTCCCTACGAGTGTGACCCGGGTTTCGCGGGCAACTACTCCAAGCCCACCGGCAAAAAGTCAAAGTAACCACGCCTCAACCGCTGAACGTCCCAGCGACGCGCGGTCAGTAGGCCGCGCGCGATCGCCGTGCTCCACGTAGGTCGCCTGCGCTCAGTCTCCCTCGTTTGAGAGACACGCCCCTCTCCACACGTAGTCCTGTTGCCCGCGCACTTAAGTCCTTATCTTGAGACGTCAGCAGTACGGCGCACTTGATTGCGATCCGGTTGTGCCTTGACCTCGCGGCACAGCTCGCGCGCCCATTCCTCCAACTCATTCCAAGGCAGCATAATGAACAAACCAGTAGTTCTGATCACCGGCGCCCTGACAGGCATCGGCCGTGCCACGGCTGTCGCGTTCGCGCGTGAAGGTGCGCGCCTCGTCGTCTCCGGGCGGCGTGAGGAAGAGGGTCACGCGCTCGCGAAGGAATTACGCGGTCTCGGCGCTGAAGCGGAATACGTGAAAGCGGACGTGCGTAAGGACGAAGACGTTCGCAATCTCGTCGACAAAACTGTTAGCCGCTTCGGTCGTCTCGACGTCGCCGTGAACAACGCCGGCACCGAAGGCCAGCCCGGCCCGCTCACCGAACAGACAGCGGAAACCTATGCCGCTACATTCGACTCGAACGTGCTCGGCGTCGTGCTGAGTCTGAAGCACGAGCTGCGCGCAATGTATTCGCAAAAGTCCGGAAGCATCATCAACGTCTCATCCATCGCTGGGCAGGTAGGATTTGGCGGCGCCTCGGTCTACGTGGCGAGCAAGCACGCAGTGGAAGGTCTCACCAAGTCTGCGGCGCTCGAGGCTGCGGGAACCGGAGTGCGCGTCAATGCAGTCGCGCCCGGCCCGATCGAAACGCCCATGCTGAATCGATTCGTCGGGTCGGAGGAGAACAAGAAAGGCTTCCTGCAGCACATTCCGCTCAAGCGCGCGGGGACCCCGGACGAAGTCGCACAGGCAATCCTGTTCCTCGCGTCGGACAAGACCTCCTACGTGACCGGCCAGTCCATCGGGGTGGATGGCGGGCGCCTCGCGGGCTGACATCAGCCCGCATCCCTCCACGGATGCGCCGCGATCGCCTCCTCGCTCGGCTCAGCACCCCAGCCCGGCCCCTGGGGAATCGCGAGCCGGCCTTCCTCGATCGTTGGCTCATGGGTCAACAACGAGTATTTCCACGGAACATCGTCGCCCTCAATCTCCATCATGGTGAGGTTGGGGACGACGGTGCAGAAGTGCGCGCTCATGAGATCGGCCAGCGGGCCATAGAAGTTATGGGGCGCAACGTTCACCTCGAAGGTCTCCGCCAGGGAAGCGATCCGGACCGACTCGTGAAAACCGTTCCAAGGCACGTCCACAATCGCGACATCGACCGCCTGGGCCTGCAGATACGACCTGTAGGCGCGACGACCGTGCAGAGACTCCAGTGAGGCGATCGGGGTCTGCGTGGAACGGCGGACGCCGGCGAGCCCCGCGGCATCATGCAGGTCAGCCTCGAACCACGTCGGGTGGCTGGGCTCGAGCGCGCGCACTATTCGGCGCAAGGAGGCCGGTCGGAACGCAAAGTTCACATCGATCATGAGACCTGGATCGCGACCCAGCCCCTCGCGCAGCGCGGCCGCCTGCTCCGTGATCGCGCGGATGACCCTCTCGTCAGCATTCCGCTCGAGTTGCAGACCTTGCAGGACGAAACCAGGATTCAGCAATGCCGGTCCCCCAGCGCCGAAAACGATCGGGTTGGTCTTAACAGCCTTGAAGCCGCGTCCGACAGCTTCCTCGCCCAGGCGGCGAACGTCGTCGAGGTTCTGCAGGCGTGGCCGGCCCAGGACTCGCTCGAAGAACTCGGGGTGCCGCACCCGGAAGCTGCCGCAGTGAGACCAATAGAGATCGACACTATCCCGGAGCGCTCCGCCGAACAGGGCATGGACCGGGACGTCCCGCGCCTTCGCAGCGATATCTATACAGGCGTTCTCGATCGCCGCCACGGCTTGATGATTGAGCCCGCCCGCGGCGAACTGGGTGACAGCGTGCAGTTGCGCCGAGACTCGTGCGAAGCGCCGCGGATCTTCACCGATGACCGCTCGACCGAGAGCGAGAATGACCTCCCGCAGCGCCGAACTCCAAGGGCCCTCGACGAATTCGGCCCATCCGGCGAGCCCCTCATCGGTGACGACCTTGAGGAACGAGAACGGGCGCCAACCCCCATCAGCCCGGAACGTCTGCAGCTCAACGATGCGCATGTTGGTTTCACCCCCGTTGCACTCACTGGTCAATTGATCGCCGGACGCGCATGATTCGGGTCATGAAACTCGCGGCGACCCTCATCATTTCCCTACAAGCCCTCGGGTGGGGTGCCGCGCATGCGCGCGAGGAACAATGCGCAGCGCCGCCCTATGGAGCCTCGATGGAGGCGTACAACGCGTTCATCGCAGAAGGTCCCCAACCTGGCCCGGCGGAGAGCCCCACAGGCATCCTGGCCAGGATCTGCAGGATGAAGTACGACGCCGCGGACCGGACCGAGCTGTACCGCGCGGGTTTCACTCCGGAGGATATCGAACACTCGAGCACGGTCATGTTGACTAGCGAGTATCTCGGTGTATTGAAGTATGTTGCCTTTCAAAACACGGTGCATGGGCAAGCGCCACCCAAGCCGGACGAGCCGCTCCCCCCTCCCAGCGAATACCAGGCGGTGAGTGTACGGGATTTTGCCACCGAGGGCGCGAAGTTGGCGGCCGAGAATGCCAAGGTCAGTCTGTCCGGCTTGTACATCCTCCAGGACAACCGCGGAGTGCTCTACGCAGACCGGCAAGCCATTGTCATGGCCAAATACCACCCGGAAGGCCCCCCTCAACCGAATGTTCCATTGCTGACCGACGCTGCGTCCCGACAATTACGCCAGCGATTACTCTCGTGCCAGACGGATCTCAGCGCCGCACAAGTAGGCTGCGCCATCAAGATCCGGGGTCAAGCCACGACATGTCCCCTGGCTGACGCCTCCGGGGTGACGCACGAGTTGCCTTGCGTGAACGCGGAGGACGGTAAGTAAACCAGCTCCTAGGCGCGCTCACCCATCTCCGCCAAGCCCCTCTCGCCCATGACGGACAGGGCCGACTCATCACTCATCCACTCGAGAAACTGCTTCTGCCAGTAGGCTTTGCCGGGCGACTCGGCGATCAGCCGCGCGACTGCGGATAACCATGACACTGACAGGGGCGAGTCACTCCGGCTCGTGTGATCCGGCTGCAGCCAAACCTCCCGTATCCACACCTTGAAGGTGTGAGGGACTGCGACCGCTATGATCGCCAACGCAGGTGCCAGTGCGCGCGTGTGTGGACCCCCGCTCCAATCGATGGCGCCCCCATTCGTCCGCAACAACAACAGGAGATCTCCCGCAATCGCGCGCACTTCTGCGCTCGGCTCCTCATCGGGGAGCGCCGACATGACTGGCTTCCCCCAGCGGGCAAATCCATCGATTGCGAGTTCCCACAGCCGCTCGTCACCAGGCAACGTACGAAGCACACCGAAAACCGCTCGCAGTCCCGGGGCGACGGCGGCCGAAGGTGCGTCGAGCAATGTTTGTGCTGAGCGGTGGACGGCGGTCGAATCGTCGAGATCGAGCCCTTGGGTCACCATTGCGAGCTCAACGGGGGTGAGGTCGCTCGAGACCCACAAAGCGCGCAGGACCGCATCGAACAGGTGAGTCTCCGCCCGCGCCTGTTGAACCATCTCCTGCCAACGAGCGCTGTCATTTCGGCGAAGTTCCGTGAGTAATCTCGGAAGAATCAGCCGCAATGGGCCTTCAGCCAGGGTCTCGGTAACGAGCGACCAGGCCTCCACGGGATGACGGACGACAAATTCCGCGAGATAGACGTCCACGTGGGGCTGCAGGCTGTGTTTTGGCAGCGCCCGTAAAACCGACGCAAACATCTCCGGCCACGCGACAGCGTCAGCACGGGGCAGGTCCAACTCATCAAACAACGCCTTGGCGAACCGTGTTACGTGCTCTGTGCCACCATTCGTCAGGGCCAGGAAATGATCACGGCGATCTTTTCCGGCGATATTGTCATCCGGTGCCACGGTCGTTATGGGTAAAGTCTCATCGTGCAACGCCTTCCATAAAGCGTACGGAGCTTCGGCGGCTAAAGATCGCAACAACCGTGCCCCCGTGCGCTGGACGAAGCCCTCTTGCGGATCGATCCACAAACGCCACCCCTGACGTTCGATCGCGGCCCGCACCGGCAGGTGCGGTGTTGTCGCGCCAACTTTACTGAAGGTCTCGGCGAGCACCCGGGACTCTCTTTCCAACTGGGGTACCCAGCGTTCGAACAACTCTGTGTTGAGTTTGTCGTAACCCTGCGGCCAGCCCTGCAGCGACTGCGCGGCTTCGTGCTGGACACCCGGCTCCTCGCGCTGCGCACAGCCCGCGAGAATGGCAATCGCGCGGTCGCGCACTCGCGCGATATCGTCTGTCAGGGCAAACGTGGCCGCCAGCGGAACGTGGGCGCCGTCCTCCCACCGCATACCGTGCATTTCAAGGCGCAAATAACCCTTCAGCAGCGAGGCCGCAAGCTCCGCGTACTCGCTTTTCGAGTGAACAGCCCAATCGTGAAGCACCTCGAGAACCGATTCGGCGTGCGTAACGGGCGACCCTATCGAGAAACTGCAGTAGTGCGCGAGAGTGTCGCGCATGACGGCGCAGCTGTCCGGGACCGCGCGGGAGACGATGAACAGATCCCGCGAATACTCCATCGCGAGTCGAACCCCGCTGAGGCGGTGTGTGCTGGCGCGTAGAAGCAGACTCTGAGCATGCACCTCGACATTATCGAGGTAATCGAGCTCTTCCGGAGGCGGGTTGCGCCGCACAGCCCCGTGCTCCTCCAGTAATTGAAACAATCCGAAGATGACTTCAGGCTTTCGCGACGCCAGGGCACGCGAGCTTTCCAACAAACCGAGCGTCACCGACGGGGCCTGGGGGCGCATCAGCGCCGCTCGCTCGAGTACCACGGGACCCACCAGGTCCACGTCCGTAGGAGTCGAGAGCAGACGCTCGATGCCAGCGCAATTTCGAATCACGGCATTCGGGTCATGCTCGAAAAGCTGCCGCACCATGGCCTGCCCGAATGCGGTCGGCTTGCCGTGCTCATCGAGACAAGTCTCCTCGAGAATCAGGGCACCGGTGCGGTCCGGGACCGGCAGGACCCGCTGCTCCAACACCTCGACAGCGGATAGTGATAGTCCTGACAGAGCTGCAGCGCTCTCACGAATCACAGTGTCTCCGGGCCGGACTGGAGAGCTGGCGGCGTAGACGGCGAGCGCTCGAAGTGCCTTGTCGAGCACGCACAGATCCCCTACCGCACGCGTGATGGGCTGGTAAAGAATGTAATCCCGAAGATGTTTTGGACTCAGTGTCTGGGGAAGTTTTTTCTGTTTCGCGACGCCTGTACACAACAGTACCGTTGCAAAAAACGAGTCACCAACCAGCCTCCGCAGCGTGTCCCGATGATGCGGCGAGACCTCCGGGATGAGCTTATCGATGAGCTCTCGTACAACTTTGCTGCCGGGGCGTCCGAGGTCAACTTCCATCTGGGCGCCCACGGGGAAGCGCGTGGCAAACGCCGAGGTGACCGCAGCCCGGCCGCTGGGACGCAGCAGACAGACCAGGTGAATTGGCGTCTTTGGGTTAGCGGCTGAACAGACTGCTGTGAGCAGTTGGAGCAATTGCGGGCAGTCGTGAGCGTCATCGACGATCAGAACCAGCCGATTGAGAGTCGAAAGGTCCTGCAACTCTGCACGTACTGCCGGCTCGTCGTGGCGGACAAACCGCACCTCCCAAGTACGTTGGTCTCGGGCGATCCGACGTGCGAGCTCGAGCGCAAAGCGGCTCTTACCGCAGCCCGGAAATCCCGATACGGCGATCAGCTTTCGACCGGCCGATATGGCGTCGATGATCTCGACCTGCCGCAGCTCATCTGCGACCAGGGGGCCGCTGTGACTGACCGAGGTATCGTCGGGACGGCTCTGCAGAAACGGCTCGTAGTACGTCTGCCAGTCGACAAGAGCCTGCCATTTAGGCTGACGCGTAAAGCGGCTTCGCAATGCTTCAAAAAGGCGGATGTCTCTCTCCATTGTCGGCGGTCGGGCCCGCGAGAGAGAATCATATCGTTGTTCGGCGTAGGCTCGCAGGTAGCACATGCTGCCACGCCCAGGCTTTCACGCCATCTCAGCCCTCGGGCGTGAACACCACGTGTCCCACAGCGGTGTTCGAGGCGGGGACGTGATAGAACCGATGCAGCTCGCGAATTTTCGGCCCCAGTGCGCCGCGCATCGTCAGCCACATGATCAGTTCCATGCCTTCCGAACCGGCTTCGCGTATGTATTCTTCGTGCGACAGGGTGCGCAATGCATCCGGGTCCGCGGTGAGCTGATCCAGAAACCGGGTATCCCATTCCCGGTTGATGAGGCCGGCACGTCTACCTGAGAGCTGATGACTCATGCCGCCGGTTCCCCACACCTGCACGTTGAGGTCTTCGGGGAAAGACTTCACGGCGCGAGCGATGGCCTCTCCGAGGCGGAAGCATCGATTTGCAGTCGGCGTTGGATACTGAATGACATTGACTGCAAGTGGGATCACCTTCACCGGCCATTCGGCCGGCTGCCCCAACATCAGGGACAGCGGCACCGTGAGCCCGTGATCGACATCCATCAGGTTCATGATGGTGAGGTCGAACTCGTCCAGCACCACGCAGTTCGCGATATGCCACGCAAGTTTGGAATGTCCGTGAACGACGGGGACGCGGCGCGGACCCCAACCTTCGTCGGCGGGCTCGAACGAGTCGGCACAACCAATCGCAAAGGTAGGAACGATGTCGAGCGAGAACGCCGAGGCGTGATCGTTGTAAACCAGGATGACGACGTCCGGCTTCTGCTCCTGGAGCCACTTTTGGGACCATTCGTAGCCGGCGAAGATGGGAGCCCAGTCAGGATGCGCCGTCCTGCCTCCATCGAGTGCAGCGCCGATCGCAGGCACATGGCTCGAGCCAATGCCTGCGGTAATCCGGGCCACTAGAAACGTCCCGAAATCGACCTGAGACCCGCCGGGCTACGTCCGCCGTTGCGCATCATTGCAGCGTACTCTTCGGTCGATTGACCGGCAAACGAGGCGGCAACGGACTGTGTGGGCCGTCCGTCCACCGCGGCGATCTTGAGCACGAAGAAGATGTTGCCGCCCTGTTCGAGCAACGCCTCGAAGTCGCGTCTCAAAACCGCCTGCTTCTGGGATTCGAGCATCGGCCACTCATCGAGATAGGCACGCTCGTCGGCCTTGAAGCGGGTGCGATGGGCCGCGCTCATGAGTGACATGCAAAACCGGTTCAGATGACGGCCCTCGATGGCCCGCTCGCCCGTGAACACGTAAGTGCCGGGGATATCTTTGAAGGCTGCAGTGTTCATGGCCCCTATCATATTCATTGCGAACCGCAATAACCAAGCCCATATTACGACCTCAGTTTTCGCGATTTACGATAAATCATGGATACAGTGGCCAATTTGCGCGCTTTCCTGGCGGTAGCGCGGTACGGAAGCTTCTCGGAGGCGGCTCGGCAGCTCCATTTAGTGCCTTCCGTGGCCGCCAAGCGGGTCAGCCAGCTCGAGCACGCGATCGGGACCCGGTTATTCGAGCGCTCGACGCGCAAAGTCGATTTGACAGAAGCGGGCCAGCAGTTCCAGGTCCGGGCCCGCAACCTGATAGCTGACCTCGACGACACTCTCGTGGGCCTGAAGCGTGCCGGCGATCGACTCGAAGGGCGCATCCTCATGATGGTCCCGACGACGCTCAACATGCTGGTGCTGTCCGATGCACTGAGCGGCTTCCTGCGCGAGCACGAACATATCACCATGGAGTTGGCGCTCGTGGACCGCTCCGTCAATCCGGCGGAAGAAGGGTTCGATCTCGCCATCAGCGGCCACGCAGCCAGCAGCTACGAAGGCGTGATCGACGTTCCGCTGTACCCGTTTGAGCAGGTGCTGTGCGCATCACCCGAATACCTGGAACGACGCGGGACGCCACTGAAGCCGCACGACCTGGAGGATCACGACGGGCTTTTCTTCAAACCTCTGGGCACTGCGTGGCGCTTCCAAAGCGAGCAAGGACAACTCAGTGTGGACGTCCGCCCCCGTCTCATCGCCAACGACAACGTAACGCTGCGCTCCGCAGCCCTCGCGGGCAACGGCATCGCGATGCTACCCCGCTACGTATCGGGCGATGCGATCAGATCGGGTCAGTTAGTGGAGCTGCTGCGCGAGTTTCCCACTCCAAGGTCCTGGTTCCGCGCGCACGTGACCCAGCATCGCGCCAAGCTGGCGCGGATCGTGAAGTTGCTCGAGTGCTTGAAGAGCGCTTTGGAGGAAACTCTGCCAATCGTCGAGGATTGAAGCTGGCGCACCCGGACCGCTCGCGGCATCATGCCGCCGCACTGCATTCGGCCACCTGTAACTCATTTCAGTCAGTTGCCCGCCACGACGAATGTGGTCATGCTCGTCCCAACCTGGAGCGGTTGCCTCGAGGATAACAGGAGATATCCAATGAGCTTTCTGATAGCGATCGAAGGGATCGTCGCGCATTCGAGAATCAACACCCTCAACGGCCCCCCGGCCAACGTACACCATTGGCCGACCCCTGGCGCCGGCTTCAAAGGGTCATTTGTCTACACTCCGGGTGCGACCCCCACACCTGCGTTGTTTACCAGGATATTCGTTGACTTCGGCAGCTTCACGATCACGCGTCCCCCCGGAATCGGGGCGGTTACCTTGATCAATGGTGGCGCGGGAATCGAGTATGCCGACGGCGACTCGCTCGGTCTCACCAACGTCTCGCTTCCTCCGGGGGACTGGGAGCTGGAAGAGTTCGACCTGACTTTCGCCAATCCGACCAATTCCACCCCGCCTGTCAATCCGGCTGCACTGAAATTCGACCTCTTCACCGAGCGGATGATTTACACAACGGGAATCAAAAGGCCCGCGAGCGCCCCTCCTCCCGACCAATTGGTGTGGGCCCTCCTGGCGAGGATCGATTGCGCGATCGTGCTGCCCGTGTGATGTGCGACGACTGCCAATCGGCGTTACCGCAGTATCACACCGTTGTCGTCCGCCTGCGGCACGGTCCTGTCCGGGCTCAGATTGACACTGATCGTATGAACATTGCTGATCTTGCCGTTCACCAGGCGGAACGTGTGTGAATCGGGCATGCCCGAGGTGCTATTGCCGAAGCGGCAATATACGTTGATCACTCCCTGCTCCTCATCGACGACATAGTCGCGATTCACGATGTAGAGCACACCGGGCGGAATGCCGACCTCGCACGTGGAGTTCGGATCGCCACTGCGGTTGGTGTAAGCACCGCCTTCGAGCCGCGCGCACGGCCTGCCCCAGGGCGTCTTCACCAACTTGTCCGAGAACTGGTCGAGATAGCTGTTGGCGGCATTGATGAGCTCTTGCATGGTCGCGCGAGTCCCCGCCTGCGGCGCGGCCCAGCCCTCCTTGCTTGAATATCTTAAATATGAATTGGCATTGAACAGCCAGTCGCCCTTATGCGAGACGAGGCTATCGATGCCCGTGATCTTGCCGTTATCGACACTCAGGCGTGTGCCGATCACGTACTGCCGTGCGCCCTCCGTCACAATCACTTCCGAAAACGTCCTGCAGCGATCCTTGTCGAGGAAGCTGCGCGAGAACGCGATCGGCAAAGCGGAGTTCCACATCCCTTTGTCCGCCGCAACCTCGTTCATGTTCTCGAGATACTTCACCTTGTCGGCGAACGTCATCTTCGCGCGATCACCCGCCTGCTGCGCGGCAAGGTAACTGTCGACCGCGGACTGCAGCGACTGGCGTGTGCAGGTAGGCCGCGGTTGGGCCGGTGGCGGCCCTTGCTGTGCCTGCGCAGGCACCTGGGCGACGACGCCCCAAAGGACCCCCAGGGAGACAATCAACCTGTTCATGGACATTCCCCTCACCCGTAACGACCTCATGCCGATTTCACAGGTAGAGCTGTTTGTTGATAGGTGAACCCTGCTCGCGGCAGTAGCTCTCGTAATGGTTGATGAACCACCACACGTCGAGCGTTTCGACGAACTTCCCGTTCTCATCATAGAACTCGGTGGCTCCCTGCAGCCAGCCAAACAGCTTGACGCCCTGCGGATGATCACTGACCAGGGTATGCACGAGTCCCGGCGTCTCGTAGATGAAGGCTCCGGGGCCGGCAACCCAGTCGTATTCGAGGTAACGAACACTCCCCTCCATGCACATCATCACCACGGTGCCGCGATGCTTATGAGTGCCCACGACGCCCGCTGACTTGATCCAAAGTATGTTGCTGTAAGTGTTGTGACGCGTGTCGAACGCCAGGTGGCGGATGGCGGCATTGTGCCCGAAGGGAACCCAGGGGCTTTCCTGTTCCGAGGCGCCGACAAAGGTTCCGGGCAGACCATGGCGCGCAATGACATCCCGATAGAGCTCAGGAACGTCGACTATTTTGTAGGCCGTTGACGGTGCCTTCATACCCGTTTTACTGGATTCTGCCACGCAAGATCTCCTGTTCGACCCAAGCGCAGCGTACCCCGGACCATCGCCGCCTTCGCGGCCGACAGCGCAAAGCAGTAGCCTGTCACTGCAACGGTGATCCCTCAGCGGAGGCGGGCAAAGATTGCCGTGTCAAAAAGAACGACCATGACACCAAGCCAAGGCCCGCAGCCCCGCAGAGCCAGCCGAAAACATCGCCGATGCGGTCATAAACCGTGTCGCCGCCGCGTCCCTGGAGCGGCAGGTCGCCGATGAGCACCGTGAAGCCACCGAGGGTTTTGGTGCGGGCAACCAAGCGGCCGTAACGATCGTTCAACGTCAACAAACCGTTGCGCGCGGATCGCGCCATGGGCACGCCATTTTCCACGCTGCGCAGTACGGCGACCCGCGCGTGACTCCAATCATCCTTGTCGAAGTCCCACGCAGGAACGGCAAGTACCACGGGCCTGGTCAACACCGAGTCGCTGCGGAGCATCGCCTGGAAGTCCATGTCCTTGCAGATTTCGAGGCCGACACCATTGGGCAGACTCTTTGGGCCCGGCCCCGGGGTAAAGACGGCGGATTCGCGCACTGGAACGAGGCGCCGCTTCTCGTAGGTCGTAGGTTGCGCGACACCAGGCGAAAACGCCCAGGACACGTTACGTCGCGCGCCATCGACCTTGGTGTTGAATCCAGCAACAACGGTCGCCTGGGTCCGGTCGGCGACGACGGCGAGCGCGGCCTGAGCTTCTGCACGCCATTCAGGTGCCACCTGCGAGATATTCTCCGGGAGCACGATCAGTTGCACACGGGCGTCGCGCAATGGTTCCATTGCGGCAATATAGGCCTCACTGGCTTTGAAGCTTGCAGCCCGGTCTTCCTGGTTGGTTTTGCCGACCGCATCGTCGCTTTCCACGAGTGCCACGCGTAGAAAGCCGGAGGGCGGTTCGGACATGCGCCAATATCCATAAGCTGCGTTGGCTACGAGCGTCGCGATGGCTATTCCGACCGGAAGGGAAGCGCCCGTACGAAGGCTCGCGGCGATACCTGCCGACACGAAACCCAACAGAAAGGTGATCCCGAGGAAGCCGACGAGAGACGCAGTCTGTATCAGTATCGGCATTCCAACTTCGGCAGCGGCAGGTGTTCCTACGGAACCATTACTCGTTCCGAAGGAGACGAGGAAGTCGAACGCGGTCCACAGTGCGGCGAACATGAACATGGCCGCCACCGATCCCAACGTGCGCTGAACATAGCGCGCGCCGACTACAGACACCGCAAACAACAATGACGGTATACTGATGTAAAGGATCAGCACAATGCCCGGTAGCAGTCCACCGTAGGCCCGCAGCACGGAGGTCGCGCCCAACGCCATCGCTGCCCAGGAGGCGAAAAAGACCCGCCAGACGTTCGTCTTGCCAAACGCGAGCCACAGGACAGGGATGGGCGCAAGCCATGCGAGCCACCATTGCTCGCCGAGCCCGAGCGAAAAATAGAAGCCCGCCGCAGTCAACAGCGCACACACGATCGATGTCATTTGCCCTTCTCGACCCGGAAAGAGGCCATGCAGCGCTCCGTGGCGCGCAGATAGAGAGCGCGGAACTCCGCCTCGCCGCCGACGATGCGCCCGGCGCGATACAGGGTGATCAAACCCTGCGACAGCCCCGCAATCGCAATCAGGATCTCAATAGCCGAGTCGGCTTTCAGCACGCCCTCCGCCATCAAATTCGTGATCAACGTCAGTTGCAGGGTGCCCGCCGGTGAACGGCCGGCGTTGAAGTCGTCGGGATAGCGCCTGGCCTGGCTCGAATGAACCAGAAAGGCGGCTTCGTAGCGACGCGGCTTATCCAAGGCAAACTCGAGATGCGCGGCTCCGATCTTCCGCAGCCATTCCAGCGGCGCAGCCGGTGGGATCGCCGCGACGCACGCCCACCATTCATCCAGCGCATCCAGGACCAGCGCATCGACCAACGCCTCCTTGGTCGTGTAGTGCCGGTAAATCGCCATCGGTGTGATCCCCACCCGCCTGGCGACCTCACGCAGGGACAGGCCTTCCAGCCCGGCCCGCTCGAACAGGCTCTTCGCCGCCTTCAGGATCTTGCGACTGGTGTCCATGTATACACTGTATACACACACCCGGCGTGGCGCAAGCTCTCGCCCTGCCGGGCGCACCCAAAAAAAAACCTCTCCCCCACCAAAGGGGGAGAGGTTATCGATCACCGCAAGGCGCGGTGTTAGTCGTCGATCTCCGGCCGCACGGCCGAGATCCGCTCGCGGAACGCACTCGGCCAGTACACTTTCTGCTCACCCGGATACGGACGGTTGTATCCAGTGGCCTCGTACCAGGCCCAATGGTTCACAACAACCGGATCCTCGGAGTCCGGCTTGCGCTGCTTGCCATTGAAGATCTGGTTCTTGGCTTGCGCCCAGGCCTTTTCGATCGGCTTGAGCTTGCGCAGGTTCTTGGCCGTCGCGGTGGCGGTGGGTACACACGCGCCATTCACGATGGTGTAGCCACTCAGCACGCCCGTGTAGTACGGAGGTGTGGAGCTGGCTCCTGTGGTGCACAACGGAACTGTCGCCGCGAGGTGGTTCCACGGCGCGAAGTTCGATTGGGGCGGGTTGTCCGTGAACAGGTTGGACATCGGCGACGCCACGAGATCGAACTGGTTCATCGGCGGCAGGCCGAGGATCTGTTCGATCGTGCGGGTCACATTGACCTGAGTGAATGCCGTGTGGCTGACCACCGGCTGGCCGCCCTGATCCTGAGACTGGATCACGTACGGGCCTACCACGTAACCGGGGCTGCGATGCCCGTCGATGTGGTCGACACCGTCCTGCGCATCATCCTCAGTGACGAAGATCACCGAATCCTTCCACACGGGGCTGTGGCTGATGGCGTCGATGATGCGGCCCACGGCGAGGTCGTTGTCGGCCTGTTCGGCCGCCACGCCCGGGGGACCACCCGTGTGATCACACATGATCCACAGGGTTTCCAGCGCCGGTACATTTCCGGCCGCCACGTCCTTGTTGAAGTCCTGCTGCCACTGATCGACGCGGAACTGGTCCGGAATGCCCAGATCGAACGGCGAGAAGTGCGGATCCGCGTGTTTTTGGACGGTCGGGATTTCCGAGATGACGTTGACCGTGTTCGCGTACACCAGTTGCGACTCCTGGCCACTCTCGTACGCCAGCGTGTCATTGTAGAACTGGTTCCAGCTAGGCTCCGTCGTGGAGCCGTTAGGCTGTTTGAAGGTCACGCCCGCGTACTCCACGTATTCGCCGTAGATCTTCACGGACAGACCCTTCTTCTCCGCGGCGTCCCACACGAACCCCTTGGGCTGGTACGCCAGCGAGTCCTGGCCGTTCGCCGGGTAGCTGCGGACCCAATCCGGGCTCTGGATTTCGTCCATGTAGGGGGCCATGCCCTGCACGAGCCAGTTATGCCCATCGGCCGACTGCCGCGACGGATCGTAGTAGTTGTCGAGGAGCGGGAAGCGCGTAACCAGGTTGTGCACGTTCGGGGTGTAAGGCGCGAAGACAGCAAGCGACGGCTCGCCATTACCGCCCTTCACATCACCCAGGACCTGGTCGTACGTGCGGTTCTCGCGGACGATCAGGAAGACATGCTTGATCTTCGAGGGATCGCCGATGTGCTTCGGAATCGCAACCGGCCGCTCCCACCGATTGCCGCCACTCGCGCCCTCAATGTTGGCCCGCAGGTCCCAGTGGTTGTTCTGGTAGACCTGGGCGGTCATTGCTTTGAGGGTCTTGAAGTTCGGCAGCGGAATGAGGCTCACCGTGCCGATATCCTGGTGCGTGTTGAACGCCGGACCTGCGCCGTGCGAGCTGACCTGGTTGGATTGGGCACCAAGGCCCTTGTCATTCGCTACGACGAGCTGGTTGTGGGCGGCGTCATACGCAAGGCTAGCCGGCGTGGACGCGGTCGGGATGTAGCCCAGAACTGGGTCGTCCGCCCCGCCGCTGAGATCGACCACGGCGATCGCATTGATCGTATAGAGCGAGACATAGGCGACCGAACCGACGATCGCCATGCTGGTCGGTTGCGCGCCGAACGCCTTACCCTTGCCGTCGTGTCGGTCGTGTCCGAACCAGTCATCCGCGAACCAGTCATTGTCGAAGCCGTCCCGGTCGTCCCGGTCGTCGCGGTCCCTCGGCAACGGCAGCGCTACGCTGATGGTCCGCATCAGCCGGTTCGTACGGAGGTCGAT
>DATMQL010000209.1:0-15907 GCA_035566815.1 Steroidobacteraceae bacterium | reverse complement strand
GAGAGATCCCGTGGCCGCGCAAGGTCAGTTTGGGCGCGAGTGGGAGCAGTGGTGGCGGGGGAAAACAATCGATCGGGTTGGGGAAGAGCCGTGGAGTGTAGGGGGGAAGGCGTCGTTGTCACGAGGGGCGGCGGCCCACGGCAGATCGGGCGCAAGTGCGGCCTCCTTGTCCAGTGTCGCCTCAGGCTGGCAGCTGGCGCCCGCGAAGCTCGGGGACTGGCGCACCTGGGGAGTCGCGGAACTCAAGGATTTCACCGGGCTCGTCTGGTACCGCACCCATGTCACGTTGAGCGCCGCGGAGGCAAAGTCGGCGAACCGCCTCGACCTGGGCGCCATCAACCAGGTTGACCAGACCTGGATCAATGGTCGCGTGGTCGGTAACACCTTCGGCTATGGCACCGACCGGACTTACAACATCGCGCCGGGCCTGCTGCACGCGGGTGACAATGTCCTGGTGATCAATGTCCTGTGCAACTACGGTGGCGGCGGGCTGCTGGAAGGAGGCGCCAGGCGAGCCGTCCAGTTGACTGACGGGAGGTCGATTCCGCTGGATGGGCCGTGGGAGTATCGGATCGCGCCGTCTGCGATTGGCTATCCGCCGCGCACGCCTTGGGAGTCGGTGGGTGGTCTGACTTCGCTCTACAACGCCATGATCGCGCCGTTGGGCCACTACACGTTTCGCGGCGCACTGTGGTACCAGGGTGAGTCGAATACGAGCGAAGCGGACAGCTATCCAGCGCTACTTGCCGGCCTGATGGCCGACTGGCGCCACCAGTTTGGCGCCGCGCTGCCGTTTCTGATCGTGCAACTTCCGAATTACGGCAAGCTGTCTTCAGCGCCCGAGGAGTCCGGCTGGGCTGTGCTTCGCGAGGCGCAGCGGCAGACTGTCGCCAGGGATCCGCACGCGGGGCTTGCGGTCACTATCGATATAGGTGACGCGCACAATCTACATCCGACCAACAAACAGGATGTGGGCCGACGGCTCGCGCTCGCCGCACGCCACGTGGTTTACGGGGAATCGATCGCCCCGTCGGGGCCGGTTCCGGTGCACGCCGTGCGAGCTGACGGGCAGGTCGTCGTTGACTTCGGGGACGTCGAGATTCATCTGGTGACCTACAGTCACGACACTTCGATCGGATTCGAGTTGTGTGGAGATGGGCCACAGACTTGTCAGTTTGCGGAAGCAAGGCTCGAGGGCACGAGGGTCGTGTTGGAGAGCCGGAACGGCGCAGCGGCGACCCGCGTTCGTTATTGCTGGGCCGACAGCCCGGTCTGCACGTTGTTCGACACTTCGGGCCTGCCTGCCGGCCCGTTTGAGATACGGATTTCAGGTGGCGCTGTTGTAGCGGCGTCGGCCGTCGGGAATCCGTCGGCGCAGACGCGACCCCCGGCACAAGCGGCATCCGCCCAGGACTCAGCTTCCTTCGACCCGGACGGTACGGCTCACGTCACCCGTGTCATCCCCGAGCCCATGCTTGTTAGTCCCGAGGCGCGCAAGTGGCTTGATTCCACTACGCGCAACCAGCATGGACCTCAGACGCTGGAGCAGCGACGCACGGCGACCGATGAATGGCGGGCGCGCGACTCCGCCGAGGCGCTCGAGCAGTATCCCGTAGCGATCAAGGAAACCACGATTGCAGGTGTGCGCGCCGACCTGATCACGCCTTTGCAAATGCCACCGGAAAATCAGCACCGCGTTCTCATCAATCTGCACGGAGGCGGCTTCAATTCGGACTCGGGCTCGCGGATCGAAGGCGATCCGATTGCCAACCTGGCGCGGATCCAGGTGGTCTCGGTGTATTACCGGCTGGCGCCGGAGAATCCTTTTCCCGCAGCGGTCGATGATGTGGTGGCCGTCTACAAGGAGCTGTTGAAAACCTATAAGCCGAAGAGCATCGGCATTTTCGGGACCTCCGCGGGAGGCATCCTGACCTGCGAGGTGGCGGTGAAATTGAAGCAGTTGGGACTGCCGTTGCCGGGTGGGATGGCGGTGCTGTCGGCGCTGGGAGATTTCAGCCGGGTCAGTGACTCGCGACAGTTGTTCACCCTGGATGGGTTCCCGGGGACGTTGCAGCCCACGGATCCTGGACATCTGCCGGATGATGCCTACGTGGGTAAAACGGATCGCCGTGATCCGGTGTTGTCGCCGGTGTTCTCGGATCTGAAGGGGATGCCGCCTACGCTGTTTGTCAGCGGTACGCGTGACATGTTGCTTGGGGACACGTCGACGTTACATCGAGCGATGCTGCACGCTGGGGTCGATTCGCGCCTGGTCGTGTTCGACGCGTTGCCGCACGCGTTTTGGTACCACTTCGAGTTTCCAGAGACGCGTGAGGCGTTGCAGCTCACGGCCGACTTTCTTGCTGAGAAGGTCGCGCGCTGAGGTGCGCGGTAGCGGTTCCTGACTTTCGCGAGTCGTTACCTGAATCCACAGGGATAGAATTCCATGCGTGGCAATTTCACCTTTATTGTCCTGGCGCTCTTCGGCGTCGGCCGTGCCCCGCTGGCCGCGGACCTCCACCTCAACAACCTCGACTACTTCGAGACCCAGGGCCTGAGCGTCCTCGCCTACCAGAACCTCTTTCACGACGTATTCCGCGACCAGAAGCTGGGCGGAATCGAAATCATCCAGCATGGCGAGCGCATCGCCACCGACGGGGAGGTGCGGCTGTTGCCGACCCCGGAGCAATGGGACCCGGTGCCGAAATTCACGGGTCGCAAGCGCGGCGCCGTACCCGACCAGTTGATCGCGGTCTCCGGCTACCCGGACCTCAATCTGACCTACCGCATCGAAGTGACGGCTGAGGGTGAAGGCTTCCGGGTCGCGGTCCATCTCGACAAACCGCTTCCGCCAGAGCTGGTCGGCAAGGCGGGCTTCAATCTCGACTTCCTGCCCACCGCCTATTTCGGCAAGAGTTACCTGTTGGACGAGCGGACGGCAGCCCCAACGTTCGGCATCTTTCCACGCCATCCAGACGGCCCGATGCAGCGGGAGGTCAGTGCCCAGCACAACACAGGCCCGCCCCGCGACGCCAGCGCAGCCGAGTCCGCCAACCTAGCCGAGCCCGCAACCGGACCGGGTGCCCACCGCGACGCCGGCACCCAGGACGCGGCCGAACCACTACCCCTGGCAAGCGGACATGACATCGTTCTGGCCCCGGAAGACCCGACTACTCGCGTCAGCATCACATCCGATACGGGCCCCGTCATGCTCTTCGACGGCCGCAACAGAGCGCAGAACGGCTGGTTTGTCGTACGGTCTCTGATCCCTGCCAACCGGACGGAGAACGCGCTGGTTTGGCACGTTCATCCCAATGTCATTCCCGGTTGGGTCCGGCCTCCGGTGGTTTCGTACAACCAGGTCGGCTACACGCCCGAGCGCTCGAAAGTGGCCGTGCTGGAGTTCGATGCCCGCTACGATCCGCCACCGACGGCGCGGGTCTTGAGCCTCGGTGCCACGGGAGCCTACGAAAAAGTTTTCGAAGCAGCCATCAAGCTCTGGGGGCCCTGGCTGCGGTATCACTACGCAACTTTCGATTTCTCAGAGGTCCGCAAGCCCGGCGTCTACGCTATCGAATACGCCGGACACACCACAACGCCATTCCGAATCGGCGCCGACGTTTACCAGAAAGGCCTCTGGCAGCCTTCCCTGGACACCTATCTTGCCGTCCAGATGGATCACATCAAGGTGCGGGAGAATTACCGCGTCTGGCACGGTGTCTCACATATGGATGACGCTCGCCAGGCGCCGGTGAACTACACCCACTTCGATGGCTACTCGATGGGAGCGACTTCCGACTCGCCGTTCGCCTCCGGTGAGCACATTCCTAACCTGAACGTGGGAGGTTGGTACGATGCGGGTGACTACGACATCCGCACCCAAACCCAGGTGCGGGTCATCACCGATCTCGTCCTGGCCCGCGAAGCGTTTCACATCGACTGGGATGAGACCACCGTGGACGAAGATGCGCATCTGGTGCAGATTCGCCGGCCCGATGGCGTTCCAGACGTGGTTCAGCAGGTGAAGCATGGCGTTCTGGCGCTGCTCGCCCAGTACCACGCGTTCGGCCATGCTATCCCCGGAATCATCGAGCCGACGCTCGAGGAGTACACCCACCTTGGTGATGCCGCCTCGAAGACCGACGGGAAGATCTATGACCTTCACCTCGGCGGGCTGGATAGCGACGGGATTCATTCCGCAGTGCCGGATGACCGATGGGCCTTCACGACCCACATCACGCCTCTGAATTACGATGCGGCGTCGGCTCTCGCCGCCGCAAGCCGGATCTTACGTGGGTATGACGACAAGCTCGCCAAGGAGTGCCTGTTCATCGCGACCCGGGTATGGCAGGACGAGCATAGTCACCCACCCCTCATGTTCCACTCGTTCAACACCACGGGTGGCGAGCTCGATGACGAGGAGATCAAAGCCGCAGTCGAGCTGTTGATCGCCACCAGGGGGGAGGGGGCCTACAAAGTCAGGTTGAAGGCGCTGCTGCCCGCGATCCAGAAGAATTTTGTCTCCCTGGGTTGGCTGGCCGCTCGCGCACTGCCTTTCATGGACGCCTCCTTTAAGAAGTCTCTTGCCACGGCACTCTTACAATTCGAGCGGCAGGCGGCTGGGGAACTCGCCAAAAACCCCTTTGGGGTGCCGATCAGTACCGGGACCTGGGGCGGGTCAGAAACGGCCGCGGCTTTCGCCGTGCAGATGTACTACCTCCACCAGGCGTTTCCCAACATGGTCGGAATCGATGCCACTTTGCGGGGATTCGACTATGTTCTCGGGCGTCACCCGGTGAACAGTGTCTCTTACGTTTCTTCGGTGGGGACGTCCTCGAAGCTTGTCGGCTATGGCAACAACCGCGCGGACTACACTTTTATACCGGGTGGCATGATTCCCGGCGTGGTCATCATCCAGCCGGATTTTCCGGAGCTCAAGGACAACTGGCCCTTCCTCTGGTACGAAAACGAATATGTCGTCGACGCCGCTACGACCTTCATCCTGCTGGCCAACGTGGCTGAATCGATCTCACACTGACGTAAAAACAATAACTTACGTAACTTAACTAAGGTAAAGAATAAGAAGACTCGCTGTTAGCTTGACCGCAGGGCCACCCGACGCGTTACTCTGCCGCATTGAGCCGCAGTCTGGAGCGAGCGCGATGTCGGAAGAGAGCCCCAACCTGATCCCCCTGCGTACGGCGAACTCGCCCAACGCCTTCGACCTGCGCAGCTTGGGTGCGCACCCGGATCATTGGTACGCGGTGGCATGGGCCGATGAGTTACAGATGGGCAAGACACTCGCCCGCCGCTTTGCCGGGGAGCCGATCGTGCTCTACCGTGGCAATAGCGGGCGGGTGTTTGCGCTGGAGGATCGGTGTGCTCATCGCCAGGTGCCGTTACATCTCGGCGTGGTGAACGGCGACGAGCTGAAGTGCCACTATCACGGCTGGAGCTACGACTGCAGCGGGAAGTGCGTGGATGTGCCGTATCTCGGTAAGGAACGGCTGCCGAACGGTGTGAAAAGTTATCCCGCCCGCGAGATCGACGGCCTCATTTTTGTGTTCCCAGGCAACCCGGCGCTGGCGGAAAGCCGTGTGCCACAGTCATTGGGCTCCTCGCAACGCAAGGATTACAAGACGCGCCGGTTGAATCGCGAAGTCGCCTGCCACTACACCTTCATGCACGAGAACCTGTTCGACATGAACCACCAGTTCATGCATCGGAAGAATATGGGTTCCATCAAAGCGCAATGTATCGGGCGCGAGCATGGTGACAACTGGGCACAGGTTGAATACAGCTTCAGCCGCACCGGCGGCAAGTCCTCGATGGGTGAGATGGTCATCGTCAAGCTGGCCCGCGACCGCAAGAATCTGAAGAAGGACTTCTCCGACCACATGCGGATCCGCACTGATTACCCGACGCAGAGTCTAAAGGTCTGGGTGGGCCGCGGTATCCGCTTGACTGACGATCCCGTGCTGGATGTCTGGCTGAACTACACACCGCTGGATGCCGAACAGCGGACCAACCGCACCTATGGCTACTTGTCCGTAAAAAAGCCACCCATTCCAGGCCTCATTCATGCCGCGTGGCCGTTCGTCACCTGGTTCACCGAGCGGATCTTCGCCGAGGATAAGGAGATCGTGGAGTACGAGCAGCGGGCTTACGACGCGCAGGGCGGCGACTGGAATAACGAAGTGTTTCCCGCGATCCGCGACCTGCGCGGCGTACTGGCGCGGTGCGGTCAGCCCCCCAAGTAGGACAGGCGTGGGAAAGCCGGGGCGCGCAGCCTCGTGGCGCGGAGGGGACACTCCGGGCCAAAAGACAGCACATTGCGCCTATTCGGCTGTGGCCCCTACCTCTTAAGATTACTTTGGCGAACCCCCGTCACACAGCTATCATGCGCGGATGAATGCTTACGGCACAGCCTGCGACAACGCGCCCCAGCGCGAGGGTACGGAGTTGCCTGCGTGATGGATGATGATGTGGTTGCGCTCGACTCCGAAGCGCTCATTCTGGTCGACGAAACGGACCGCGAAGTCGGCCACCTGAGCAAGGCGAAGTGCCATGACGGGCAGGGCGTGCTGCACCGTGCTTTCTCGCTGCTGATTTTCAACGGCGAGGGCGAGCTGCTGCTGCAGCAACGTGCGGCCTCGAAGCGCCTCTGGCCGCTGTACTGGTCGAACAGTTGCTGCAGCCATCCGCGCCGGGCTGAGAGCATGGAGACGGCGATTCACCGCCGCCTGTACGAGGAGCTGGGGCTGCGCTGTCCGTTGCAGTTCCTGTTCAAGTTTCAGTACCAGGCGCAGTTCGAGACGGCGGGCTCCGAGCAGGAACTGTGCTCGGTGTTCATCGGCAAGAGCCGCGACCCGGTGAAGACCGATCCGAACGAGATTCTCGCGTGGCGCTGGGTCGATCCCGAGGCGCTGCAGGCTGAGCTGAGCGGCGCCGGCGCCGAGCGGTTCACGCCGTGGTTCAAACTTGAGTGGGCACGGATCTGGCGGGATCACCGCGCAGCCGTGTTGGCTCTGAGATAAGGAGTTAAGAGTTGGGCGTACCGCTGATTCAAGCGTATCGTGTTGGGCGTTACATCGCCGGACGCAAACTGCGCGGTGTGAAACGTTATCCCCTGGTGCTGATGCTGGAACCGCTGTTCCAGTGCAACCTGGCCTGCGCCGGCTGCGGCAAAATCGATTACCCCAAGGAGACTCTGCAGAAGCGGGTGAGTGTCGCGGACGCGCTCAAGGCGGTGGACGAATGCGGCGCGCCGATGGTCTCGATCCCCGGTGGCGAGCCCCTCATCCACAAAGAGATGCCGGAGATCGTGGCCGGCATCGTAGCGCGCAAGAAGTTCGTGTACCTGTGCACGAACGCGATACTCCTGCCCAAGCACATCGACGATTACCAGCCCTCGCCGTACCTGACCTTCTCGATCCACCTGGACGGTAGCCGCGAGCGGCACGACGAGTCCGTCTGCCAGGAAGGGGTGTTTGACAAGGCCGTCGCGGCCATCAAGCTCGCCCGCAGCAAGGGCTTCCGGGTCACGATCAACTGCACGCTGTTCAGTGGCGAGGATCCGGACCACGTGGCCGCGTTCTTCGACGAGGCCATGGCGCTCGGTATCGAAGGCATCATGGTCTCGCCGGGCTTCAGTTATAACCATGCTCCGCGGCAGGATGTTTTCCTCGGCCGCAGCGCCAGCAAGCGGCTGTTCCGCGAAATCTTCAAGCGGGGCCGCAAGAAAGAGGGCAAGTCCGGCCTGCGCTGGTCTTTCAATCATTCCGGCCTGTTCCTGGATTTCCTCGCGGGAAACCAGGCGTACGAATGCACGCCCTGGAGTATGCCGACCTATAACCTCTTCGGCTGGCAGCGCCCGTGCTACCTGCTGACCGACGAAGGTTACGCGCCGACCTTCAAGTCACTCATGGAAGACACCGCCTGGGAGAATTACGGTGTCGGACGTAACCCGGCCTGCGACAACTGCATGGCCCACTGCGGATTCGAAGGCACGGCGGTGGACGATGCGTTTGCGCATCCGCTGCGGGCGCTGAAGGCGGCGTTGTGGGGACCGAAGCTCACCGGGCCGATGGCGGCTGATCCGCCGATTCTCTACGGAGATCGTTCGCGCCAGACTGTCGCCACGGTGGCGGTGGCTGACATCAAGCGCTCGAACCGCGAGCCCGACGCCCCTTCGAGGTTGTAATGATCGAAAAGCTTAGGCTGGCGGCGGAAGCTCGGGCGTGAATACAGCACTTTCCGCACGACAAGAGACCCTGGGCGAGTCGGGCAAGCGCGAGGCATTTCGCGCCCAACTCGAGTCATGGCAGACGCGGATGGAGCGGGCGCTGGCCGCGCGCCTTCCCGAGGCGAGCGTGGTGCCCGCGCGACTGCACGAGGCAATGCGGTACAGCGTGTTGGGTGGTGGAAAACGCATCCGACCGGCGCTCGTATTCGCGACCGCGCATGCACTCGGGCTGACCGAAGACGAAGTCGAAGCGGCCGCCTGTGCGATCGAGTTGATTCACGTCTACTCGCTGGTGCATGACGACCTGCCGGCGATGGATGACGATGATCTGCGTCGTGGTCGCCCCACGTGCCATAAAGCCTTTGACGAGGCGACGGCGGTTCTGGTGGGCGACGCCCTGCAGACACTGGCCTTCCAGGTGTTGACTCGCGATCCGGCGCTACCGGCATCACCCGCCATCCGTTTGCGCCTGGTGGAGTTGCTGGCCGAAGCGAGCGGTACGTTCGGCATGGCCGGTGGCCAGGCGATCGATCTCGGCGTACAGGGCAAGAAACTCGATCTGGCCCAGGTCGAGGAAATGCACGCGCGCAAGACGGGCGCGTTGATTCGCGTCAGTGTGATGATGGCGGCGGCGTGCTCGCCGTCACTCGAGCCTCGCTGGCACCATGCGCTGTTGGGATTCGTGAATCCCATCGGCCTGGCGTTCCAGATCCAGGACGACCTGTTGGACGTGCTGGGCGATGTGACCACGCTCGGCAAGGCGACCGGAGCGGATAGCGAGCGCGGCAAGCCCACCCATCCGTCGGTGATCGGGATCGAAGCTTCCCAGGAGCGGGTGCGCCTGCTTCACGCGCAGGCGTTGGACTCACTTGCGCCGTTCGGGATGCGCGCCGACCTGTTACGCGCGCTCGCGGATTGGCTCCTCGCCCGCCGTTACTGAGACCCACCAGCGCTCGATACTGGCGCTCAAGCCGGCCGCGTCGAGACCCGCCGCGGCCAGGCAACTTTCTCGCGAGCCGTGCTCAATAAAACGGTCGGGGATTCCCAGCCGCAGGTGGGGCAGGGAACGGCCGCGGAACGCTAACACCTCGCCCACGGCATTTCCCGCACCGCCCGCGATGGCGTTTTCCTCGATAGTCACCATGGCCCGATGGCGCGCGGCAAGCTCGATGACGAGGTTCTCGTCGAGCGGTTTCACGAATCGCATGTTGACGAGCGTCGCATCCAGGCGGTCCGCGATCTTTTGCGCCGACTCGAGGAGCGTGCCGAACACGAGCAATGCCAGCCCGCTGCGGCCCTCGCGGCGCACGTGCCCACGGCCGACGGGGAGGGCGGTCATCTGTGTCACAACCGATGCGCCCGAGCCGGTGCCGCGTGGATAGCGTACGACCGATGGCGTGTTGAGAGTCGTCCCGGTGTAGAGCATCTGGCGGCATTCGTTCTCGTCCGATGGCGCCATGATCACCATGTTCGGAATGCAACGCAGGAAACTCAGGTCGTAACTGCCCTGGTGGGTGGCTCCGTCGCTGCCGACGAGTCCCGCCCGGTCGACGGCGAACACGACGGGCAGCTGCTGCAGGGCCACGTCGTGAATCAACTGGTCGTAAGCGCGCTGCAGGAAAGTTGAGTAGATCGCGACGACCGGCTTCATCCCCTCTGTCGCAAGGCCTGCAGCGAAGGTCACAGCGTGTTGTTCGGCGATGGCCACGTCGAAGTAGCGACCGGGGAAGCGTTTCGAGAACTCCACGAGTCCCGAGCCCTCGCGCATGGCGGGCGTCACTCCGACGATCTTCGGATCGGCCGTGGCCATGTCGCAAAGCCACTGGCCGAAGATCTGCGAATAGGTCGGACCGGTGCTCTTTTCCTTGAAGAGGGTCCCGCTGGCGGGATCGAACGGGCCCGGACCGTGCCACTTGATCGGATCGGCCTCGGCGGGTGCGTAGCCCTTGCCCTTGCGGGTCACCACGTGAAGGAGCTGTGGGCCGTGCAACTTGCTAACGTTCTGCAGCGTCTTTACGAGCGCGTTCACGTCGTGGCCGTCCACCGGACCGATGTAGTTGAAGCCCAGCTCTTCGAACAAGGTTCCGGGCAACACCATCCCTTTCAAATGCCTTTCAGAGCGGCGCGCCAACTCCCGGACGGTGGGCATCTGGCGCAGGATCTGCTTGCCGCGCTCGCGCAGGTGCGCATACAGGGGTCCCGAAAGTGCCTGGGCAAAACGGTTCGACAGGGCGCCCACGTTCTCCGAAATGGACATGTTGTTGTCGTTCAGGACGACGAGCAGGTCCGTTGGCAGGGAACCGGCGTGATTGAGAGCCTCGAAGGCCATCCCGGCTGTCAGGGCTCCGTCGCCGATCACGGCGACGACCCGCCGGCTCTCGCCTTTACGCGCGGCGGCCACGGCCATCCCGAGGGCGGCGCTGATCGAGGTGCTCGAGTGCCCAACCCCAAAGGTGTCGTATTGGCTCTCCTCGCGGCTCGGGAAAGGCGCCAATCCCCCGGGCTGCTTGATCGACGGAAGACGCTCGCGCCGGCCCGTGAGGACCTTATGCGGGTAGGCCTGGTGGCCAACGTCCCAGACCAGCCGGTCATGTGGCGTATCGAACACATAGTGCAAGGCGATCGTGAGCTCGACCGTACCCAAGCCGGCCGCCAGGTGTCCCCCTCGGGCGCTGACGCAGTGAATGAGGAACTCGCGCAACTCGGTCGCGAGCGCGGGTAACGCGGTTATCGGGAGGCCGCGCAGGTCGGCGGGGGAATCGAGGCTGCTTAGCAGCGGAGGGGTTTCGGACGATCCTGTCATCCGTAGCAGTATACCCACAACCGGCTTCCGTCGGCGGCGTTACAAAAGCTCCGGAAGGCCCCGGATGCTGGGGGCCCTTATGCTAAAGTGCGCACCGGCGTCGGGCGGCGCCCCCTGTCTTCAGGGCGCAACACGATCCCGAGGCCGTCCCCGGGTTTCAAGGCAAAGGTACTGTGTTTGAGTGGTGTTATTCGTACGATGTCGCGCGACACTGTCCAAATGGATGCGAGCATTGCCGATGAGGACTATCAGAATGGAATCCTGCCCCATGTCTCGCGCACCTTCGCGCTGACGATCCCACAGCTGCCTCCGGCTCTGCGGACGCCGGTCACCAACGCGTACCTGTTGTGCAGGATCGCGGACACGATCGAGGATGAGATCGAACCGTCGGTCGCCGCAACCCTGGTGTTACAGCAGCGCTTCGTCGACGTCGTGTGCGGCCGCGACGATGCGGATCTGCTGGTCCGGGATGTCGTGCCGCAGCTTTCCGAGCGGACGCTGCCGGCCGAACGCGACCTGGTGCTCAATATGAAGCGGGTCGTGGGCATCACCGCGGGCTTCGAGGACCAACAGCGTATCGCCATCCAGCGCTGCCTGGACATCATGTGCCACGGGATGCATAAATTTCAGCTGACCGCGAGCGTGCGCGGCCTGCCGCGCTCGACCGATCTGGATGACTACTGCTACTACGTCGCGGGCGTGGTGGGCCAGATGCTCACCGAATTGTTCTGCAGCTACTCGCCGGAAATACGCCAGCATCGCAGCGAGCTGCACGACCTCGCCGTATCCTTCGCGCAGGGCCTGCAGATGACCAACATCCTCAAGGATGTGTGGGAAGACCGCACCCGGGGTGCCTGTTGGCTGCCGCAGGAAGTTTTCACCCGCTATGGCATCGACCTGGAACAACTGGTTCCGGGACAAGCCGACACACGCTTCGACGCCGGCATGCGCGAGCTGGTCGGCGTCGCCCACGTTCATCTGCGTAACGCCCTGTCCTACACCTTGTTGATGCCCGGCAAGGAGACGGGCATCCGCCGCTTCTGTCTCTGGGCGATCGGGCTGGCCGTGCTCACGCTGCGCAAAATCGCACAGACCCCGGGCTTCACCAGCGGCACGCAGGTGAAGGTCTCACATGCCGCCGTAGGTCTGACCCAGGTATCGACGAACGTCGCGGTGCGCAGCAACTGGATGCTGCAGCGGCTGTTCGACTGGGCCGCCGTCGGCGTGCCTCTCGCCGCGCCCGCCGTGGCGCGCCGTTCACCTCGGCCGGCCCTGCATCTCGCAGGACCTACCACCGCGGAAAAAAACCAAAGCGCCCGGCCTGTCCCGCTGGAGCGCCCCGCTCGCCGTTCTGAAGGGAGATCCGGCCTTTGAATCGTCAGTCCCATGCTCGTGATGCAGCCCTGTCCGAAGGGGCCGAGGTACCCGACCTGCGCCCCCTGAAATTCGACCGTCTCGCCACGCAGTCGACGTTGGATCGAACCATCGCGACCGCGCGCGACGCGATGTTGAATGCGCAGCACGCCGACGGCTACTGGCTGTTCGAACTCGAGGCGGATTGCACGATTCCGTCCGAATACATCCTGATGATGCATTACCTGGACGAGATCGATCCGGCGCTGGAAGCGAAGATCGCCGTCTACCTGCGGGCCAACCAGGCAGATCACGGCGGCTGGCCCCTGTATTACGGCGGGGAGCTGGATATCAGCGCCACCGTCAAGGCGTATTACGCGCTGAAGCTCGCGGGCGACAGCCCCGACGCGCCTCACATGGAACGCGCTCGGAAAGCGATCCTCGAGCGCGGCGGCGCGGCGCGCTCCAACGTCTTCACTCGCATCGCGCTCGCCTTGTTCGGCGAGGTGCCGTGGCGCGCCGTGCCGTACATTCCCGTGGAAATCATGCTCCTGCCGCGCTGGTTTCCGTTCCATCTCGACAAGGTGTCTGACTGGTCGCGTACGGTGATGGTGCCGCTGTTCATTCTGTGCACCTACAAGCCGCGCGCGCGCAATCCGCGCAACGTGCACATCCGCGAGTTGTTCACGACGCCGCCGGATGACGAGCATCACTACTTCAGGTTGCCCGCCACCGGGCGCGGCGCGCGCCGGCTTGCCCGGGCGTTCTTTCTGCTCGATCGTTGTTTCCGGGTCATCGATCCGCTCATTCCGAGGGCCATGCGCAGGGCGGCGACGCGGCGCGCGGAGTCCTGGTTCATAGAGCGCCTGAACGGCGAGGACGGCCTGGGCGCGATTTTCCCGGCGATGGTGAACTCGCTGGAGGCGATGGTGTTGCTCGGCTATCCGCGCGACAACCCACACCGGGTGATCGCGAAGCGTGCCATCGAGAAACTCCTGGTGATCGAGGGCAACAGCGCCTACTGCCAGCCGTGTGTCTCGCCTGTCTGGGATTCAGCGCTCGCCGCTCTGGCCATGCAGGAGGCGGGCGGCGCGTCCGCCGAGGCTGCCGCCAACCGGGCGCTCGATTGGCTGAAGGACAAGCAGCTGCTCGATGAGCCGGGCGACTGGCAGGTGCAACGGCCGGGTCTTCCCGGCGGCGGCTGGCCCTTTCAGTTCGCCAATCCTCACTATCCAGATCTCGATGACACCGCGGTGATCGCCTGGTCCATGCACCGGTCCAACGAGTCCGGGCGTTACCGGGAATCGCTGACCCGGGCGTTGGACTGGCTGGTGGGAATGCAGAGCACGAACGGCGGGTTCGCCGCGTTCGACGTCGACAACACGCATTACAACCTCAACTACATTCCGTTCGCCGATCACGGCGCGCTGTTGGATCCTCCGACGAGCGACGTGACCGCCCGGACCGTCACCGCGCTCGCTCTCGTGGGTCGCCCGCAAGACCGGGCCGCGATGGCGCGCGCTATCGATTTCCTACGCGCGGAACAGATGCCCGACGGCTCGTGGTTTGGCCGCTGGGGCACGAATTACATCTATGGCACCTGGTCGGTGTTGATGGCATTCGCGCAGGCCGGCATCGGGCCCGACGACGCGAGCGTCAGGCGTGCGGTCGAGTGGCTTGCAAAGCATCAGAACGCCGATGGCGGCTGGGGCGAAAGCAACGACAGCTACGGCTGGCAGTCACGGCCTGCCGAGGTCAACACCCCCAGCAATCCCTACCAGACGGCCTGGGCACTGCTCGGGTTGCTGTCCTCAGGTGAGGTGGATTCGAGCGCCGTTCGTAACGGGATCGAATACCTGGTGCGCACCCAGGAGCAGCACGGCCTGTGGAGCGATCCGACCTTCACCGCCCCGGGCTTTCCGCGCGTGTTCTATCTCAAGTATCACGGCTACTGCGCCTATTTCCCGCTCTGGGCCTTGGCGGCGTATCGGAATCTCTCCCGCGCCGGGGCGGCTCATTGACACTGAATGTCGTTGGCGTGGTTTGCGCACTGGCGGCCGAAGCGCGCCACCTGGGACCCGCTGACGGAACGCTGCTCGCCGTAAGTGGGATGGGTGCTGCCGCCGCTGCGCGAAGCGCCGAGGCGCTCATCGAGGAGGGGGCCACAGCACTGGCGAGTTGGGGTATGGCGGGCGGACTGGATCCGGCTCTTGCCGCCGGGACCATATTCCTGCCGAGCGAAGTGGTCTCACCCGACGGGGCGGCGCTGGAGACGGCTCACGATTGGTGTGAGCGGTTGGGTGCGGCGCTCGCAGCGCTTCGGCCCGTGACGAAGGGTCGGCTCCTGACGAGCCGGACCGCCATCGGAACTCCTGCCGATAAGGCCACTCTGTTCCGGAAGACCGGCGCGGCGGCGGTAGACATGGAGAGTCTGGCGGTTGCCGAAGTGGCCCGCTCGCACCAACTCCCGTTTATTGCCGTGAGAGTCATTGTCGATAGTGCGGCTGACGCGCTTCCGCAGGCGGTGACCGCCGCCGCCGATAAGGAGGGTCACTTGCAGGTCTGGCGCTTGATCGGGGCGTTGGCACGCACGCCTGCGGATCTGGCACCCCTGTTACGCCTGGCGGGCCGCTATCGGGCGGCGAACCGCTCGCTGGCCGCCGTGGCCCGTGTGGGTCTGTCGTGAGGGCACTCGTCACCGGCGCGACGGGTTTCGTCGGCGCGGCGGTCGCCAGGGCTTTGCTCCAGGAGGGGTGGCAAGTGCGTGCCCTGGCGCGCAAGGGCTCCGATCGTCGCAACCTACAGCGTATTGCCGTCGAAGTGATCGAGGGAGACCTGGCCGACGCGGCGTCGCTGGAACGCGCGCTGACCGGGTGCGAGGCGCTTTTTCACGTCGCGGCGGATTACAGGCTGGGCGCGTTCGACCCCGAGCAACTCTACCGAACCAACGTCGAAGGCACGCGCAATATCCTGAACGCGGCCCGGGAGGCCGGTGTGCGCCGCGTTGTGTACACGAGCAGTGTTGCGACGATCGGCATACCCAAGGACGGCTCGCCAGGATCGGAGGACACGCCGTCGACGCTCGCGGACATGATCGGCCACTACAAGCGCTCGAAATACCTCGCGGAGGAGGTGGCGCGGGATGCGGTACGCGCCGGCAGCGCGGTCGTGATCGTCAACCCGTCGACGCCGATCGGGCCGGGCGATGTCAAGCCGACCCCGACCGGACAGATGGTGTTTGACGCTGCGGCGGGTCGTATGCCGGCTTATGTCGACACGGGACTCAACATCGTGCATGTCGACGACGTGGCCGCCGGACACCTGCTGGCGTTTCATCGCGGCCGGGTTGGTGAGCGTTACATCCTGGGAGGCCAGGATATGTCCCTGCGCGAGATCCTCATCGAGATCGCGCAACTCGTCGGCCGGAAACCTCCGAGCGTGCGTCTGCCGAGTGGCGTCGTGATGCCTATAGCTTACGTGGCGGAGGCTGTGGCGCGAGTGACAGG
>DATMQL010000208.1:0-6525 GCA_035566815.1 Steroidobacteraceae bacterium | reverse complement strand
CGATGTACTTGACGGCCTTACCAGGGAAGCGGGCACCGAGCTCGCCTTTCAACCAGGCGGCGAAATCCGGACTGATCGGATCCACCAACACGATGCCATCCGGCGTCACATAGACGAGACTCCACCAGTTGCCGTTGCCGGCGCGCCAGAGATCGCCTTTGATCGGGACAAAGACACGGGGTGGCGTGCGCGGCGGTGTTGGTGCAGCCAGTGCCACCGGCGCGAGACACAACAGCCAAGCAACCACCGCCACGCCGCAACCGCGAGCCGCGGCGACAAAGCCGCGGGCCTCAGCGCCCCACCGGCGAGCGCTGGCGTTCATTCCAGCGACTTGAGCACGTCTTCCGGCACACCCGTAGTCTGCGGCTTATCCCACCCCTTCTCGAAGTACTTCTCCCAAACCTTGGCCCACGGCCGCCCGTAGTATTCCACGAATTCGGGGTCTTCCTGCTTGAGTTGCCGCGGTCGGCCGTCGACGTTGTGAACGTTCGACAAACACTCGATGAATGTATAACGCACCTTCGGATCATCCGGCGTCGCGCGCCGCACGAAACGATCCAGGATCCGCACCGGCTGGAGCAACGCTTCAGGGTCGTAGAAAACCGCCTCTTCCTCGAGCCCGACGAACTTGCCCTGGGCGTCATACGCCGGCTTGAATATTTCCACAGCCTCGAGCTTGCCGCTGTTCTCGAACATGGTGTGTTGAGTCCAGGCCTGGATGTTGGCGGTCCAGGCGACCAGTGTCGTGCCATCCCAGAAGCCCACGGTTTCCCCGTACCACTGCGGAACCTTCTGAACGTGCTCTTTGCCGATGAGAACCTGGCGTAGGAAATTATCCGCGATGCCCGACAGGAACTGCACCTGGTAGGCGGTCATGGTCAGCTGGAAGGCACTGCCCCGGGAAGGCCATGCCCACCAGCGCGTGAACCCTTCCGGATAGCAGAATTCCGCATTCCACTGTTTGGAGTTATCGACCGCCTCGTGATACAGCATCTGCACGTAGCGCGCCTGGTACTCGGGTGTCAGGAGCGAGACGATGGTGGAGGCCTGGTCGATCCCGCCCCAGATCCAGCGCTCGCCGGTCAGGCCCGCGCGTTGAAAAAAGCCGGGCCCGGTTCTATCGGGAGCCAGTACGCCCGGTGTGTCGCTCGCCCCCCAATCCCGATCGTAGAAGCCATCCCAGTCGGGCGTCGTCGCCTTCGTATAAACGGTCGGGCCGCCGTGAGCCTTGGCCGCCGCAAGCAGCGCTTCGTAATGAGACTTCGCCGTCCTGTAAGGATAGGGGCTGACTATGCTCTCGCGCGGATAGTCGAGGCTGCAGTGCCCCCACGAGGCGGTTCCGGGTGGCTTGGCCCCAATACGCCCGCTCTCCCACAGCGATTCGACGAGTTCGCGGGGCGTGTTGCAGCGGTAATAGCGCGGATCCAACCACAACTTCTGATCCTTGTAGAAGTTCTTCGACGTGAACAGGTCCGTCGGCAAAGGCTTGACCCCCGGCGGCGGCCCCTGAAACGGTGGAATCTTCCCCGTCTGCAGCGGCGCGAATCCTGATTGCGATCCAGACGCGGCCCCGGCGCCCGACCCGGACCCCAACCCCGCCGGCGGTGTTGTCGTCGGCGCGGGTGACCCTGCCGGTGCGCCCGCCGGTGTCGGTGGGGTCGCTGTCTGCGCACCCGCCGCAGCTCCCAGCATGATCGTGGAGGCCAGCGCACCAACCAGCACGCACGCGCGTACGAATCTGTTCGAGCTATTCAATGATCCCACCCTCTTCCTTCGCGGCCTGGTGCGCGCGCTTGTCTTTCGGGTACCAGTAATGCAAATGGCAACTCTCGCACGCCTTGTCGATCGCGGTAATCGCGGTGAACAGCGCCTTCGTATCCTGCGCATCGGCCGCTTTCATACCCGCGGTGGCCGCCTGCCGCAGGCGATCGGCCCTTTGGACGAAATCGGCATGTTGAGTATCCAAAAGCCGCTGCACTTCCTCCGGCTCATTCTCAATCGCGGGATTGCTGCTCCGATCACCCGGCTCAGCCGCCCTACGCCCGGGAACGACTAGAAGCTGCTGAGCGTCAATCAACACCTGGAGGTGATGACGTTCCGTCGCCCACTCCTGCTCGGTCCGCGGCGCCTTGTGAGTGATCCCGTGCTCGTCAGCAACGTCGGCGATGGATTCAAAGAGAAAATCGCCGCTAGGATCGACCATGGCAGCCATGATGGTCCGAATAGACATGTTGGACACGTCAGGCGCGGAGTCGGCAGGTGCGGTGGCCTCGCGCGCGCCCGCATCTGGAGCGCCCGCGCCAGGCACGCCCGGCCCAGGCGTGGCCGCGCCGGCTGCGGCAGCACCTGGCGTCGCGCCGCCCGGCTCACCCCCCGTCAAAAAATCATCAAAATTTCCCGCCGGCGGCGCCGCCTCCTTCGCCTGCGCACCCGTCGTCGTAAACCCTATGACGCGCCCCGCGAAAATAATCGCGATCCACAGGCTGAGCGACAAGGCCGCGGTAGTCCTACCGATACGCGGCGCGGATCGGTCCTTATCCCATCGTATGACCGACCTTCCCGCCGTCAGGTGAAAAAACGCCATATTGAGCCCGGCGAGCAGCAGCAACACCATCTTTATGCGGAAGGAAGTGTTGCCCGCGTAGACCCGGGCGTTGGTCATGAACATCAACGTGCCGGTCACCGCCGCCACGGCAAACGCGCCCCACGTAATACGTAGCAGCTCGGATGACATGCGCGCGAACGGCCTGTGAGTCGAGGCAAACCCCAACAGCCGCAGGTCGACGATCATGATCGTCCCAAACACCACGCTGAGCGCCATGACATGCACCGCTTCCAGGAAAGGAAACAGGTAGAGCGAGTCGCGGATACCGCTCGCCAGGCCGGTGCCTTCGAGACTCTTCAACCACGCCGGGATGTCCACTGTGGTGTCAGGCCTTGGTGGCGGGCGACAGATGCCCCCAGATGTGGTCGTAGGCGATCAGTCGCCCGAGGATGATGATACAACCCAACACAAGGAAGATCAGGATGGCCGTCAGCCGCACCGATCTGCGCCTGACCAGCGCCTGCTCCCACCGGTCCTCACCACGCGTCACCGAGGCCTGAAACACCGCCGCCAGCACTGTCAGCACGGCCACGAACACCATCTTCAGCCAAAACGAGAAGGTGACGAGCTCGCGCACGGGCTCGGCGACGATCAGCAACCCACCACTGGCCAGTAACAGACAAAGCGCGCCCGTCAACCACGGGCCGAACCGCCTCTGTATGGCCAGCACCGTCTGGTCCATACCCGCCCAACCCAGCACGCGCAAAGCCATCATCAGGGTCGATCCAACCGCGATCCCGATGCCCACAATGTGCAGTGATTGAATGACCGGGATCATCCAGACCTGGTGGTTCTGAATGAACACGCTGGGAAGCGTGGTGGAGAGCCATACGGCAAAATCGTTCAAGGTAGCCTCCCTTTAGCGGGCGTTGCGTGTCGGCTCGTCGGCGGGAGACATTTTCCACCAGCTTGCCGGCGCGTCACCGCGATCTGGAGCGGTGACCAACACTCAAAACTTGGAGTACCCCAGGAGCTCGTGACCCGCCACCGTGTCACAGGTCTTGCCGGGTTCGGGGGGCGTCTTCCAGGGACATTTGGCGACCGCGCTGTTGCCGGCCTTGGAGCCGAAATCGGTGCCGTCCCGCAGTGGGTTCACCTTGACGCTCACGATGGTGCCGGCTTTCATGGTCTCAGCCGTAATGCCCTGTTCCGCGACCGCGGCGGCGCCCGCCATCTCCACACCGTAAGGGTGCGGCTTGCCGTCCTTGTCTTTTTCCAACTTACCGTCGGGACCGATCAGGTAGACGTGCAGCTCGGCGTGGTTCGCCTGCGCGACGAACTGGTACACCACGCCGGTCACCACCACGATCTTCGTCTGGTCGTACATGGCGAACGAGTGGTGCGCAAGAGCCGGCATGGCGCCCAGCCCCACGGACAAAAGTGCAACAGCGCCCGCGCTCGCCCGGGTCAGAATCGGACCGTTCTTCACTGCTCTAATCCCCCTCTATCACTACCAACCCTACAGCACCGCAGCTTACCTTGACGGCTTCCGCTGCCGCGCTCAATATATTCGTTGGTCGAAAGTGCTTTCGCTATTCGAAAAGGGTATCACAGGATGAATTTCGCGTGAAGATCGGGGCGCAGGCACATCGCAGCACGTCCATTTCCACGTCAAACGAGAGCGTCATCGTGGTGCGTGGACGTAATCTCACCGATGAGCTGATCGGCCGCATCAACTTCACCGATCATTTCTGGCTGCTGCTGACGGGCGATCTGCCCTCTGCCGCCCAGCGCACCATCCTCGATGCCACGCTGGTCGCCATCGCCGAGCACGGCCTGGTCCCGAGCGTGCAGGCGAGCCGGATGACACTCGCCGCGTCTCCCGAAGCATTGCAAGGTGCTGTTGCGGCCGGAATTCTCGGTTGCGGCTCCGTAGTATTGGGATCATCCGAAGCCGCGGGGCGCTTTTTTGCAGAGATCGCCACGCGTGCGACTTCTGGCGATGTCGAGAGCGCGGCGAATGCGGTCATCCGCGAGTACCGGGCGGCGGGACGTGCCATCCCAGGCTACGGCCATCCGTTGCACAAAGACTACGATCCGCGCGCGCTACGCTTATTTGAGATCGCGGCCGCAGCACTGGATCGCAACACGCACGTAGAAATCGCACGCACCGTCGCTCGCATCCTACCGGCGATCCTGGGTAAGCAACTGGCCATCAACGTGTCCGGCGCGATTCCTGCTGTATTGCTCGATGCCGGCTATCCGCTCGGCGCGCTGAAAGGCGTGCCCCTGCTGGCGCGCACCGCGGGCCTGATCGCACACCTGTTGGAGGAGCAGCTGCGGCCGATCGGCTTCGTGATGTCGCATGCCGCCGCCGAGGCTATCGACTACGACGGTGAGCGCCCGGAGGGATTTCAGGAATCCCATGATTAACTCGCCAGCATGATTAACTCACCAGAAAGGCAGAACATCGAAGCCGCCCTCAGCGGCATACGGGTGGTGGAGCAAGGGACGTTCATCACCGGGCCCTGCGCTGGAATGATGCTGGCGGATCTCGGTGCGGACGTCATAAAGGTCGAGAGCAAGGACGGTGATCCCTACCGCAGCTACCAGGGCGGCAATTATTCGCCGCACTTCCAGGCCTACAATCGCAACAAGCGCAGCGTGACCCTCGACCTGAAGTCCCCGGACGAGCGCCTGATTTTCGAGGGGCTGATCCGCGAGGCGGATGTCTTCATCCAGAATTTCCGTCCCGGCACGGCGGCGCGCCTGGGAGCGGGAGCGGAGCGGCTGCTCGAGATCAATCCGCGGCTCGTCTATTGCTCCATCAGTGGTTTCGGCTCGAGCGGGCCTTACGTCGAGCGCCCTAGCTATGATTCCGTAGCGCAAGCCCTGAGCGGATTCCTGAGCGTCGTGGTGGATGCGGATCGCCCGCGATTCCTCGGACCGGCGCTTGCCGATGCCATTACCGGCATCTACGCATCGTACGGAGTTCTGGGCGCGCTCATAAAACGCGGCCGCACGGGTAAGGGTGGCCTGGTCGAAGTGTCGATGTTGGAAGCGATGGCGCACTTCGCGCTCGAGCCCTTTGCCGCGTTTTTCGCGCTCGGTGCCACGCCCAGCTCGAGCGACCGGCCGCGGCTTGCGCAAGCCTATATTCTACGTACCGCGGACCAACGTCTCGTCGCCATTCATCTTTCCTCCATCGAGAAATTCTGGGAGGGGTTGATCACGGCGCTCGACGCGCAGGATCTCGCGCGCGACGCACGCTTTAGTGCACGCCTGTCGCGCATCGCTCACTATGAGGCGTTGAACGAGGAACTCGCGAAGCGCTTTGGGCAACACGATCTCGTCAACCTGGCGAAGCGTCTCGGCGAAAACGACGTGCCGTTCGCACCTATCAACACCATCGACGAAGTGGTACACGACCCGCAAGTTGCTCATCTGGGCCTGATGGTGCCAGTGGACTCGCCGCATGGCGCCAAGCAGGCGGTACGCCCGCCCGTGCAGTTCTCCGGCGGCCGTTTCAGTTCGGTGCGTGCCGCTCCCCTGTTGGACGAGCACGGCGCGGTGATTCGTGCGGCTCTCGCGGGTGGTCCGGGATGGCCTGCTGCGGAACATCCGCCGTTACTACAGACATGACCTGACCGGCAAGCGCGGGGCTGCCAGAAAAATCCGCGGGACATTGAGGGGGGCGCCGACTTGAAATTCAACCGACTGCAGTTGCCGGTGCTGCTCGTACTCAGCGTATCGGTGTTGCTCATTCTCGCTGTGCCGGTGTCGATGGCGCAGACCGCACCCGCTGCCGTTGCGCCGCTACAGGGTCCGGGTGTGCAGTCCGCCCGGGATGCACGCGAGCCGCAAGTACTGGCCACCTGCAAACACCCGGCCGCGCCGTCGACTTTCAAATCGTCACCGGGATTCAAGCCGCCATCAGGCGAGTCACGTGAGTACTCGGTCAGTGCGATCCCGGGTGTAGT
>DATMQL010000207.1:0-3180 GCA_035566815.1 Steroidobacteraceae bacterium | reverse complement strand
TTGCGATCCTATATCTATTAGACGAGGACGGAACATTCGCATCGCTGCTTGCCAAAACCGGACTCGACGATGCCTTTGCGCCGGCTACTGTCCGGCTCGACCACGATGACCCCTGGGGCGTCGCGCGGGTTATCCGAGATGGTAAGGTCGTTCTGCTAGATGATCTCGCCTTACGCTTTGGCAAGCTTCCCGGCGGCGTATGGCCTGAGCCAACCACCTCGGCCATCGTGCTTCCCGTAGCCAAGCCGGGGCAAAAAGGCGGTACGGCAGGCGTTCTGGTTGCGGGCATCAATTCTCGCCGTGCGCTCGACGACGCGTATCGCGGCTTTTTCGATCTCGTCGCGGGACACCTGGCGACGGCCGTATCGAATGCGCGGGCTTACGAGGAAGAACGCAAGCGCGCCGAGGCTCTTGCGGAGATCGACCGGGCGAAGACCCAGTTCTTTTCGAACGTGAGTCACGAGTTCCGCACACCGCTAACTCTGTTGCTGGGTCCTTTGGAGGAAGTGCTTGCCAGACCCGAGACTAACCCGCCGTCCGATGATCGCTCGCTCGTGCAGCTCGCGCACCGCAACGGCGTGCGCCTGCTCAAACTCGTCAACACCCTCCTCGACTTTTCCCGCATCGAAGCCGGGCGCGCGCAAGCGAGCTTCCAGCCCATCAACCTCGCAATCTTTACGGCGGAACTCGCCTCCAACTTCCAGTCCGCTATCGAGAAGGCCGGACTTCATCTGATTGTCGAATGCCCGCCGCTGCGGCAACCGGTCTACGTCGACGCCGACATGTGGGAGAAGGTGGTTCTCAATCTCATATCGAACGCCTTTAAGTACACATTCGAAGGTGAGATCGCGATCGCGGCGAAGCCGTCTGCTGATGGTCGCTGCGTCGAAGTTACTGTTCGCGACACCGGAACGGGCATCCCCCCCGAAGATCTGTCTCATTTGTTCGAGCGGTTCCACCGGGTGGAGGGCGCGCGCGGGCGCTCGATCGAGGGCACCGGGATCGGCCTCGCCCTGGTCCAGGAATTGATAAAGCTTCACGGTGGCAGCATTCGCGTCACCAGCGCGGTCGGACAGGGAAGCACCTTCACGGTGGCGATCCCCTTCGGCGTCACTCACTTGCCGGCAGAACGGATTGGCCGAGGGCGGACGCTGGCCCTCACCAATGTGCGCACGCAGGCCTATGTCGAGGAGGCACTAGGGTGGCTTTCGGATGGTGCCGCCACCGCTGCGCCGGTGCGGCCTCAACCGTCAGCGTCTGCCGATCTGGGCGACAGCATTCGCGTCGCCGGCACTGAAGGTCAGTTGGTGTTGGTCGCCGACGACAACGCCGACATGCGAAATTATCTGCAAAGGCTTCTCCGCGCTGGGGGGTTCCGGGTGGAAGTGGTGACGGACGGCAAAAAGGCTCTCGCCGCGGCCCGGCGGCTCAAGCCCGATCTTGTTCTTTCCGATGTCATGATGCCTGAGCTCGACGGTTTCGGGCTACTCACAGCGTTTCGAAAAGACCCCGGACTGCGCGATACACCTGTGCTGCTGTTGTCGGCACGGGCTGGCGAAGAGGCCAGGGTGGAGGGTTTGTCGGCAGGCGCAGATGACTACCTGGTCAAACCTTTTTCCGCCCGGGAACTACTCGCCCGGGTGGGCGCAAAACTGCAGCTCGCCCGTACGCGGCGCGAGCGACTCGAGCAACTGCTGCGTCAGTCGGAGAAGATGGAAGCGGTCGGGCGGCTCGCCGGCGGAATTGCGCACGACTTCAACAATGTTCTGGCGGGCATCTTCGCCTACGGCGAAATGCTCGTCGAGGAAACGCCCGAGGGCTCACCGCTCAAGCGCTATGCGCAGAACGTGCTCACCGCCGCGACCCGTGGTCGCGCGCTCGTGGAGCAGATTCTCGCCTACAGCCGTACCCAGCGCGCCACGCGCGCCCCGGTCGACATTGCCCACGTGGTAGCCGAGACGCTCGAGTTAGTCCGCGGGTCGCTTCCCCCGAATATCCGTCTCGAGGCGAGTGCGCCCGAGTCACCTCTCGTTGTGATCGGCGACGCCACCCAGTTGCACCAGGTGGTGATGAATCTGTGCAGCAACGCGATCCAAGCTATGAGCGGGGGCGGCACCTTGCGGGTGACGCTCGAAACCACAGACCTCTCTGGCGAGCGAGCGCTCTCGCACGGAACACTGTCCTCGGGCCGTTATGTGCGGCTCATCGTCGAGGACAGCGGATGTGGCATGGATGAGGCGACCCTCCCCCACATATTCGAGCCGTTCTTCACCACCAAGGAGATCGGCCAGGGCACCGGTCTCGGCCTGGCGCTGGTCTATGCGATCGTCACCGACTCGGGCGGCGCGATCGACGTGTGGAGCGCGCCCAAGCAGGGCAGCACATTCATGATCTACGAGCCGCTGGCAAAGGTCGCGCTGACCGCTGCGGATGACACGACGGCGCCAGCGCCACGAGGCAACGGCGAGCGTGTGCTGCTCGTCGACGACGAGACGCCGTTGCTCGCGGCGACCGCCGAGGTACTCTCGCGGCTCGGATACGAACCCGTATCATTCTCCGACGGCCGCGCCGCGCTCGTCGCATTCGAGGCCGCGCCCGACGAGTTCGATGTCGTCGTCACCGACGAATTCATGCCCGGGCTCACCGGGACCGGGCTCGCGGGAGCGCTGCGCCGCCGCCGTCCCGGCTTGCCGGTCGTATTGCTGAGCGGTTATAGCAGCCCGATCCTGACACAGCAGGCGCTCGCTGCCGGCGTCACTGAGCTGCTAACGAAGCCGCTCCACTCGCGCGAGATTGCCACAACGCTCGCTCGCGTCCTGCACCCCACGGCCTAGCGCCATCCCAGCGAAATTCTGCGGTGTAGGTCCCGTGGCGAGGCGCCGCGGTGACATCTAGGTTCCGCTCTCTGCACGCTCGATTTACGAGATCTTGACGAGCACCTCGTCCCAATCGATGGTGATGCCCGGAACAGCAGCAATCTGTGTTTTTCCCTTGAGCTCGAGAATGCTCGCGCGTCCGTAACGTGCCGCTTCGAGCTGATAAATAGCCAATGTGCGATCGATGGGATGTACGAGCCAGACTTCGCGAACGCCGGCGCGTTCGTAAGCGGGGAGCTTAACAACCTGGTCGTGGCTGGCCGTATGCGGAGAGAGAACCTCGGCGACCCAGTCGGGCGCGCCC
>DATMQL010000206.1:0-2684 GCA_035566815.1 Steroidobacteraceae bacterium | reverse complement strand
CGTGTACCGGGGCCCAGTTGCTGCCCCCGAGACCCGAGAGCACGGCGAACACCGGCTCCTCCCGCAAATGCCGCTCGAGCTGCTCGCGCCAGCCGGAGGCCGGGCCGGTGAGGTCCCAGACATGTAACTGCCAGTGAAGGTTGGCCATGTACATGCTTTTGCTGTAGGCCGTCTTGCCGGAGGTCGCCATCCTCGGGCTCGGCCCGAACGGAAACGAGTTCTTTTCGACGACGTAGTGCTGCAGCACGTCGAGCACACCACGGCGCTTCACGGGATCCGCGTCGGGCGTGAAGATCGTCGCGAAATGCAACACTGAGGCCGTGACGCCGGGAGCGCGGTGCACCGACAGACTCTTCAGGTATAGGGTCACCGCCGCCATGTCCGCATCGCTCAGCGCGAAGCGCGGCATCAGGGGACTGAGCGGCCGCCCGTCTGAATCGACGCCCTCGCGAATGGCACGCGCCAGCGTAGCATCGGTGTATGGAGCCCGGTTGCCATGCATGCTCTCGACGTAAGGCAGGACGGGATCGTTGGCGCCGTGAGTCCGCGCGGCAAACAGATACTCGCCGGTCACGGGAGGAATGAGAAGGTTGCCTTCTTTAGAGCCCAACCCGCTCCGCTGGTGGCAATTCACGCAGGCTGCATCCGCCCCGGTCGTTGCCATCCCGCCCGTTTCACGGGTTCCCTGCAGTGGCGCGCCAGAGCCCAGTTTTCCGTGCAAGTAAATTGACTCGCCTGCGCCCCCGCGAGCGGTGGTGGCGGCGAAGCCTGGCGCGCAGCAGGCCAGAACGCCTAAGCCGGCTGCGGCGAGCCAGGCGTTCATTGCGGGCTGGATTCCGTGCCCTGGCCGGTCGCGCCTGGAGGGATGGACCCGGCATCCTGACCAGTGGTTGACGCACTGGATCCAGACCGCTCCCCGGCTGCGGCCGGCGGACTCCCGAGCAGCCAGCCGAGCCCCGGAGCCGCACGGCGGCGCGGCGGCAAAGCGACTCGCCGGGCACCCCGCTGGCCACCCGGCTCGGCGAACGTCCGATCCTCGAGGGGCGGGTTGACCGCCACGCGCTCGATCACCATCCGATCCGGCGTGCTCCCCGGTCCGGCTCCTGTCTCGATGATGGAGGGAATCTGGAGCCCGTCCGTGATCTTGTAGTCCCGGTACACGACGGAGACCGTGCGAGGAGCATTACCCGCGACTCCACCCGCGGCCCGGTCGTAGCGGATTTCCAGGAAGGTCTCGGTGTCAACCCAGACATGTTGAGTTTCGCCGGAAGCGGTCCGCACGAGCAGGTGATAGGCTTTGCGTTTCTCGATCTGATCGACACCGGCTAGCGACACGGTACTGCCCTTCGCCGCGTACTCGATGAGCGGGCCGTCGATCCCGGCACTGCCTTGCGCGAAGCGAACCTCGTCGATGGAAAAAGGCTGCACGTCGGGCTGCCCATGAGTCGGGCGCAGCCTCCACCCCTGCGCGCCGTCGAAGACCCGCAGGCTCTTGTCGCCCATCGCGTTGATCTCGAAACGCATCTTGTTGGGACGCTTCTGCGACAGCATGAACAACATGCTGGGCACAGTCGCGTGCGTGCTCTCGATGTGTCCCAGCCAGACCATTGTCTGGACGTTATGCCACGCCTCCAGGCCGCCTCGAGCGGCGACATTCTTGGCAACGATCTGCTCTGCGGACAGTCTCGCCGGGACCGCCGGCACGCGGCTGGCCTTCGTGGTTGCCAGGGCGCCCGGCGAGACCGCGCCAACGAGAGCGGCCATCGCCAGGCTGCACAGGAGCACGCGGTGCGGCACGACACTACGCTGTTGCATGCGCATTTCCCGCTGCCTACCCGCCTACGCGTGAGGCTTTACAAACAGGGAGTCGTCGAGCTGCGGGTTCACAGCCACCTTTTCGATCACCGTCCTGTGGGTGTCGCGGTATCCATCAGTTGCGGTCTCCAGCACGAAGGGGACCATCAGTCCCTGTACCGCGCGGAAGTCGCGCTGATACACCAACACGGTGCGGACGTGCCCATCCATGCGGCGCGGTGTTCCCTCGACCCTGACGTCCAGAAAGCTCTTGGCATCGATCCAGATATGGCGTACGTCGCCATTCTTCTCGGTGAGCTTCAACTTGTATGCGGCGTTGCCCTCAACCGATTCCACGGATTCGAGGTCCACCTTCATGCCCTTCGCCGCGTAGTCAAACAGGGGATCCTCCAGACCCCACTTGTCTTCCTGCGCCTGCTTCTGCTCCGCGGAAAACGGCTCCCAGTCGTTGCGATTCAGGAAGGGCCGCAGGAACCAGCCGTTCTGCCCGTCATAGACCTGCACCGCCGTCTTGCCGTCGAATTCGAGCTCAACCCTGGATTTGTTCGGCCGCTTCATCTCCAGCAGAAACGGCAACTGCACCTGGGTAGCCGCGGGTGTCGCGGTATCCGCGTGCAGCACCACCTGTTGCTTTGGAGTCCTGTGAGCGTTCGCGGCATTGCTGACATACTGGGCGCTGCGCGCCGCCGAGTCGGGGTATCCGACGTCCATCTTGCCGTTCCAGGACATCGACTGCACGTTGTGCCACGCCTGCGCACCGCCACGTGCAGCAATATGCTTCTCGATGATTTGCGCGACGGTCAGCCTGGCCGCCTGCGGGGCCGGCTGTGGCGCGGCAGGTTGTTGCGGTACAGGCTTCGGCGGACCAA
>DATMQL010000205.1:0-3667 GCA_035566815.1 Steroidobacteraceae bacterium | reverse complement strand
CGTCAACGAGCGAGCCCGGGCGGTCGGGCGAATGATGTTGGGCCTGACGGGAGCCACTCTGGCCGGTGTCCCGTTGGCTACCTGGCTCGGACAGCTGTTCGGGTGGCGAGCGGCCTATGTTCTGGTGGGTGGCATCGGCGTACTGACCTGCGTCTTGATTTCCCGCCTGGTACCGCGGGCCGGCCCGGTCGAGGGAGCCAGCCCCGCGCGCGAGCTCAGCGCGTTGTCCCACAAACAGGTCTGGCTCACCCTCGGTGTCGGGTCGATCGGGTTCGGCGGTTTGTTTTGTGTCTACAGTTACATCACCCCGACGTTGACCCAGGTCTCCGGGTTGCCGGTCCGCTACGTCCCGTTCGTGCTCGCCGTATTCGGCTGCGGCATGATCCTGGGCAACCTGATCGGATCGTGGCTGGCCGACCGTGCGTTGATGCGCACGATCGGCGCGCTCTTGATGTGGAATGCCATTGTGTTGGGTACGTTCAGCCTGGCCGCGCCCCACGCGTGGATGGCTGTAGCGGTCGTATTGCTGATCGGCACTGGCGTGGCCATTGTTCCCGCCCTGCAGATCCGGCTTATGGATGTCGCCGGGGATGCGCAGACACTCGCGGCAGCGTTGAATCATTCAGCTTTCAACATCGCCAACGCTCTAGGTGCCTGGCTGGGCGGTCTCGCAATCGCCGGTGGCCTGGGATGGGCTTCGACCGGGTGGGTTGGCGCTCTGCTCGCACTCGCCGGCCTGTTCATCTTCGCCTTGTCTGTAGCAGAGGAGGGACGCAGTGGGCGTTGCAATGTGCTCGCCCGGTCCGGCGCATGAGCCGATGTGCGGCATGGTCATGTCAAATCCAGAATATCTAGGAGAAATCTATGAATATTTTTTGCAAAAAACCGAGTTTGATCGTTTGTGCTTACCTGGCACCCGTCGTGTGCGGGTTGGGCGGATTCGCCGTCGCGGCTGATGCGCAGAATGCGGTCTCGCCGACGGCGAGCCAGTCATATTACGCTGCGCTTCCGGCGACGCCAGGCGCCGCGGTGTTGACGGACAGGGAACTGGCGATGCGCGTGAAGGGAGCGTTGCATGCCGCCCCGTATCTCTACGACGAGCATGTCACGGTATCCGTAGAAAATGGCGCGGTCGTGCTGCGTGGGATTGTCTTCAGCGATTCGGACTTATTCGATGCGATTCGCATTGCAGGCAAAGCCGCCGGTGACAGACGGGTGGTCGACGATTTATCAATCGAGCGTAACTTTCGTCGGTAGACGGCTCATTTGTGCAGATCGTCGATCCATCGGATGAACTCGGGCGCCTCGACGCCTTCGATCTCGAGGTTGAATACGAGACCCTTCTGGCCGCTACGCGCCAACACGCACCGTAGCTGCAGATCGGGGCTTGGATTGATCTCCTGGTGCGGAACGTAGGGCGGCACGTAGATGAAATCACCGGCTGCGGCCTCGGCTTCGAATTCCAGGCGCTCGCCCCAGCGCAGTCGTGCAACGCCGTTGAGGACGTAGATCACGGTCTCCAGGTCGCCGTGGTGATGGGGGCCGGTTTTTGCCGTGGCCTCGACCGTGAAAGTACCGGCCCAGAGCTTGGTCGCGCCCGAGTTTTGCGTCGTTACCGCCGCGAGGCGATGCAAGCCCGGCGTCTGCGCGATGTTGGAATCGAACTGTTCGGGGCGGATGATCCGCACGCCATCCGTTCGCCACCGGGTCGACGAGCTGTTCATGCGTCCTCTCCTTGCGCGGAACTCCCGCGCGCCGCGCGAATTCAGTGAAAGGTGCGCTGGCGTGGAGGCCGCAGCAAGCGAGGGCGGAAACTTCGGCTCGCTGCCAGCTGGTGCCGCGCTTGCGACCCAGTTGCTCGCCGCCGGTGCTTCACAATTCGCAAGACTCGTTCCAGGGGAGCGGGCGCCGGGCGTTGGCGGCCCGCAACGTCTGTCCAACACCGTGTTGTAAGTGTTCCGTGTTGACCGGCCATTTTTCAATGAAACACGGCGCCTCGGACACCCGGCTACCGCTCAGGTCGCGTAGAAGTCGGTTGGATGTAATATACCGAAAGCAATGCAGGGTGTACGCTTCGCTCCGACGCCGGTAGTGAGAGCGAAAAGCGGAAGAGGGAGAGGGTGATGTCGTCTGAATATCCCGGCGATGAGAAGCTCTTGACGAAAGGTGAAGTTGCGCGCCTGTGTCGCGTCGATGTGCGCACCGTCGACCGCTGGCTCACGGCCGGAAAGATCGGCTTTCATCGCACGCCCAGTGGTCGCGTGTTATTCCGTAGACACGACGTGCTCAAGGTTGTCGATCCCGCGGTGGCTGCATCCCCCCACGGTTGAAGTTGGGTCTGGAGTTATAATCAGACATTATCGGACATCTTTCGACATTTTGCGGCAGGGAGTTTGTTCTATGTTGCAGACCTGAAATCACGCGCCTATGTTTCGCCGCTGACGGGGACAATCCCGACTATCCCAGTATGAGCGAGGAGGGCGGTCATGCGTTCAAGCATACTTGGTGCCGTGTCGAGCTCCGCGGCGTTGCTCGCTGCAGTTCTGATTCTCTCCAACACCGCGATGGCGCAGACGTCCGAAGCGGAATCGGACTGGTCTTCGAAGACGAAGCCGAAGACCTTTCCCATCTACGACCCCTACCCACCCGGCATACTTCCCGCCGATCTGAACTCGGAACTCGCCAGGGTATTGCGGGAGGTGGATGTCATCGAGGCACGGGCACTCGCCGAGTGGCGCGCGTTGACGCCGCCGGTTCTGACAGGCCAGCCGCCAACCCTGCAGGGCACCGGTACCGCGGCTATCGAGGTGCTCGGCCAGCTGATGAACTACGACAAGAACATCTCGCCTTTCAGGGACATCGCCTGCGCATCCTGCCACATGCCATACGTGGCCTTCAGCGGTCCGATTCCATCGGTGAATCTGACGATGGTCGCGTATCCCGGAACGTTTCACTTCCGGGCCGGCAAGCGGACGGCGCAGCGCTACACCTACGCACCGTTCTTCCCCGTACTGCAGTACAACCAGGTACAGGGCGCTTTCTTCGGCGGCAACTTCTGGGATTCACGCGCGACCGGGTATCTGCTGCGTAATGCTGACGCGGAGCAGGCACAGCATCCGCCGGTCGATACGCAGGAAATGGGTAACCCCGATACGGCTTGCATCGCGTTCAAGCTTCAGAAAGCCAAATACCGCTCGCTCATCGAGGCGATCTGGGGGAAGGGCACCCTCGACATCGACTTTCCTCCGGGGACTGAGAAGATCTGCTCGCTGCCTGGAGGGGCGGCCATATTCGGGACCAACAACACGCCGATACCGCTGGGCCCCGAGCAGCGGACTCTTGCCAACAGAGTATTCGACCATTGGGGGCAGGCGCTGGACGCCTACGAGCAGTCGGTGAAGGTCAGCGCTTTCTCATCGAAATTCGACGCGTTCCTGGCAAACGAGTACACGCTGACAGCACAGGAGAAGGCCGGCTACGACCTGTTCCGTGGGAAAGCGAATTGCAACTCGTGTCATCTCGACGGCAGGTCGACCGCCCCGACGCCGCCCCCGCCCGAAGGGGCCGCACCGAACAGCCAGGACACCGGCGCAGCGGCCGCCCCGGAGCCACTGTTTACCTGTTTCGGCTCTGCCAATCTGGGGCTGCCCCTGAATCCCAGGGATGC
>DATMQL010000204.1:0-16667 GCA_035566815.1 Steroidobacteraceae bacterium | reverse complement strand
CCGTTCATCCGTTCGGCGAGCCGGGTCATCACCCCGTTGGTGATGGGTATCGTGGTGACGCTGATCGGGCTGACTCTCGTCAGTGTCGGCATCACCAGCGTGGGTGGCGGGTTCGAAGCGAAACACGACGGCACCTTCGCGTCGGCGGCCAATCTGGGCCTGGCGGCGCTCGTCATCGCAGTCATTGTCATCATGAGTAGTAGCCGCCGTGAGTGGCTGAGGATTCTGTCCGTCGTGGCGGGATTGGCCACCGGCTACGTCGTCGCCTGGCTGGCCGGTAAAGTCTCGCTCGCCGATCTCCGGGCCCTACCGTGGTTCGCCGCGCCCACGCCGTTTCACTATGGGCTGGGATTCCGGGCGACAGCGCTCATTCCATTCGCCTTCCTCTACTTGATGACGGCCATTGAGTCGATCGGCGATATCACCGCAACCTCTCTTCTGACAGGCGAGCCGATTACAGGACCGCGCTATCTGTCGAGGTTGCGCGGCGGAGTCTTGGCCGACGGCGTGAGCTCGATGCTCGCCGCCGTTCTGAATTCCTTTCCCAGCACGACCTTCGCGCAAAACAATGGCGTGATCCAGTTGACCGGTATCGGTAGCCGGCACATCGGTCTGCTCGTAGGCTTCATGCTGATCGTGCTCGGCCTGTTTCCAATCGTGGGCGGAATCGTCCAGGCGATGCCAGCCGCGGTGTTGGGCGGTGCCACGATCATCATGTTCGGCACCGTCGCCGTGGCCGGCGTACGCATCCTTGCGACCACGACGCTCGATCGCCGGGCGTGCACTGTCGCGGCCGTGTCGTTTGGCTTGGGTCTTGGCGTCACGTTCGAGCCGGGAATCAGCGGCGCGTTGCCGCCCTTGTTGAAGGATATGTTTGCCTCGGGCATCGCGACGGGCGGGATGTGCGCCCTGCTTCTCAACAGCGTGCTACCCGGAAAGCGGCGATAATGGCAGTGACGCCGTGGTCGCTCGCACAACCTTTCTGGCCAGAACGTTGATCTGCTAACGGAGCTTGCATGTTATCGCCGCCATCCTGCGAACGCGCCTTTCTCGGCACGGTGCTCCACACGCCCGTGTGCGGGCAGCTGGAGGTCCTCCCCGAGGCGCTCATCGTGGTCGGCGGCGACGGGGTCATCAAAGCAATTCATCGGCGCGAGACCGCTGAAGCCGAGGGGGAAGTACGCCGGTTCGCAACGCACGGCGAGCTCATCACGCTGGGCTCCGACCAGTATCTTCTGCCCGGTATGGTCGACCTCCACGTGCACGCGCCACAGTGGCCGCAGCTCGGCAAAGCGCTGGATCTGCCGCTCGAGCAATGGCTGCAGGCTTACACCTTCCCGCTCGAGTCGCGCTACGCGGACCCGGCCTATGCACAGACCGTCTACGAGTCGCTGGTCGAGGGGCTGCTGGCCAATGGCACGACCACGGCGTTGTATTTTGGAACGATCCATCTGCCTGCGACCCAGATCCTGGCCGACGTCTGTCTGCGACGCTCGCAGCGTGCCCTGATCGGTCGTGTCGCGATGGACGATATCCAACAGTGTCCCCCGTACTACCGGGATCCGTCCGCGGCTGTTGCGGAAGCCGAGACGCGCGCCTTTATCGAGTATGTGCGATCGATGCCGGGAAATCATACCGGCTTGATCAAGCCCGTGATTACGCCGCGTTTCATTCCTTCCTGCTCGGATGACCTGCTCTCCCGTTTGGGGTCGCTGGCGCGCGAGACCGACTGTCACGTCCAGACACACTGTTCCGAGAGCGATTGGGAACACAGCTATGTGTTGGCTCGCTGCGGCCGGACGGATACAGCGGCGCTGGACGGATTCGGACTGTTGTCTCGGCGGACCATTCTCGCCCACGGCAATTTCGTCAGCGACGCTGACATCGCGCTGATCCGCTCGCGCGGCTCGGGCATTGCCCATTGTCCGCTCTCGAACGTCTACTTTTCGGATGCGGTGTTTCCCTTGCGAAAGATCCTGCAGCAGGGGGTGAACGTGGGACTCGGAACCGATATCGCCGGCGGCGCCAGCCCGTCGATTCTCGATAACGCACGGCATGCGGTGATCGCCTCGCGAAGTCTCGAGTCAGGAGTGAACCCCGCGCAGGAGCGTGATCAACGCCGCTCCCCCGACTCCCGCATCGATGCTGTGACGGCCTTCTGGCTCGCCACGGCTGGCGGGGGTGTCGCGCTCGATCTGCCCATCGGGGTCTTCAAAGAAGGCTTTCAATTCGACGCGATCCTGGTCGATGCGCGCGCGCCGAACAGTAATCTGCGTCTCGACGGTAACGATGCGCCGGCCGACGTTCTGCAGAAAATCATCTACCACGCCGGGCGCGCCAACATTCGCGAGGTCTGGGTCGCCAACCGGCGCGTTCACTCGCTCGCGTAGGCGTCGATGGCCGCCAGCCAATGACGCTTGTCGGCGGGCTCGAGGAATGACGCTTCGAAGGAGTTACGGGCCAATGTCGTCAGCTCGGCCTGTGTCAGGCCGAGACCGCGCTCGATGGCAACAAAGTTCTCCAGCAGATAGCCACCGAAGTAGGCCGGATCGTCGGAATTGACGGTGACACACAACCCGCGTTCCAGCAGGCGCTTGATGTTATGGTCCTCGACGGCATCGAAGACCTTCAGTTTGATGTTCGAAAGGGGGCAGACGGTCAGGGGCATTCGCTCCCGCACCAGGCGCTCGACCAGCTTCGGGTCCTCCTCGCTGCGAACGCCATGGTCGATACGCTTTACTTTCAGGAGGTCGAGTGCCTCATAGATGTATTCCGGCGGACCCTCTTCGCCCGCGTGAGCGACGGTCAGCAAGCCTTCGCGGCGAGCGCGGTCGAATACGGCGGTGAACTTCGACGGCGGGTGACCCTTTTCCGACGAGTCCAGTCCTACGGCCGTGATGAAGTCTATATAGGGGAGGGCCTCTTCCAACGTGCGCATCGCGTCGTCCGCACTCAAGTGCCGTAAAAAACACAGAATGAGGCGGTGGGTGATGCCGAAGTCTTCCTCGCCCTCGCGCAGCGCACGGGTGATGCCTTCGAGCACGGTGCGAAAGGGGATTCCCCGCTCCAAGTGAGTCTGCGGATCGAAGAAGATCTCAACATGGACCACGCCCTGCTCGTGAGCCTTTTGCAGGTACGCGGCGGTCAGGTCGTGAAAGTCGTCCACGTCGCGCAACACGCTGGCACCGGCGTAGTAGATGTCCAGGAATGACTGAAGATCCGAGAATTGGTAGGCCCCGCGCAGCTCTTCCACGCTGCCATACGGCAAGGCCACGCCATGCTTCTTTGCCAGACGGAACGCTAGCTCGGGCTCTAGGGTGCCCTCGATGTGCAGGTGGAGTTCCGCTTTGGGTAATCCTTTCAGGAACCCTGCTGCCGAATGCATGGTGGTGGCGTCTCCAGGATAGCGATTTCTAAGGATATATCACCCTTTCGGACGATGTTTGCAACGGTCGTGCCATTGTCGTTAGGATCAGTGGCCATGGGCCAACTGACGACGCATGTTCTGGATATCAGCGCGGGTTTGCCGGCCGCCGGCTTGCGAATCGAGGCCCATTCCTGGCTTGCGGAAACGCCGACCCTGGTTGCGAGTGTGGCCACCGGCTCCGACGGCAGGCTCGCGAAACCGCTGCTCGCGGGGGCGGACTTCCTGGCTGGCCGCTATACGCTGACGTTTTATGTCGCCAGCTACTTCCGGGCGCGCGGCGTGATCCTGCCGGAACCGGCCTTCATCGAAGAAGCCGTGATCCGAATTGGCATCGCGCATCCCGAGCAGCACTACCACGTACCGCTGTTGATCGCCCCGTGGAGCTACTCTGTCTATCGGGGTGGATAGCGTGGACGGGGTTCGCTTCCTCCTCGATGGGCGATTAGTGTGCGCGGAAAACCTGCCTCGCACCATGACGGTGCTCGAGTATCTCCGCGAGGTCGAGCACCGGACGGGAACGAAGGAAGGCTGCGCCGAAGGAGACTGCGGCGCCTGCACGGTGGTGTTGGGAGAGCCCAGCGCGGACGGCAGCCGCGTCGAGTATCGTGCCGTAAATTCCTGCATTCGCTTTCTACCCACGATCGACGGGCAGGAGCTGGTCACCGTCGAGAGTCTGTCGGGACCGGACGGCAGCCTGCATCCGGTGCAACAGGCGATGGTGGATCACCACGCCTCGCAGTGTGGGTTCTGTACTCCGGGCTTCGTGATGTCGCTGTTTGCGCTGTATCTGCAGATACCGGCGCCGACGCGGGAGCAGGTGATCGACGCGTTGTCCGGCAATCTCTGTCGCTGTACCGGCTATCGCCCGATCATCGAGGCCGGCGTCCGCATGAGCGAATATCCCGTAACACACTGGGGCCGCGATACGCCGCTCTCCGCCGCGCATTGCGATGGGTTGCGTACGATCCGACGCGATCGGGCGCTGCGGCTCCCGGGATTCTTTGCGCCCCTCACGGTCGATGAGCTCGCGGCGGAGCTCGAGAGAGAGCCCGGCGCGTTGGTGCTTGCGGGCGGCACGGATATTGGTTTGTGGGTGACCAAACAGTTGCGTGAGTTGCCGCCGATCGTCTACGTCGGCGCGGTCGCCGAGCTGAAGCAGGTTCGTCGTGACGCCGCGGGTATCGAGATCGGCGCGGCCGTTTCGCTGACCGAGGCCTGGAGTGCCGTGGTCGCCGCGTATCCGACGCTGGCTGAAATGGCGCAGCGCTTTGGCTCGCCACCGGTACGTAACTCCGGAACTTTGTGTGGGAACCTCGCCAACGGCTCGCCGATCGGTGATTCGCTGCCGGTCCTGATCGCCCTGGACGCGGAGTTGGTATTGCGTCGGGGCACGAAGGTACGCTCGTTGTCGCTGGAGCGGTTTTACCTCGGCTATCAGCGGACGGCCCTGGAGCCTGGCGAATTCGTCACGTCCGTGAAAGTGCCGGCTCCCCAGGCGCGGCGTTGGGTCGCAGGCTACAAGGTGTCGAAGCGTTTCGATCAGGACATCTCCGGCATTGCCGTCGCATTCTCCGTGCAAGTGGAGGACGGTCGCGTTGTGGATGCGCGGATCGCGTTCGGTGGCATGGCGGCGGTGGCCGCCCGCGCCCCGGCGACCGAGCGCGCCTTGATTGGCGCGGTTTGGAGCGAAGCGAGCATCGACTCCGCGGTCGCGAAGCTTGCGGAGGATTTCAAGCCGTTAACCGACATGCGTGCGAGCAGCGCTTATCGGTTGCAGACGGCGGGCAACCTGTTGCGTCGTTTCTATTTTGAGCACTGCGGCTCGGCTGCTCCTACACGCACCGCCGACGCGGTTGCGGCGTCCTCCAGTGCTACCCATACCGCTGGCCCCGCTGCGGCCTCCCTCTGAAGCCATGTCCACGCGTCACGAAAGCGCACATCTACATGTCAGCGGGCAAGCGCTGTACGCGGATGACATCCCACTTCCAGCCAACACTCTGCACGCGGCGTTCGGTCTGAGCAGCATTGCTCACGGACGGATTCGTGCGCTGGACCTTACTCCTGTCCGGGAATCTCCGGGAGTCGTCGCCATTGCGGCGGCCGCCGATGTTCCTGGAGAGAACAACTACGGCAGCGCGGTCCACGACGATCCGATCTTCGCGCCCGACCTGGTGCAATACGCCGGTCAACCCTTGTTTGCCGTTGCCGCGGATTCCTACACGGCGGCCCGAAAGGCGGCGCGGCGCGCCCGTGTCGAGTACGAGCCGCTGCCGGCGATATTGGACATTCGCGCGGCGTTGGCGGCGCAAATTACCGTATTGCCGACCCAGCGCCTCACGCGAGGCCGGCCGCACGAGGCACTCGCTGAGGCACCTCACCGAATGCAGGGGACGGTGCACATCGGGGGGCAGGATCACTTCTATCTGGAGGGACAGATTTCAATCGCTGTGCCCCAGGAAGACGGCGCTATGCTGGTCCATAGCTCGACCCAACATCCTTCCGAGGTGCAACAGATCGTCGCCCATGCCCTGGGTAAGCGGGCGAACCAGGTCACCGTGCAATGCCGGCGCATGGGTGGCGGGTTTGGCGGCAAGGAAACCCAACCCGCGCTGATCGCGGCTGCCGCGGCTGTGCTGGCACATAAGACCGGCAGGCCGGTAAAGCTGCGGCTCGATCGGGATACCGACATGCTCATGACCGGTAAACGGCATGACTTTCTGGCCGATTACACGGTGGGATTCGACGAGCGCGGCCGGATTCTCGCATTGACCGTGATGTTGGCGTCCCGCTGTGGGTATTCCGCAGACCTGTCCGGGCCGGTGAACGATCGGGCGATGATGCACATCGACAATGCCTACTTTCTCGAGAATGTGGACATCGTCTCGCATCGCTGCAAGACCCATACGGTATCCAACACCGCTTTCCGGGGCTTCGGCGGCCCGCAGGGCATGATGGTCATCGAGCAGATCGTCGACTCCATCGCGCGGGCGCTGGGAATGGACCCGCTCGAGGTGAGACGCCGCAATTTCTATGGAATCGACGACCGTAATGTGACGCACTACGGACAGACCGTCGAACATAACCTCATCCATACTATTGTCGATCGCCTCGCGGAGAGCAGTCACTACCGGGAGCGCCGCAGGCAAGTCCAGGAATGGAATGACACCCATCGGCATGTCAGACGAGGTCTCGCCCTCACACCCGTGAAGTTTGGCATTTCCTTCACGGCCACCATGTTCAACCAGGCCGGCGCGCTCATCCACGTCTACACCGACGGCACCGTGCTGCTGAACCACGGCGGTACCGAAATGGGGCAGGGGCTTTTCACCAAGGTTGCACAGGTGGTTGCGACTGAGTTTGGCTTGCCGCTCACGGCGGTTCGTGTGTCGGCAACCGACACTTCGAAAGTACCGAACACGTCGGCCAGCGCCGCCTCGGCGAGCGCGGATCTCAACGGGAAGGCGGCGCAGGCCGCTGCAGAAACCATCCGTGGGCGGTTGGTGCAATTCGCCTGCGAGACTTTCGGCGTCGCGGCGCCGGCGGTCATTTTTCGCGACGGCAAGGTCTTTATCGGCGAGCGGCATCTTCCGTTTGCCGACCTGGTGATGCAGGCCTACCGCGCCCGAGTCTCGTTATCGGCGACGGGCTATTACCGGACGCCCAAGATCGAGTACGACAAGACGACTCTGCGCGGGCGGCCCTTCTTTTACTTCGCTTACGGCGCGGCCTTGAGTGAGGTTGCCGTCGATACGCTGACTGGCGAAACGCAGCTCCTGCGGGTCGACATCCTCCACGATGCGGGGCGGTCACTGAACCCCGCTATCGACCTCGGCCAGGTCGAGGGTGGTTTCCTGCAGGGCGTGGGTTGGCTCACGTCGGAGGAGCTGTGGTGGAACGCCAAGGGCGAGTTGCAGACCCATGCGCCGTCGACCTACAAAATTCCGACCGCGCGTGACTGGCCGCCGCACGCGCAGGTAAAACTGCTCGACGAGCGGCCGAACGGCGAGGAAACCATCTATCGCTCGAAGGCGGTGGGTGAACCGCCCCTGATGTTGGCGATTTCTGTTTTTCTGGCGATTCGCGATGCCATCGCCAGTTGCGGGCCGCCGGGCGTGCAACCCGATCTGACCGCGCCGGCAACGCCCGAAGCGGTACTGCGTTCCCTCGCAAGCGTTCGCGCGGAGACGGCGCCTCAGGCCGCCGCCGGCGTTCGCGTGGAGGCTGACGTATGAGTGGGCAACTTCGAGAGAACGGGCTACCTCGAGATTGGCTGCCCACCCTCGTTAGATTCCTGGATCGCGAGCCCGTGGTGGTGCGTATCGTCGTCGCCGAAGTTCGGGGCTCGACGCCGCGGGAGCCCGGTGCGTTCATGCTTGTCGGACGCGAGGGTGTCGAGGGCTCAATCGGGGGTGGTCAGCTCGAATGGGAAGCCATCGCTGGCGCGCGTGAGTTGCTTGGAGATGCGGCCGTCGCGGCGCGAGTCAACAAGGTTGTACTGGGTGCCGATGTCGGCCAGTGTTGTGGTGGTGTCGTGTCGCTGTGGTTGGAGCGGTTTACCCGCGCAAGTTTGGAATTGCTCGGCAAGGCCAGTGATGCCGGCGCCCGTGGGTGTGCGGTGTTGAGTAGCACCATCAGGGGTGCCGGGGTCGAACATACGGTTGCGCGACGCGCGGGGGCGAGGGCAGCTGCGATGGTGAGTGCGACTGCGGGCGCTGGCGCCGACGCTGGCCTAGCCGAGGCCACCGAGCGCCTGTTTCGCGAGCCCCGCCAGCGCGCACACCCAGTTTTGACGCGTAACCCCGCAGGCGAATTGACTTTCATCGAGCGACTGGACGACGAGTTTCCCGCTGTCTGGCTCTACGGCGCCGGCCACGTTGGGCAGGCGCTAGCTCGAATTCTGGCGGAATTGCCGCTCCGCCTGACCTGGATCGATTCCCGCGCCGAGTTGTTTCCCGAAACGCTCGGCGGGGGAGTGCGGGTCCTTCACGACGCCGACAGCGCGGCGACAGTGTCCGAGGCGCCAGTGGGGGCCTATTTTATTGTGATGTCACACAGCCATCCGCTGGACTTCGCCTTGTGTCATGCACTTCTCGAACGCAACGATTTCGCGTGGCTCGGCCTCATCGGCTCTGCGAGCAAGGCCGCCCGGTTCCGGTCGCGTCTGAGACGCGCCGGCCTCGGCGCCGATGTGATCGAAAAGCTCGTTTGCCCGATCGGTGTCGATGGAATCGAGAGCAAGTGGCCGGCTGCCATTGCGGTCGCCGTCGCGGCGCAGTTGATGCAGCAGATTTCTGCGGTTGGGGTTGGGCAGTCCGAGGTCGTTATCCAGGGGCGCGAGTTGGTACGGCCGACGCGAGCCGAGGCTATACGAACAGAGTCTGGGCGGGTCGAGGCTGCGCCGGGGGAACGGGCGCGAGTTGAAATTGAGCGAACCTCCCCCGAGCGAGCTCCCTTTGAGCGGGGCGAACCCGCTCAAGTTGACCCGGCCTGCGCCCCGGAAAATTGCGCGACGTGTGGTTCGGCCGCAGGCCGTCCGGGTACGGTGAATTCTTGATCGACTATCTGCTGGATTGGTGCGGCCTACTCGTCCGCTGGCTGCACGTCGTTGCCGGAATCGCCTGGATCGGCTCGTCGTTCTATTTCGTCTGGCTGGATAACCACCTGGAGCCGCAGGGCGCCTCCGAGCCCATCGACCCCAACGTGGCCGGCGAGTTGTGGGCTGTCCACGGCGGCGGCTTCTATCGCTCGCGGAAGTACCGGGTTGCCCCGGCAGTCCTGCCACCGACGCTGCACTGGTTCTACTGGGAAGCCTACACGACCTGGCTGTCCGGATTCGGGCTGCTGTTTCTGTTGTATTTCCTGCGCGCCGAAGCCTATCTCATCGATCCTTCCGTCCTCGCGCTCACCAAGTCTGCGGCAATCGCCATTACTCTGGCAGTGTTGGTAGTGAGCTGGCTCGTCTATGACGGCCTATGCCGCTCCCCACTGGGCCGTAACGGACGGGCACTGGCTCTCGCCGTGGCGTTGGTTACCGCCGTCGAGGCGTGGGGAGTCTGCCATCTGTTCGGTGGACGCGGAGCGTTCATGGTGTTCGGCGCCGCCCTGGGCACGATCATGGTCGCGAACGTGTTGTTCGTGATTATCCCTGGCCAGCGGGAGCTCGTTCGAGCCAAGCGCGAAGGCCGGGAACCCGATCCCGGCCCGGGTCTGCGCGGCAAGCAGCGGTCCGTACACAACACGTATTTCACGCTACCCGTGATATTCGTGATGATCAGCAATCACTACGCGATGACCTACGGCGCGAGATACAACTGGCTGGTGCTCATTGCAATGAGCTTCGCCGGCGCCTGCATTCGGGGTTGGTTCGTCGCCCGGCATAAGCCGGCGGGTCGTCGCGGGGCCGCGTCCGCGCTGCCGGCGGCGCTGGGCGTGTTGACCCTGGTGGGGGTGGTCGTTGCGCTCGCCCCGGAGAGTGGCCCTTCGCCGCTCGGCGCGGCGCTCGGTCTTGGCGACGGTACCGGCATGGGGCCGGCCGCTAACGCTGAGCCGAACTCTGGCGCCGGGCCGAACTCTGGCGCCACATCGAACTCTGGCGCTTCCGCTTCTACCGCGCCACCAGGCGACGTCGCGCAAGTCCAATCCATCGTCGAGAAGCGCTGCGTCCCATGCCACAGCACCCATCCATCCTCTCAGTTCGGCTTTAACGCGCCTCCCAACGGGGTCGTGCTCGAAACGCTCGATCAGCTGCGCGCCCACCTCCCCGAAGTACAAAAACAGGTTTCATTACGCACCATGCCGCTAGGTAATCTCACCGGAATGACCGACACGGAGCGTGCAACGGTATTGATGTGGATCGGACACGGCGCCGCGGGGCGCGCTCCATGATCACACTCGAAGCGTTGAACACACTCCCCGTCGATGAGTTCACCTCGGTTCTTGGCGCGATCTTCGAACACTCTCCCTGGGTGGCACAGCGCGCCGCAACGGCACGACCCTTTTCCTCGCGACTGGAACTGCTCGATGCCATGCGCGCCGTCGTACAGGTGGCCCCGATCGAGGAGCAATTAGGCTTGATCCGGGCGCACCCGCAGCTCGGGGCCCGCGGACGCAAGAGGTTGGAGTTCACAGAAGCCTCGGCATACGAACAGCGCCGCGCCGGTCTCGACGCCTGCACAGACGAGGAATTCGCTCAGCTGCTGCTACTCAACACCGCCTACGTTGAGAAATTCGCGTTTCCCTTCATCCTTGCAGTACGCGGGCACGACCCCGATTCCATTCTCGCCGCGATGTCCGACCGCCTGAACAATGACGTCGAGGTGGAACGACATACGGCGCTGACCCAGATCGGTTTGATAGGAGGCTATCGCCTGGCCGATCTGGTCGCCAGTCCAGCGGGCGCCGAGGTCAAAGCCATGAGGGACAGGTTGGTGTCCGGAACCACCGCCCTCAATGCCCTGGCTACAGTCGCTGCCGGCGCCGGTCCTGCGGCTACTGTCACTGGCGCTATCGCTGCGGTCAGAGGCCCGGTCGCCACCGCCACCGTAGCCACCGCGGCGGCCGCCGCGCCCACCGCCGCTTCGTCCGCGGCGCTCCTGCGCGAGTGGATGCTCGCCGCCAACCTGGAGGTCTATCCCGGCGCCGCCGGCAACCTGGCCGGCGTCCAGCAAAACGATCCAAACGTTCCGTGTCTGCTGGTCGGCTTGTACTCCGATTCCACCACGGAAGTCCTACGCCGCGACGGAGGTCTCGGCTCCCTGTTAGGTATCGCGGTCGCCCAACAGATCAGGCAGAAACGCCTTCCGACTCACTTCGGCTTACTGGTTCTGGCGTCTCCCGCGGACGAGCGGCGCGGTAGTATTTTCCTGGACGCCCATCCGGGCGCAATCCGGAATGCGCCCGTGTTGGTGGTCACTGAGACGGACCCCAGCTCCTCCCCCCTGCGGGCCGCTGGAATCAGTCGCTGCATAGTGCTCGTTCACCCAGGCCCCGCGGGCGACGGCGCGTCGGCGGGCGGCCCTAGTGCTGCCGGCGCTAGCGCTGGCGACCCTGGCGCAGGTGGCCTCACCGCTGTCGGCCCTAACGCTAGCGGTCCTAACGCGCCTCACCCCGGCGACGCCCTCGACGCCCACACGCTCGAACGCGCCGCCCAGTCCCTGGAAGACTTTTTGACCCAGCCCCGAAAAATTCAAGAATAAAGACCCACACTTATGCTCCAACGCCTGTTCGACCTGCAGGGCCATGGCACCACGGTCCGTACCGAAGTGTTCGCCGGGTTCACGACATTCCTGACCATGGCCTACATTGTCGTGGTCAATCCCCTGATATTGGGCGAAGCCGGACTGCCCGTCGCCGGTGTCGCCGTCGCGACCTGTCTGTCGGCAGGGATTGGCAGCATCCTGATGGGATTACTGTCCAACTACCCGTTGGCGCTGGCTCCGGGCATGGGCCTGAACGCCTATTTCACCTTCACTGTCGTGAAGGGTATGGGTCTGCCCTGGCAAACCGCGTTGGGATGCGTATTCCTCTCCGGTGTTGCCTTCATGTTGCTGACGGTTGCCGGTGTACGCAAACTGATCATCCGCGCTTTGCCCCGCTCACTGTTCGCCGCCGTAGGTGGCGGAATCGGCTTGTTCATCGCCTTTATCGGTCTGCGGGATGCCGGCATCATTGTGGCCAGCCAGGGCACCGTGGTTGGGCTCGGTAAACTAACCGCCGCGCCCACCGCGCTCGCCATACTGGGCCTGCTGGTGATTGCCTCGTTGCAGGCCATGTCGGTGCGGGCCGCGATGCTGATCGGCATCCTGCTCACCGCCATCATAGCCTGGGTGTTGGGGGTATCTCATTTCGCGCCGGCTGCCTACAGCCTCGTCGACCTGGGCTCCACGGCTTTCAAACTGGACATCCCGGCCGCTTTGAATCTGAAGGGTGGGGTCGGCCTGTCGCTGATTGAGATCGTCTTCGTGTTTCTATTCGTCGACATGTTCGACAACGTGGGTACGCTCGTGGCGGTCACCAAGCGCGCCGGGCTGGTGGCCAAGGACGGCTCGATACCCCGTTTGAATCGTATCCTGCTGGCCGACTCGATCTCGATGTTGATAGGTGCGGTGGCGGGGACGAGCCCCGTCACGAGTTACATCGAAAGCGCCTCCGGCGTGGCGGTTGGCGGGCGCACCGGGCTCACTGCCATCGTGGTCGGAATACTGTTTCTGTGTACCTTGTTTTTCGCGCCCATCGTCCAGGCCATCCCGGCCGTCGCGACGGCGCCGGCACTCATTCTCGTCGGTGCGCTGATGATGGGCGCTCTCACCGAGGTGGAATGGACGGATCCGCTGCAAGCGATTCCCGCCTTTCTGACCGTGATCATCATTCCGTTGAGCTATTCAATCGCCAACGGACTCGCCTTCGGTATCACGAGTTACGCGGTGTTGAAACTGGTCCGCGGCCAGGCACGCCTCAGCGATTGGCTCGTCTACCTCCTGGCGGCGGTCTGCGTCGCACGATTTATTTATCTGGCGTGAGCGCTGGCGCGAAGAAGTCCTCACCAACGGGTTTGTTCGCCAGGATCTCCTCGCGGGTGAGACCTTGGATTTCGTGTGGGAAAACCAACCATGCGTCAGTGGCGCGGACGTAGTAATCCGGAACCAGCGCGCTGCGGTTGCGTGTCGGTTTGTAGTAGACGGTGGCAATGCGGACTTTGGCTGGCAGGTTGCGGCGGCAACGGCGCTTGAGCTCCGACATCACCGCCTCGAGACTGCGCCCCGAATCAAACACATCGTCGACGATGAGAAGCTCATCCTCGGCCGAGACACGCGAGACCAGGTAGTCGGTCGCATGCACGCGGACGGTCTTGGACTGCTGATCGATGCCCGTATACGAAGAGGTCCGGATCGGGATGTGGTCGGCATGGATCCCGTGATATTCGAGCGCCTCCTGCACCGTGATGCCGATCGGCGCCCCGCCGCGCCACATGGCCACGAGGAAGGTGGGCCGCAGGCCACTGCGTATGATGAGCCTGGCGAGCTCCATCGAGTCACGCAGCAGCGAATCGGCCGAAATAAAGTGCTTTTCCATAGGTCGTGACTCTTCGGTTCGTAGGCCGTTGTCGGCGGCGGCGGCGCTAATTATGCACTCAGCGAGGGGGCTGGTGCCCCTTTCCTCACCGCGATGGTGTGGTGTCCCTGTCAGGTGAGAAATCCGAGCAGGGCAGCGACTACCGCCTCCGGGGCGTCCTCCTGCACCAAGTGCCCCGCGTCCGGCACGCAACGCAGCGTTGCGGTTTGAATGCGGGCCGCAAGCTCGCGCCCCCGCTCCACAGGAATCCAACGATCCTGCTCGCCCCAAAGGATCATCACCGGACAACGCAGCTCGCCGTAGCGTGCCTCGATTTCGTCCGTAAAGCGGCGATCCATCTGCGCGATCTGTCGGTAAAAGGCCGCCTGTCCGGCTTCACCGAGCCACGGCTCGACATAGCGCTGCATGTCCTCATCGGACAACGGACGGAAAGCCGCGCCGGCGATATACGCGGGAAGGATCGCACTATGGATGTATGGCGGTAACCCGGCAAAGGCGGCCTCGTGCTCCCGTACATGGCGAACAAACGGCGATCCCCACGGCGAGAGCGCGACCGGATCGATCAGCACGAGCGATCTATACGAGCGGCCATCCAACAGGCACGTCCGTAACGCCGTACATCCGCCGAAATCGTGGGCCACCACGTCCGGCTCTACAAGGCGCCAGTGATCGAGCAGAGCCGTGAACAGTCGGGTTTGTGTTGCCAGAGAGACGTCCTGCCCCGACCGCATCTCCGATCGGCCGTAGCCGAGAAGATCAAAATAGAAGACCTGCCGATGCGCGGCCACATGCGGAGCGATCCGACGCCAGACGACCGATGAGAACGGCGTGCCGTGAATGAGCACCAGGGGCTTGCCGCTACCCAGGGTGCCGTACCGCACCTGTTGGCCTTCGAAGCTGAAGGTCTCGGGCAGATCCCATGATGACGTAGCGGTTCCGGACGGCATCTCGTTTGTCTCGTGGAGGACTTGGGGCGTTATACTCCCTCAGACACGAGATCGCTGCAGGGGCTCGATGAGCGGCGCCCGAAAAGGAAAGTGGGGAATAACGGTCGCTGCGTTGGTCGTTGTGACGACTCTCCTCGTGCTGGGTTGGCTACATCGGAGCCAGCCGCAAGAGGTCGTCGCGTCCTTGTCCTCGCCTGCGCCCGCTCCCCACGTCGCTGAGTCGCGCATTGGTGTCCCGCGAGGCGCCTTTTCGGCCGCCACTGTGTCAACCCACGCTCCCACCCCAGACCCGGCAAGTAACGTAGACGTATGTGGAATTCAGAAGGCCCGGCCCGCCGGCGCCGATGCGGAGGACGTCAATGGCGACGTTATCGAGGCGACTCGGGAGACCCACGACCGCTGGAAGGCGGCGCTTCTCGACAGCCCGGATACCCGTGCTCGTGCAGTCGGGCTGCTGCTGCAGCGATTCGAATCGCTCCGCGAAGACTCCACCGTCCAGGCGGAGGAGTCGCGCGACGAGTTGGTTCAACTAGCGGCTGGGGGAAGCGACCCGGCCCTTTACGCGATCGCCGTCGGGCTTTGCCAAACAAATGGACTTTCTGCTGCCGTCACCACGGGTGCATGTCAGCGCATTTCGCTAACTGAATGGGCACGTACCGATCCCAGCAACGCCATGCCATGGATCGCCGTCGCCCAAGCCGCTCGGGCGCGCGGCGCCTTTCAGGCCGAAGCCGCCGCATTCACCCGCGCAGCTGAGGCACACAGCATACGCAGCCCTGGCGAATCAATGTTTCAATTTGGGTTGGAGGAAGTGCCGCGGGACGCGACACCCGCAGAAAAGGCATCCCTCAGTATCGAGCTCATCGGCCATGAGGTTTCGTTCATTGGGCCAGAGCTCAGTGAGATCATGCGCTATTGCTCGGCCGATGCGGTAAAACAGTCGGAAATACGCAAAGACTGTAACGCCGTCGCCGAACTGCTCGTCGGTCCGGAGACCACACTGCTTTACTTCAGCCTTGGCGCCAAGCTAGGAGAGCGTGTTGGGTGGCCAGTGGAGCGTGTGCACCAGCTTTCCGACGAGAAGGAGGAGTTGCTTCGACTCTCAGCCAGCAACACACTGGTTCCCGGGTCCTGCGATGCCATTTCCCGGATCAACACGTTTATCAACGAACGGGGGCGGTTGGGAGAGATCGGAGCGCTGCGGGAGCTCAGAGACCAGCGCGAGCCCTCCGGCCCGCCGGTGAGCTACTAGCCCCGGATCGTGTGCGCGCGGCTAGCGGATTGACTTTTAGATCAACTCTATAAAATTATAGCATTGATGGAAACGTCAACTAATTCGCTGGCGCAGACCTTGACCATCCTCACCCGCCAGGCGCGGACGCTCGGTTGGACGGATACCGAGTGGGCGACTCGCGCCGGTGTCCGGAAAGAAACCCTTTCGCGTCTGCGTCGTCGGCACAGCTGCGATTTCGAAACGCTTCGATCTCTGGCGCAGGCTGTCGGGGCGCGCTTGGGCGTGCTCGAAGTGCAGCGGCCCGATTCGACGCCGGATGGCCATTTTCCAACCAGCGTGAATCGGGATTACGAGGAGCGGTTGGTCGAGCTCAGCGTGTCCGGCGACCTCGACCACGGCCGCTGGGCTGGAATGGGACCCCGTTTCTTCATGGCTGGGCTCGCGGTCGTGCTCGCGAGCGTGCGTAATCGGGATCGCCCTGGCTTGTTGGCTTTGGCCGAGCGCCTCCATCCGGGAGCAAGCGAGGTCGCGGTGTTCAACAGGTGGCTGGAAGGCAGCACCTTGCGGCCGACACGATTTCTTTCCCTCGTAGACGCCGGGACCGCTCATGCGGCCCGATCGGAACGCGCAATCGGAGTACGTCGAGAACAATCAGCTAGCCGTCACCACCACCGCCGGCTCGATAACCACCTCATCACAATTCTCCTCCGGCCCACCCCGATCGATCACCAGAAAGTGACAGGTTTTCCCCAGCGCCAGCAACGCGTGATGCCACGTGTTGCGTCGATAGCTCACGCCCTGATTCCCCGCCGCCCGAAACGCGCGAATCCGGCTCGTCCAGGGTGAATCCCCGGGCTCCGCCACCACCACCAGAAAGGGCAACCCATCGAGCGGATAAAACGCCTGACTCGAAAGCGGATGACGCTCGAGCCCCCTGACATGAAACGGCAAAGGGCGCGGAGTGGCCTTGAAGATGCTAATCAACGGT
>DATMQL010000203.1:0-15357 GCA_035566815.1 Steroidobacteraceae bacterium | reverse complement strand
GGCAGGGTTGATCGAATTGAAGGCCGCCTCGGTGATCTGATAACGCGCCAGCATCTCGTTGAGTCCGCGCACCTGCTCGGCCATGGCCTGCGAGGCCGCGGTCGCCTCTTCGACGAGGGCGGCGTTCTGTTGAGTCAACTCGTCCATCTGCATGACGGCGCGGTTGACCTGCTCGATGCCCGAAGACTGCTCGCGCGAGGCGGCAGCGATTTCGGCGACGATGTCGGAGACCTTCTTGACCGAGGCCACGATCTTCTCGAGGGTCTGACCGGACTGGGTGACGAGCACCGAGCCGTCCTCGACCTTCTTGACCGAGTCCTGGATGAGCTCTTTGATCTCTTTCGCCGCCGTGGCCGAGCGGCCGGCGAGGCTGCGGACCTCGCTGGCGACGACAGCGAAGCCGCGGCCCTGCTCGCCGGCCCGTGCGGCTTCCACCGCGGCGTTCAGGGCGAGAAGGTTGGTCTGGAACGCGATGTCGTCGATGACACCGATGATGTCGGCGATCTTCTTCGACGCGTCGTTGATGTCCGCCATCGCCTTGACAGCCTGGCTGACCACCGAGCCGCCTTTCTCCGCCTGGTCGCGCGCGGCCATGGCGAGCTGGTTCGCCTGGCCGGCGTTGTCGGCGTTCTGCTTGACGGTGGTCGTCATCTCCTCCATCGAGGAGGCCGTTTCTTCCAGCGACGAGGACTGCTCTTCGGTGCGCTGTGAGAGATTGGCGTTACCCGTGGAAATCTCGTCGGCGCCGCGATGCACCTCGGCGGCCACGAGCTTCACCTTCGAGACGACCTCGGCCATGTTGTCGGCGAGCTGGTTGACGCCACGGCTCATCGCTTCGAAGAAGGCCGTCTTGCCGGACAGGTCGATACGCTTGCTCAGGTCGCCACCCACGACGGCGGCGAGCATGTTCTGCATTTCTTTCTCGACAGCGACTTCCTGCGTGCGGTCCGTCCACTCGACGACCGTACCGATGCGCTCGCCCTTGTCGTTGCGGACCGGGTTGGCGACGGTGCGGAACGTGCAGGCGCCGAGTACGCGCTCGTGCATGTCGGAACCCGTAAGGTTGTCGAGCGCGCGGCGCATGTTGTTCGGGTCGATCGATAGCACGTCCATGCTCAGCCCGCGTAGCCGGCTCGCATCGAAATTCGGCAGTGTCTTGCGGATCTCGTGCTGACTGCGGGCGAACATCGCCTGCGCGGTGTCGTTGATATAGATGATCTGGTACTGGGCATCCGAGAGCACCACGCTCGTGGAGACCTTGTCCAGCGCCTGGCGGATGCGTGAGTTCTCAGCCGCGAAGGCACGCTCTGTCTCGATCTGCGTGCGCAGCTTGCCCTGCATCTCATCGATTGCCTGCAGCACCTGGCCAGCCTCGTCGGTGCCACCACGCTCGATCTGGTTGTCGTACTTGCCGGCCGAGATCTTGCCGAACACGGCAACGGCGTGGGCCAGCGGGGCGGACAGCGATCGGGTAATCAACCAGGAGAGCGCGAGCGCGAAGGCGAGGGCGACAGCCGTGATACCCGCTGTCAGGTTGCGCCACGTCGTCACTTCCGCGAGGCGCTGCTGGACGGCGGCGTTCATCGCGCTGTAGCTGACGTCGGAGAGCTGTTGCAACGAAGAGGTGATCTCCCGAGTCGCGCTATAGACCTCGGCGGTCGTGATCTCCATCTTCTGCGTGTCGAGAATCTTTTCCTTCACGGTGCCGTACGCCGAGTTGAAGGCGTTCCGGGCCGATTCCACCGCCGGTCGCACCTTCGCCTTGGCGTCCTCGGAGGCGCGATCGAGGTCCCGACCCACGGAGTCGAAGTGATCGATGAACTCGTCGTGATACAGACCCAGGGCCATGCGGTCGTCGCCGCCGAGATAGCCCTTGATGCTGGCGCGGGTCGCGTACCAGCGGATGTTGCCCGAGGCGATCAGGGCGCTGGGCACGTTACGCGTGGCGATTTGGATGAGAACCGCCGTTTCCGAAGAAGGATCGACGTTCAGTCCCGAGCGCGCCGCGATCGTCTCGCTCAATTTGAAGATGCGGTCGATGAGCGCGTTGTGGCGTGCGACGGCCTCGTCCGGCGAGAGCTTCGGACCCTCGGCCTTGAGACGCTCCCACTCCGTTTTGATGGTCTGCCAGGAGTCGGACACCTTGAACTTGGTGCCCACCCTGGCGTCGCTGGAGTCGACGGCCGCGAAGAGCTTGTCCATCTCGCTCTCGGAGGTGCTCACCTCGTCGCGCCGCGCCGCATCGCCTGTCAACAGCGCGAACAGGCGACTGCGATGGTTGGAAGCTTCAGCGAGCACCGCGCCAACGGATTGCACGTAGCGGGCACCCTCAATCTCATCCGACGCCAGCGCCACCTGTGCGTTGGCACCACCCAGATAGAAGACTCCCAGCAGCGCAGTCGGCACGGCCATCGCCACGACGAGCAATGCCAGCTTCTGCCAGAGCTTCAAGCGATTCAGGAACTGCATGACCTTCAATCCTTGTTGTACCGACCTGATCAGAATTCCTGCCACTCGCTGCTGTCCTTGCCGGCTTCGGCACGGACGGGCGGGCGGGTGGCGGAGGCAACAGCCGCTTCAGGTCGGGGCGCGGCTGCGGCGGATTTGCGATTGGCCTGGTTGACCCAGGGGCGAGTGGCTTTGCGGCGCTCGACGCGCGGAGTTGCGCCGGACGTCGCCAGCTTCTTGTCGGTTGGGGCGTCCGTACGTTGGGCGGCATCGCTCGTGACGGCAGGGCTGTGCACCGTAGCGTAGGCCGTACCATTACTTCCCGTCGGGACACCTGTGAAATCGTAACGAGCCATCATCTCGTTGAGGCCGCCGGCTTCCGTGGTCATTGCCTGGGAAGCGGCAGTCGCCTGCTCGACGAGCGCGGCGTTCTGTTGTGTCAGCTCGTCCATCTGCATGACAGCGCGGCCGACCTGCTCGATGCCGAGAGATTGCTCGCGCGAGGCGGCAGCGATCTCGGCCACGATGTCGGACACCTTCTTCACGGAGACGACGATCTGCTCCAGCGTCTGTCCGGAGTGGGTCACGAGCAGCGAGCCGTCGGACACCTTCTTGACGCTGTCCTGGATGAGGTCTTTGATCTCTTTCGCGGCGGTCGCCGAGCGGCCGGCCAGATTCCTGACTTCCGAGGCCACGACCGCGAAGCCGCGGCCTTGTTCTCCGGCGCGCGCCGCTTCGACCGCTGCGTTGAGCGCGAGGAGGTTCGTCTGGAAGGCGATCTCGTCGATCACGCCGATGATGTCCGCGATCTTGCGGGCCGAGTCATTGATACCCGACATCGCCTGCACGGCTTTGCCGACCACCATGCCACCCTGCTCGGCCTGGTCGCGCGCGGCGAGGGCGAGTTGATTCGCCTGGCCGGCGTTATCGGCGTTTTGTTTGACCGTCGTGGTCATCTCTTCCATCGACGATGCGGTCTCTTCGAGCGAGGCCGCCTGCTCTTCCGTACGCAGCGACAGGTTGGAGTTACCCGCGGAAATTTCCTGCGCGCCGCGATGAATTTCGGCCGCCGCGCTCTTCACCATCGACACGGTCGCGGTGATGTTGTCGGCGAGCTGGTTGATGCCGCGGCTCATGGCCTCGAAGAAGCCGTTCTTGCCGGCCAGGTCGATGCGCTTGCCGAGGTTGCCGCCGTTGACAGCGGCGAGCATGGTCTGCAGCTCCTTCTCGACACGTACTTCCTGCGTGCGTTGTGACCATTCCATCACGGTGCCGAGCCGCTCGCCCCGTTCGCCGATGACGGGATTCGTCACGGTGCGGAAAGTGAATTCACCCAGCACCCGCTCCTGTACGTCGGCACTCGACAGGCTGTCGAGCAGACGGCGCTGGCTGGTCGGGTCGGGTGACAGGGACTCGAGGCCGGAGCCGCGCAGGCGGGTCGCGTCGAAGTTGGGTAGCGTGGTGCGGATTTCCTGCGCGTTGCGTGTGAAGCTCGCCTGCGCAATCTCGTTTAAGTAAATGATCTGGTGCTTCTCGTCCGCGAGCACCACACTCGTCGAAGCCTTGTCGAGCGCCTGCCGGATGCGGGTATTTTCCGCGGCAACCGAGCGCTCGGTCTCGATCTGGGTACGCAGCTTGCCCTGCATCTCATCGAGGGCTCGCAACACCTGGCCGGCCTCGTCGTTGGAGCTGGTGTCGATCTTGCTGTCGTAGTGGCCCGAGGAGATGCTGCCGAATACCTCTATGGCCTGTGTGAGCGGCTGCGTCAGGGAGCGGGTGACCAGCCACGCGAGGGCCAGTGCGAGCGCCAGCAGGAGGAAGCTGATCCCGGTGGAGATATTCCGATGTAAGGTCAGGTCAGTCGCGCGTTGCTGCAGCGACTTGACGGTCGCCTCGAAGCTCGCGGCGGAGAGTTTCTTGACAGCACGATTCGTGGCGACCCCGGCGTCGTATAACTCTGCGCCGGTCACTGACATGTTGGCCGCCGCGATGAGTTTCGCTTGTATGACCGAGTCGTATTCAGCGGAGGTTGACACCGCGGCATCGAAGGCAGCGCGCAGCTCGGCCTGCGTGTCCGCCGGCAACTGCTCCAGGGCGGCCCGGGCTTGGTCGATCTCGGCGTGGAAGCGGTCGCGATAGATCTGGATCCCCATGCGGTCGTCGCCGCCCAGGTAGCCCTTGGAGGCCGCCTTCACGGCAAAGCGGCGCATGTTGCCCGCGTAAATCAACGCCTTCGGTGTGTAGTCGGACGCCAGGTGAATGAGCGCGTGCGTTTTCACTTCCGGATCGAGCAAAGTCTTCGAGCGCCCACCCACGAGCTGCATCAACTGCTGGAGGTGATCGGTAAGAGCCACGTTCGCGGCGTCGCTCTCCGCTACGGACTGCGTGAGGGCCTTGGACTTCAGTGCCGCCCATTCGGCCTTGACGCTCTGCCAGGTATCCGACACGCCAAACTGTTTACCGACGTCGGCATTCAGCGTGTCCATGGCGGAAATCTGCTTCTCAACCTCCTCCTGCTGCGCGACTACGTCGCCGCGGCGCGCGGCGTCACCGCTCAGAAAGACGAACGCGCGGCTGCGGTGAGTGAGAATCTCTCCTTCCACGGCACTCAAACCCTGCAGATAGCGCGCGCCTTCGAGCTCATCACGGGTTTGGCTCACTTGCGTATCGGCGAGACGCAAGTAGAAGAAGCCAACCAGCGCGGCAGGAATGGCCATCGCGAGGACGAGCCATCCGAGTTTCTGCCAGAGCTTCAGGCGATTGAGGACTTGAGTGATCATCAGTGCTCGACCTGTGGTCAGGCGGCGGCGCCTGCTAGTGAAGTCTCTCCTTGATTGAGGTTTCCTGAGAACGAAGCCATATCGGTCGCGATCAGGCGATCGATGTCCAGCAGCACGACCATGCGGTCGGAGACCGAGACGAGGCCACGGATGTAGTCGGTCGCGGCGCGCGAGCCGAGCTCCGGAGCGGGCTTCACTTCGGCGGTGTTGACATCGACCACGTCCGAGACGCCATCGACGACCACACCGAAATCACGCCGTCCGGCGGCCGAGAGCACCGACACGACAATGATCACCGTGATCGCGGTGTATTCCGCGCGATCGAGAGCGAACCGCATCCGCAGGTCGACGATCGGAACGATGGAGCCACGCAGATTCAGCACGCCGAGAACATGCGACGGGGCGTGCGGGATCTTGGTCACTGCAGACCATCCACGGATTTCCTGGACGCGCAGAATATCGACGCCGTACGTCTCGTTGCCGAGTACAAAAGTCAGGACCTGGTGCGAGCCGGCGCCGGCCTGCTCCGGTTTCACCGCGTTGGTAGACATTGAAGGAGTGCCTCGAAGGTTGTCATTTGGACTGGCCCATGGGGACGTGTGACTCTTGATGGTTCATGCGGCAGCCCCCACTGGGGCTTCCCTCGCCCCCGCTGGGGGTTCCTTCGCTGACCGCTCAGTCGCTGGCCGCTCGGTCGCACGCATGGACGCCGCGTGGATGATTCCCGCCACGTCGAGAATCAGGGCGACGGAGCCGTCGCCGAGGATGGTGGCTCCTGAAACACCCTCGACATGTCCGTAGTTGGCTTCCAGAGACTTGATCACGACCTGCTGCTGGCCGAGCAGGTCATCCACGAACAGTCCGACGCGGCGGCCGTCGCCCTCGGCGATCACGACCAGGCCCTCGTGCAGGGCACGGGCGCGCGGCTCCACACCGAACAGCTCATGGAGGCGGATGATGGGGAGGTAGTCGCCGCGGAACGAGAAGACTTCATTGTGTCCGGACAGGCGGCTGATGCTCGTCTCCTTGAGTCGCATCGACTCGACGATGGAGATGAGCGGAATGATGTAGGTCTCGCTGCCGACCGCCACTGACTGGCCATCGACGATGGCGAGTGTGAGGGGCAGGGTGATGATGAAGCGCGAGCCTTTGCCACGCTCGCTGCGAAGCTCGATCTTGCCGCCGAGCTCCTTCACGTTCCGGCGCACGACGTCCATACCGACGCCGCGCCCCGAGAGATCGGTGGTCTTCTCGGCGGTGGAGAAGCCCGGGAGGAAGATGAGGTCGTGGATCTGCTCGTCGGTGAGCACGTCGTTCTGACCGACGAGGCCGCGCTGCTTCGCTTTCGCGAGAATGCGGTCTTTGTCGAGTCCGCCACCGTCGTCACTGACCTCGACGGCGATATTGCCGCCGCGATGGCAGGCATCAAGGTGCACCGTGCCGGCCGCGCCCTTGCCCGCGGCGATCCGCACGTCAGGCATTTCAATGCCGTGGTCGATGCTGTTTCTGACGAGATGCACCAGCGGGTCGCCGATTTTTTCCAGGACGGTTTTATCGAGCTCCGTCTGTTCCCCGGTGAGTTTGAGGTCGATCTGCTTCCCGAGGCGCTGCGCGATGTCGCGCACCATGCGGGGGAAGCGGCTGAATACGAAGCTGATGGGCAACATGCGCACGCGCATGACGCTTTCCTGCAGCTCGCGGGTGTTGCGTTCGAGCTGGGCGAGGCCGGCGCGCAGCTTCTCGGCGTTAGTGCCTTCGAGCACGGCACCGAGCTGACTGAGCATCGCCTGGGTGATCACGAGCTCGCCGACGGTGTTCATCAGCTCGTCGATTTTCTCGACGCTGACGCGGATCGAGCCGGAGTCGCCGACTGCGCCAATGGAAGCGTCCTGCTTTGCCGACGGGACGGCTGTCAGGGTGGGCGCGGCGGCGGTGGGGGCAGCCGCTGCGGCGGCGGGCGCAGAGGGTTCGTGTTTGGGTACTTCGGCGGCCGGCGACCGAGCGGCTAGCGACTGAGCGGTCAGCGAAGGAACCCCCAGCGGGGGCGAGGGAATCCCCAGCGGGGATGTGTTGCCGGACAGGATGGCATCCGCGACGATGTTGCTGGCGGCCACCTCGGCTGGCGCACTGGCGGTCGCGGCAGCGACGACAGGCGCTGCGGTCGTTTCGGCACCGACGAGACGCAAGTCGAGATCGCAGTCGCCTTCGGCCCACTCAAAAACCTGTTTGATGGCGTCTTCGGTGACGTCGCCGGCAAGCTCGAGCTTCCAGGCGAGATAGCAGCTCTGGGCGTCGAGAGCGGCGAAGGCGGGTAGGGCGCTCGTGTCGACTTCTACCTTCAGCTCACCCAACTCGGCGAGCTCGCGCATCATGCGCAACGGGTCGTTGCCGCGGGCGAAGAGCTCGCGGTACGGGCGGAAGGAGATTTCCCAGTGTTTGGCTACGGCCGCAACCATGGGCGTCGCAGCGACCGATACCGGTTCGGGCGCGCGTGCCGGGGCCGGCGGAGGAGCAACCGCCACCGGCGCTACCGCAGCAGGCTTCGCCGGCGCATTGCCTGGGCCGGCGGCATTCTTCTGCGCGATCATGAGCTCGACATCGAATTGGATGTCGGAGACCCGCTGCATGTCGAGCGGCTGTTTGGATTGCGTCGAGCGCAGCATCGCGCGCATGACGTCCACGGTCTTCAGCAGCAGGTCCGAGATATCGAGTGAGACCTGCATGCCGCCGCTGCGCAGCTCATCGAGCAGCGTCTCGCAGCTGTGCGTGAAGGAGGCGATGTCGGAGAAACCGAAGGTCGCGCTGCCACCCTTGATGGAGTGCGCGACGCGGAAGATGGTGTTGATCAGCTCGGGCTCGGGCGCGCCGATGTCGAGTTTGAGGAGGGCGGCCTCCATCGAGTCGAGCGCCTCGAAACTCTCTTCGAAGAATGCATCGTGAAACTGTGTCAGGTCTATCGTCATGAGGCGGTCTCGACAGCCCGGGCGGCAGGTGTCGGAAGTTTGAGGAGGGAGCTCAGACCGAGGAGCTTCGCCGCCGCTGCCAGTGAGGGTGCGGCGCCGCGCCACTCAACCTGCCGGCCGAGAGACTCACGCTCACGAACGAATGTTGCGATCACCTGCAGGCCGGCCGTATCGATGCGTTGTACGGAGCCGATGTCGAGAGTGACGACGCCGGTGTCGTCGAGCAGCTTCGCCAGTCCGGACTTCAGCGTGCCGGCATCCGCGACCGTGCATTCGGCGGCAACGGCAAACGTACCGCTTGCCGATTTATGTTCGGTTTCCGCGCCAGGCGTTTTTGCGGCGCGCCCACGGCGGGTGGTGCGAGTCGCGGCCCCTTGCTTGCGTTTGTTCATGGCAGTGGATTATGAAAAAGGTCGCTGCTACGGCTGCACACTCAGTATCGGCTCTCATGGCCTGCCCCTTGAGAGTGCGTTGCGGAAAGTAGACGTAGTTCCGCTCGCCGTTACGGCTCGCTCAACTACGCACCGGGCCGGAAGATCCGTGCAGGCGCCGCACCAACTCGGCCTCGGCCAGCGACAAACCGCACCCGGCCATGAGCTCTTCGCGCGACGCGCCGCCCTTGGCGAGGCGGATGGCCATCTGGTAGCTGGCCGAGGGACCGTTGCCCGTGGGGGGCAGCGCGGGGCGCTCGAGCCGGTCGCCCAGCTGGGAAATCGTGGTCTTGGTCGCGTCGACCCGGGCTTCCAGGGACGCCAGCCGTTGTAGCACGGTGTTTGTTTGAGACAGCACCTGGGCCGTTTGCACCTGTATGGCGCGCCGCCAGGAGGTGAAGGCGAAGGCGGCGACGACGAAGGAAAACAACAGAAAAACGGCGCGCCCGGCGACGAGCAGGAATTCAACGGAGGTCAATTCGGCGGCTGGCAGACTCATGACGCTTGGCTCCTGTGAACACGTTCACACTTGCCGCGCACGCTCCAGCGAAGATGTCGGAAAACCGGCGCGGTCAGGCAGTTGTGTTATTCAGGGTGCAGGAACCATGCCATTGCCGGCGACGTGCGCGCCGGATGTCGACAGCGTCACATTTGAGGTAGCCGCGGCCGAAGCGGGCGCAGGCGCGGCCGGCGAGAGTGCCGGGCGGCCGGGGAGTTGGGCAGGCTCGCCGGGGGTGGCCATTGTTGCTTGGGTGGCGGGTGCTGGGAAGGCCGTGGCCGGGGTGCTGCCGTCGGACGCCGGCTGCGGAGCCGTCGCGGCGCCGGCAGGCGGCGCGGGGTCCGGCAGGAACGGCATGGCGTTACCCGCCGCGCCGGGTTGCAGTGCTGTTGCGTTGTTTGTGGGTTCCGGTGCCGGGGCGCCCGTCGAAGTCGGGACCGCGCTCAGGCCATCCGGTTGGTCGTCCGGCGCTTTCTGCCGTTGCAACTCGGTTGACAGGATCACTACTACGACGCGCCGATTGGCGTTACGTCCCTGCTCGGTGTCATTGGGCTGCGCGGGACGCGTGTCCCCGTAGCCGATTACGGCGAGCCGCTCGGGGCCGACGCCCTGTGCCTGAAGCACCCGTACTACGCTGCCGGCGCGGGCGGCTGAAAGCTCCCAGTTCGAATAAAACGCGACCGTACTGATCGGCTTGTTGTCCGTGTGGCCCTCCACCCGGATCGGGTTCGGGAATGGCGCCAGCGCGCCGCCCAGGCGTTGGATTACGTCCACCGCATAGGGAGCGAGGTGCGCGCTACCGCTGGGGTAGAGGATGTCCGTCTTGATCTCGACCTCGATCCAGAACTCACTACGCCGTACGACGACGAGGTTCTGCTTGACGAGGTCATCCATGGCGCGAGTGACTTCGGCGGCCAGGCGCTGGAGTGCGGCCGCCGCGGCGGCGCCCGCCCCGGACAGATGGTTTGCCATCGGCGTCGTACCAGGCTGTGGGTTGCCGCCCTGCACTGGGACCGGCGCGAGTGAGGAGCGTTGCTGTCCCTGCAGTGTGGACTGCACGATGGAGGGGTCGAGCTCCGCGCCCGAGCCATTGGGCTTCTCGCCCACCTGGATCGGATCCATGGTGCGCGGCGCGCCCCTGAAGGCGGCAAACAGTGAATCCGACAGCACGCGATACTTGCCCGCGTTGACGGAGGAGATCGCGTACATCACCACGAAAAACGCGAGTAGCAACGTAACGAGATCCCCATAGGGGATGGCCCATGCTTCGTGGTTGGTATGTTCGTCGTGGCGCCGGATACGCCGCGTCATGACTGGTTTCTTACCTCTCATGACAGGCGCCGCTAGTGCAGGTATCCCTGCAGCTTCGCTTCGATAGCGCGCGGGTTCTCGCCCTGCGCTATACATAACATACCGTCGATCACCATCTCCCGGAATTGTGTCTGCCGGTGAATGATGGCTTTGAGTTTGGAGGCGACGGGCAGAAAGAACAGGTTCGCGAAGCCAATGCCATAGACCGTAGCGGTGAACGCCGCGGCGATGCCATGCCCGAGCTTGCTCGGATCAGCCAGGTTCTGCAGGACTGCCATGAGACCCAGCACCGCTCCGATGATGCCCAGGGTCGGTGAATATATGCCCATTCCTTCGAACACCTTCGCCGCACTCGTGTCGGCGTGCTCCCGCATGTTGAGCTCAACGTACATCACGGCGCTGATGCTTTCCGGCTCGCTGCCGTCGACGACCAGCTGCAGCGCCTTTTTCACGAAATCGTCCCGCTCTTTGGCGATCGTGGGCTCGAGCCCGAGCAGCCCCTGTTTGCGCGCCGTGTTACTCCAATCGACGATCTTGGTGATGAGCAGGCCGCCGTTGCTGGCCGGGGGACGCATGATCCAGGGGAAAATCTTGAGCGCGCGCCGCATGACCGGCAGCGGCGTTTGAATGCAGATGGCGGCGATGGTCCCCACGACCACGATCATGAAAGCGGCCGCCGAGACGAGCGCCATGAGGCCGGCGCCTTTCAACACGGCGCCCACCAGGATGGCGTTCAGGGCGAGCACCAGGCCGACGATGCTCAGAATGTCCACGAGGGCCCCTTACATTCCGAGACCCGACAGCAGTGCGTCCACATCTGTCTGGCCCGAGGCGATTTCGCCCTTGGTGACACCAGGCACGGCCGGGCCGTGGCCGGAGCTCTCACCCATGGAGGCGTGCTCGACCACGTCGCCGGAGAGTCGGGAGAGATCGGTGAGAGCGCTTTCGAGTTCCTCGACGAGCTTCATCACGCTGCGGATGATCTGGCCGGTGAGGTCCTGGTAGCCTTGAGCGATGAGCACGTCGGCGAGATTCCGGCGGATGAGCTCGGAGTCGGCACGGGCGGCGGGGAGAAATGTCTCGACGGCGCGTGCTACGGGCACGTAAGCGTCTATCGAGCGTGCGACGCCCTCGAATCCTTGCACGCCCGTCGATTGCGCGCGGTATGCATTGATCATGTCGACAAGGGTCCCCGCGGCACGGGCGGTGCGCTCCGCGAGCGGACCCGATTGCTCGACGAGGTCGAGGGTGCGATGCGCGGCTTCGTCCGTCATGCTGATGACGTGGTTGAGGCGCGCCCGCGCATCCGGAATTTCGTTCTCCGCGAAATCGGCCAGCTTCGATTCGACGCTGAAGCGCTCGAGCGCTTTCTGCAGGTCGCCGGTCAGCTTGCGAAGCTCATGGAACATGCCGGGTTCGCGCATGTGCACGATGTGGTCGACGGCCGCGAAGAAGGCCTTCTCGTCCTCATTTCGCAGCGCATCGGCGAGAGCCTCCACGCAGGTGCTGTATTCCAGTTTCAGTACGGCAAAACTCGACATGTTGACCTCACTTGCCCGGGCCCAGGATTTTGTCGAGCTTTTCTTTCAGCGTTTCCGCCGTGAAGGGCTTGATGACATAGCCGTTGACTCCGGCTTGGGCGGCTTCGATGATCTGCTCACGCTTGGCTTCCGCCGTCAGCATCAGGACCGGCATCTTCGCGAGCTTGGCGTCGGCGCGCACCGCCTTGATCAGGTCGAGGCCGGGCATGCCCGGCATGTTCCAATCCGTGATCAGGAAGTCGAAGCTGCCCGCCTGGAGCATGGGCAGCGCGGTCTTGCCGTCGTCCGCCTCATCGACGTTGGGATAGCCGAGGTCGTGCAGCAGATTTTTGATAATGCGGCGCATGGTCGAGAAGTCATCGACCACCAGGAATTTTAAATCTTTGCTCACAGCCACTCTCCTGCTACGCGGGCGTTCGCCCGCTCACCGTCGATCCCGGGTATCTCTCGCGAGATACCCGTGCGAGGCACGCCTCGCACCCTGCTACGCGGGCGTTCGCCCGCTCACCGTCGATCCTGGGCATCTCTCGCGAGATACCCGTGCGAGGCACGCCTCGCACCCCAATTACGCCTGCGCTTCTACGCGTCCATCGCGCCAATCCGCCAACCGCGCTTTCAGCCTCACGAGCGCCTGTCCATGCAACTGGCAAGCGCGCGACTCCGTAACTTTCAACACCGCTCCGATCTCTTTCAGGTTCAGCCCGTCGGTGTAATACAGCGACATGACCAACCTCTCCCGCTCCGGCAGGCTCTCGATCGCCTGCGCGAGCGCCAATCTGAACCGGTCGTCCGACGTCTCGCGGAATGGATCCGCGGACCCCGCCGCCGTGGCCGCCGTCATATCGTCGAGCGTCGCGAGCCTGCAGCTCGCCGCGTCCTGGACGATCGAGTGATACTCACTCAACGGCACACCCATTCGTTCCGCGATCTCGGCGTCCCGCGCATCGCGTCCCGTCTGGCGCTCTATCTCCTGCACCACCGCCGCTACCGCACGTGCCTTGCGATGCACCGACCGTGGCGCCCAATCCAACTTCCGCAGGGCATCGATCATCGCCCCGCGGATCCGGATCCCCGCGTACGTCTCGAAGCTCGCCCCGCGGTTCGCCGCATAGTTCGAGGCCGCCTCGAGCAACCCCAGCATTCCCGCCTGGATCAGGTCATCGACCTCCACCGACGGCGGCAACCTTCCCGCGAGGTGGTAGGCGATCCGCTTCACCAGCTCGGCGTGCTGCATGATCAGCTCGTCCGCCTGGCTCGCTCCCCGATGCGCCCCGTATGCGCTCGCTGCATTCATGTCACGGTTTCCAGCCGGGGCGCGCTCCTTCGTACCAACCGTTCCACGAAGAACTCGATATTTCCCCGTGGGCCCGCTGGTACTGGCCATGTATCGGCCCGCGCTGCCAGTTTCTTGAACGCGCGCGACGCCGGACTAGACGGATACGCTTCACAAACCGGGCGTTGCTCCCTAACGGAGCGCCGCAGGTACTCGTCTTCAGGAATCTCGCCTGCGAATTCAAGCACTACATCGAGGAACCGTGCTGTGACGCGCTCGAAACGGTGGAAAAGCTCGGCGCCGGAGCCTGGAATACGCATCTGGTTGGCCAGCACGCGGAATCGATTCACGCCGTGATTGCGACTCAGCACCTTGACGAGCGCATACGCGTCAGTTAGCGAGGCGGGCTCATCGCAGATCACGACTACAACGTGTTGGCACGCTTGTGAGAACTGCAGCACACTGTGGGCGATGCCGGCGGCCGTATCGACGATCAGGACATCAACTCGCGCGGCGAGGGTACTGAACGCCTGCACCAGGCCCAGGTGCTCGGAGGCGCTCATATTCACCATGTCGGCCGCTCCTGAAGCGGCAGGCACGACCAGGAAGCCCTGGGAGGCGGTTACGAGAATTTCGTCTAACGTCCGCTCGCCGGATATGACGTGCGCCAGGGTGTAGCGTGGCGAAAGGCCGAGAAACACATCGGCGTTGGCGAGTCCCAGGTCACCGTCGAGCAGTACTACACGCTTGCCGCTTGCCGCGAGGGCCGTGGCGAGGTTGACGGAAACGCTGGTTTTGCCGACACCGCCTTTTCCGCCGGTGACGGCGATGACCTGTACCGGCTGCGCCAGTCCGCTCAGGTCAGTGCTGCTGATGAGGTTGAGTTCAGATGATGGCATTTGCGGCTTTTCCAAATCGTCGGCGCAGAAGATCTTCGTCGGCCACCGCGCCGCTCGCCTTCGCGAGCCGCACGGCCGTCGACACCAATTCCAGGGCGCGTGCGGGACGCAGGTCCTCCGGCACGCGTTGTCCTTCGCTCACGTATGAAACCGGCAGCCGTGCTTTGATCAGCACCGACAAGGCACCCCCGAGGCTGGCGGCCTCGTCGACCTTGGTGAGCACACAGCAGGCGGGATTGGCCGGCGCGTAGCGCTTCACGGTTTCCTCCACGGCGCCGGCCTGCGTGCTGGCCGCGAGCACCAATGCGGTCTCCATCTGCGAAGCGCAGTTGGACAACACACCCAGGCGGTGCGCGAGCTGGCCGTCGCGCAGGCTCGAGCCCGGGGTGTCAATGAGAATCATCCGATGCCGGTCGCCGAGACGCCCCAGCAGGGTGGGCAGACTTTCGAAGTTCTCCGGCGTATAGACGGGGACACCCAGCAGCTGCCCGAGCGATTGGATTTGGTCTTGAGCCCCGATGCGCACAGTGTCCGAGCCTACTAGCGCGATGTCCCGGGGTCCGTGACGCAAGACCCAGCGTACGGCGAGCTTTGCGAGAGTTGTGGTCTTTCCGACGCCGGTGGCACCGACAAAAGCCACACGACCGCCGTTTTCGAGCCAGCGGTCACCGGTGACGAGGAGGTATTGCGACAGACCGGCGATTGCGAAGCGTCGTGCAAAGCCTAATTCCACCTTCTCCGGGAGTTGCTTGAGGATGTATTCCGAGAGCTCCTGCGAGATGCCGATTTCGGTGAGCTCCCGAAGGATCTCCACGTGGACCGGCGCGCGGCGTGTCATGTCATTCCAGGCGAGTTGCGCGAGCTGGGTTTCCAGCATCCGGCGCATCATTTTCAGCTCGGTGCCCATGGCGTCGTTTGCATGGGCGGCGGCCGGCATCGCGGGCAACTCTGCCAGCGCTTGCGCGACCGAGCGGTCAGCGAGGGAATCCCCAGCGGGGGCGACCGAGCGGTCAGCGACTGAGCGGTCAGCGAAGGAACCCCCAGCGGGGGCGAGGGAATCCCCAGCGGGGGTTGCCACCGGAGCCGGTGCGGCGCGTGCGTAGTGCGGTGCAGCAAGGCCGGCGGGGGCGGAGGCGAAGGGCTGATGCGCTGGGGCGCGTGCAGGCGTTGGATCCGAGGCAAGTGCGTGCGCTGGAGCGTGTGTTGGCGTTG
>DATMQL010000202.1:0-4291 GCA_035566815.1 Steroidobacteraceae bacterium | reverse complement strand
GGGGGGGCGGTCTGGTGCGGACTCTTGTCTTCCTGCCGTGGTGTCTCCCGCTGTTTGCTGCCGGCCTCATGTTCGCACATGTGGCCCGGGGCCAGACTGGGCTAGGCACGTCTATAGCGTACGCACTGGGCATTCCTGTATCCGTTGACCTGATGACCAGTGCCCTGGTGATCGAGGTCCTCGCAGTCGGTGCCGCCTGGACGATGGCGCCATTGGTGGCCTTCTTCCTGCTGGCGAATCTCGAGACCATTCCCAAGCGGCTCTACGATTTGGCTGCACTGGATCAGCTCTCCGGGCTTGAGACGTTCAAGTTCGTCACCCTTCCACCGTTGCGTTATACGCTATTCGTCTTCACGTCGATTGTCACTGTATTGACGATGAAGCTGTTTGACTTCATTTTCGTGATGACGGGTGGCGGCCCAGGGCAATCCACGGCAACGCTCACATACCTGCTCTACAAGGTGAGCTTCAGGAATCTCAATCTAGGCTACGGTGCCGCACTATCTCTCTATCTGCTGTTCCTGATCATCGGCGCAACACTCCTTCTCTATCTTGCGTGGGGCCGGAGAGAGTCACGGAGGTGAGACGCAATCGTTTTCTTGTCCTCCTTGTGGTGCCGGCATTACTTTGGTCGTTGACGCCGATTTACTGGTTCTGTCGTATGGCGTTCCTCACCCCGCTCGAGATCCGGCGCTTCCCATGGCCGCTCATCCCGCATGAGGCAAACCTGGCGGCATTCTATAATATCTTCGGGTTCGATTATGCCCTGCCCAATGGCACGAGCCCCGCATCGGGCCAGGCCGAACAGATTATCCGCGGGCTCATCAACAGTGTTGCGGTCAGTATCGTGGTGACCATGATAACGTTGGTCATTGTCTTGCCTCTTGCGTATATGTTCGCCCGTACGAGCTTCCGCCTCAAGAATTCGTTGCTGTTCGCGATCCTGCTCGGTACTGCGCTGCCCCCGATATCGACCTTGATACCATTCTACGCCATGTATCTCCGGCTCGGTCTCGTGGGGACACTCACCGGGCTGGTGATCGTGAATCTCACCGTCACCGTGCCTTTGGTGACGTGGATGCTGATCGGATACTTTCGTAACCTTCCGCCGATCGAGCGTCTGGCGCGCATCGATGGGTACGGCCATCTGGCGGCGTTCGTCGGGCTCGTGCTGCCGCAAGCGCGGAGTGGTGTCGCGGTGGCGGCCGTAATCACGTTCCTGTTCGCCTGGAATGAGTACACGTACGCCCTGATGCTGGTGAATGGAAGCACAGCAAACACGCTGCCAACCGCTATCTCTGGCTTTCTGTTCATGTACCCGGAACCGAGCAATCTTGCAGCGTCAGTGATAATCACGATCGTACCGCCAGCACTGGTAGCCTATTTCCTGCAACGTCATGTAGGTGACATGAACCTTGTGGATGCGGTCCGGTAAGAGGTCGTGGGATGGCGAGGATCGAGGTCCAGGGACTGCACAAGATCTACGGCAAGCATGTCGCAGTGCAGGGACTCGACCTGGAAATCGCCGCCGGAGAGCTGCTCGTACTGCTCGGTCCGTCCGGATGCGGTAAGACAACGACGCTCAATCTGATCGCGGGTCTGGACGCGCCTTCTTCTGGTGCCATCATGTTCGATGGTCAGGATGTCACTGGCATCTCCGCGTATCGGCGCAATGTCGCCATGGTGTTCCAGTCCGCGCTTCTCTACCCGCATCTTACGGCGCTACGGAACATCGAGACGAGTCTGCGCCACAGGGGGCTTGACCGTGCGGCAAGACGGCATCGTATTGCCGAAGTTGCGCGCATGCTGGGGATTGAAATATTGCTCAACAAACTTCCTAGCGAACTGTCCGGCGGAGAGCGCCAATTGGTCGCCACTGCAAAGGCGATCGTACGCGAGCCGGAGGCGTTCCTGCTCGATGAGCCGTTGTCTGCACTTGATGCGGCACTGCGGCTCTCGCTTCGTGCGGAGCTCGTCAAGCTGCAGAAGAGGCTGGGCGTCACTACAGTATTCGTGACACATGACCAGGTCGAGGCGATGACGATGGGCGATCGCATCGCCGTGATGTCCAATGGACGACTGGAGCAAGTTGGTACTCCTGACGAAATCTACAATGCCCCGGTAACCCTGTTTGTGGCGGGATTCATCGGAACTCCCCCAATGAACCTGATTGCGGGCGAGATCGTTGCTGGACAGTTCCGCCAGGGCCGGTTCTCGATCCCCGTGACTGCGCCACCGGGTCCGGCGACACTGGGCGTGCGTCCGCAGGACGTGCGTGTCGTGGCGCCAGGCGGGGAGGGCGCACTACAGGTCGAGGTTTTCGCGATGGAGCATCTCGGGCGCGAGTCGGTCCTCATTGCTGAATCCGGAGATGGGTCAAAGATGCGCGTACTCGTGCCGGCGAATTTTCGAGCACGGATGGGCGACCATTTAGGTCTACTGCCTGATTCGGCGCAGTGCCTAGTGTTTGGGGCTGACGGGCGGCGCGTAATAGTCGAGCGGGGTTCTGTCAGTCGTTACGCCAATCGGTAGCTGTAGCAAACTCTCCCCGATCTAGCGGGAGTGAAGCGAGATGCGCTGCCCGGAATGTAGATCTACGCGATCCGCGAACGACCAGAGCCGACCGCACAAGGCTACTGTCGTGCTGCCGCTTGGAAGGGTCTGGCGCATTCTTGGTGATGGGAGCGGGCAGAGTAGGCGCGCGTCGAGGCGCGCACCATCTTTGCAGCATGACGCGGAAGTCACTAAACCTACGCTTTCCGAACGTCCGCCTGACCTCGGTGGCCCTGATTGATGACGTGCGGGCGGTCAGCGCGGAGCAGATAAATAACGCGGCGGTGTGCCCGCGATGTCAGATCGTGTCGAGTAGTCCAGAGACGGCGGAGCGGGAAACGCATCACTCCTTATGCCGCCGATCATCCCCTTGGCCGTCTGCACACTGGTCTGAGATCCAGGCGTGCCGTCTGCCGCCAGAATACAAACATATCGCATAACAGATGGCAGTGAGGCGCTCATGTCGGCAACGAGTTCTTTCGTCGCAGCACTGGTCGGGTAGGCCGATAGCTGCGTCGCCGGTGTATGACACATTGTAGTAGAGTGCGCCGTGGACCTGCAGCGTTTTGAAAAGGAGGTTGAAGCCTCTGCTCTGACCTGCCGGCATCACAGTTGATGCAGGGATACCGATTGTATAGCCCTGCGGAATAAGGGCCGGTCAGTCCCTGGGTGTCGACGGTAGCTTCCAATAGTGGCCATCTTGACCGACATTTCTGTACCAGGTTGTCAATTCTGCCGTGGCGTCGCCGGGCCAGCCATTGACCGGGGGATCTGACAACCCTGTGTAGAGCGGTATTACCGGGGCACAAACCGCCAGCGTCGGAGCCGCCGGGGCGCTCATCATCGCCGCCGCCGATGGCGGGACGTCGCCCTCCGCGTCGATTCGCCCGGGACGGCGAGGTTCCTGTCACGGTCATTCATCGGGACCATGATGAAATTGGCGGTGGCACAAATACGCTTGATGCCGCGCAGGCGGCTCTCCGGGAGCAGATCGAGGCGCGGGAGCACGCCGAAACTCTCTTGCGGGAAGCCCAAGCGACGATCCGCGATCTTCAGACCAAGCTGGCCCATGAGCGTCTCGACAGGGATGAGGAGGCGCTCAACGCGCCGGTGCCGAGCAGCGGCAGCTTGGCGAAACCATAGTGTCGCTTCGTCAGGAGTTGGAGGACGAGCGCGTCCTTCGCGCGAAGGCGGAACAGGACCGCGACCAGGCCATTGCCGACGCAGAGAAGGCTACGGACCGGCTAAGGCAGGTGAAGGCAGACGCGCGCCCGAAGCCACCAATACATTCCAAGCCCCCTACCCACAGAGCGGCGGCCTCACAGCCCCGCCGCCCCGTGCGCGCCCCGAAGGTCGCAGTCCCGGACGATGCCGAGGTGGTGGAATGGTGGGTGCCCGGCTGGCAGAAGAAATTTCAATAAACCACAAAACGATCTGAGGCGTTCTCACCGGTGCAGCCGCCGCTGAGCCGGCCGCACCACGATCAGTCCTGCCGCCCGCAATCCCTCCACCAGGTGCTCGGCGCAGATCTCGGCAAGGAACAGATCTGCACGCCGCGGCAACCGTCCTGCGCTTGCTATAGATTGACGGAGGATGGCCACAACCTTCTCGTCGGAAAGCTCGTCCTGGGGCGGCTCGAAAAGCCTGCCGGAGCGTAGTCGCCGGCGGCCCGTGAGAACAAGATGGGAACGCTAGGTCACTGCAGCACTAGCCTGCGAGCCTCACCGAGACGTGTAGT
>DATMQL010000201.1:0-4678 GCA_035566815.1 Steroidobacteraceae bacterium | reverse complement strand
TTAGATCTCCCTGGGAGCTCGACTCCCCTGAAGGGCCCACGAAGACTACGTGGTTGATAGGCTGGGTGTGTACGGCCAGTAATGGCTTCAGCTAACCAGTACTAATTGCCCGTGAGGCTTGACCATATAACCTCAAGTGGTCTGATCCACGAGAGGATCGATGCCGATGGAGCAATTCCATCGTGAACGCGACAAGCGTCGAAGCAGAAACTAACCGGATTGGAGGCGTGTGAAGCCGGGCCGCAAGGCCCGGCTTCATAAACCTCAAACAGCTTGCCTGGCGGCCATAGCGAGTGGGAACCACCCGATCCCATTCCGAACTCGGAAGTGAAAACGCTCTGCGCCGATGGTAGTGTGCCTTTCAGGCATGCCAGAGTAGGTCACCGCCAGGCTTCAAACCAAAAGCCCCTGAGGTCGAGAGACTTCAGGGGCTTTTTCTTTCCGCAGGTCATTGCTGAAGTGTGTAATCCAGCAGTCGCTCGCGCGGGAAAGCCTGCAGGGTTTCGATGACCAGCGCGGCGCCCTTGGACTTGAGCAGGCTCGCGTGGCTCGCGGAGGCGCCGATTCCGACGATGTAGCCGATTTTTGCGGCCTGCGCCGCCGCCACACCCGAGACCGCATCCTCCACCACCACGCAGCGGCTCGGATCGAGTCCGATATTACGGGCGGCGGCCAGATACATGTCGGGCGCAGGCTTTCCGGAAAGAACACCGTCGTCGTACACGAGCTTCGCGACGTCGAACCAGCGATCGATGTGCAGGTACTGGATGTAGAAATTCACGTTCGTGATTCCGGACGAGGTGGCGATGGTGCGCGGAACGCCTGCGAGCCTCAGCGACTCGAGGAGATCCTGCGCGCCCGCCGACAGCACCAGCCGGTTCGGAGTCTCGAGGCACAAACGCCGGAAGAGCGACTCCTTGACTTCAATCCAGTCGGTCAGCTCCCGACCCGTGATGTCCCGGCCAGCCAGGTAGCTCAGCACGTAGGCATTCGCTCGCCCGTGCATATGCAAGGCGAACTCTTCACTGGTCATCTCACGACCGCGCAGTTTCCTCGCAACGACCTGCCAGGACTGCTCCTGCAGGTCGGAGTCTGAGAACAGCACGCCGTTGAAGTCGAAGACGATGCCGTGGTATCTCATGCCCGTGCAGCCGCGTTAGGGGCGAGCACCCGATCAAGCTCCGGACGCCGGTCCGTACTTCGCCGCCATCTGCTCGACGATGCGCGAGGCATTGACGACCATGCGCTCATGGATCCCGATCCCGATCGTCTCCCCGCCGTCCGTCGCCCACACACGGAAGAAGATCTTGCGCCCGTCGTTACCCGTGACCTCCGCATGGCCTACGACCTCGCGTCCTACCGGCGTCGCCACGAGATGGCGCACATCGACGCGCGTGCCGACTGCGCTCTCGCCCTTCTCGAGGTACTGCTTGATGGCATTCAGTGCCGCGTTCTCCATGATGAGAATCAGATAAGGCGTCGAGAACACCGGCGGCAGGATGCTGTCCTTGAAGCGGTTCGCCAGATGTGCCGGCTCGACGCGATGCACATAGCGACCCTGCGCGCCATTCGGAATCGGTTTCATGGATCTGGCTGCGTTTCTCTATTCACGGAGCGCGTGTCAGCGCACGAATCAGCTCGACCTCGGCCTGCCGGTATGGTGTGCCATTGGCGTGGAACACCTCGTGGTGCCAGACGACGGGCTCGCGGCCATTCACGTAGGGAATCGTCCAGCTGTCCCAGGGGAGGCGCGTCTGGGTCTTTCCGTCCACGAGTCCCCAGTTGATCATCGCGATCTTCAGGCGCTTACCGATCGGAAGTGACTGATCGAACGTCGATCCCGCACCGCGCGCGAGATATTCCGTACACCAGACGGGCCGGCCGAGCGCAAGGAGCCGCGTGGCACGGCGCTCGAAGGCTTCCGGCCAGTGATAGTCGTGGAAGGAAATCACATCCGACTCGGCGAGCTGCACTTCTTCCACCGGCGTCGGCCGGCCTGAGTCCCAGGTCGCCTCCTGGAATACACCGCTCGTGAGCGGCTGGGTCGGACTGGCACTGCGCGCCCAGGCAAAGACCTTAGGCAGCAGCTCGTGCACGCGCTCGAGGGAGTCCTTCGAGTTCGAAGGCTCGTTCCAGACATCCCAGCCGATGATGCGCGGATCCTTCGCAAAGGCGCCGATGACTCCTTCGACGTAAGCTTCGAGCCGCGTCTCCTGCGAGCGATCCTTCAGGGCCGTGGCGCCCGGACTCTGAACCCATCCGGAATTGTGAACCCCAGGGATCGGCGGATGCTGAGGCCCGAGCTTCGGCTCCGGCTCCCAGCAGCTGTCGAAGAGAACGAGGAGCACGCGGATGTGATGCCTGGAGCTCACCTTCAGGAACTCATCGATCCGAGTCCTGAAGCCCAACGGATCCTGCTGCCAGAGGAGGTCGTGGAGGAATACGCGCATCGCGTTCATGCCGATGCTTTCCGCCCATCCGAGCTCGGTGTCGATCCGGTGTGGATCAAAAGTCTCGGCCTGCCACATCTCGAGCTGATTGATCGCGGAGGCCGGGACGTAGTCGGCGCCCACCATCCACGGCTGGCGCGCGTACCAGTCGCGGGCCTGTGCGGGAGTCCACATCTCCCGGGCGCTTGCGCGGGGAGAGGCGAACAGAGCGCCGGCAGCAATCGCGCCGAGCGCCACCGACCGAATCAGGCACGCTAAGGGATACATAGTTACCCTACTTTACCTCGCCAAAGGCCCTGGACATCGTCGTCCCAGCGCAACGCTTTGGACCCAATCCAGCTCCGGCCGCAATTTTCTGGTGGCCAGTCACCCCGTTGTCACCGTTTCGAAATTGCGCACGGCCATATAAAGGGGGAAACTCCGGGGCGGGGGAAGAAACCACAGGGAAATAACGCAGCCGTTGCAGCTGCGCCGGTGCGTGCCGGCAGGAGACACGTGCTTCTTCAAGCCTACAAACATGCGCGACTCATGGCCGAATCCGAGTCGCGCCTCGAGATGGCGGCGCATGCCCAGTCGCCGGCCGATATCCTCGTCGCCCAGCGGATCCTCGACCGCCCGGTCGAATTCACCCGCTGGGCGTTGCACCACGACCAACTGATGCGCCCGGTGTCCGAGCGCCACCGGCTGACGCAGCAGATGGTGGCACTGCGGGCGACGTCCCTCGCACTGGTGCATCGCAAGGCGCTGTTCGAGTACCTGCGCGCGCGACAGGTCACGGGGGCAAAGCGCAAGAATCTGTTCGCGGTCTTCTACGGCTGCGCTGACTTCACCAACGCCGTGCTCGCCGAGCACGGCAACTACGTGCGTTGCAGCTCGAGTTATCTCTGCACCAAGCATATCGCCGAGCACCTGATGCATGACCCGGCGCTCGATGAGCCGCTCATGCTTTACGAGGAGTGGTATTCGGAATATTTCCGCGCCTTCTGCGACCTCGAGCTCGCCGAGAGCGAGGAAGAGAAGCAGGCGTGCCTCGCGCAGGAATCCTTAAAGCCGCTCCTCAAGTACCGCGTGACCGAGGCCCGCAAGGCGATCCTCGCCATGCCGCAGACTCCGCGCGAATGGCGTGAGGTGAGGATCCGGCAGCCGACGGGTGATACGCAGCGCCTGCGGGCGCTGTCGCTCATGGTGAAGCACTGAGCAGCCACGCACCCTCACCGCGCGTTAGGCGCGGCGATGGAGACACTCCGAGAGGGTTCTTGCAGCCGGCCGGTCGACGGCGGATCAGCGTTTTTTGAACGGAGTCTTGGGCGGCGGCGGCTTCTTCGATCCGACCCGGGTGCCGTAGGGGTCATACCCGCCGCCCGCGTCCACGTCGTCCTCGAGCCGCAGCTCGCTGTCGTCCTTGTCCTCGACCTCGAGCTCAGGCACCTCGAGCTTCTTGAGCAGCGCCGAGGTGCTCTCGATCGCATGACGGCCGGTGTCCTTGACCCATTGCCACACGGCGTTGCCGCGCGAGTCGTGCACCACGCGTCCGCTGGAGTCTGGGCCAGCAGCCTTGTCGCTGGAGGCAGTGCCGGTCGACGCTGACGTCGGCTTTTCGGGCCCACCACCGCCTGGCCGCATCCCGGGCTTCACGTGGTTAGGGTCGGTCATAGTCCTTATTCCCTTGTAATCAAATGGTAGCACTTTCCCACCTATCCCTATAACGACGCAGGCCGCACCACCACCGGCTGGGTCTGCCGGAACTGTGGAAGCGGTCACACAGGGATGTACCCGGATCTTGGCGCGCGGCAGTCGGCGCGCAACCAACGCTGTCGATGTTCCTGGACGCCCGTTCAATGCGAGAATCGGTGTTGGTCACACCGTGTTGGTCACGGGGAGCTTGCATGATTGTCCGTATCTGGCATGGCCGCACGCCGCGGGGCGTCGCGGATGAGTACGCTGCGTTTCTCGCGCGGCACGCGATCCCGGATTACCGCGCGGTGCCGGGCAACCTCGAAGCCGCGGTGTACAGGCGCGATGAAGGCGAGGTCACGCACTTCCTGACCGTGAGCCGCTGGGCCAATGAGGAGGCGATCCGCGCCTTCGTCGGGGATGAGCTCCTCAAGGCGAAGTACTACCCGGAGGACACGGGTTATCTCCTCGAGTTCGAGCCCGAGGTGCATCATTTCACGGTGGTCGGGCGGGCGCCTTGAGGCCCGCGCTTCACCAGCCGACGCCGTAATCCT
>DATMQL010000200.1:0-2761 GCA_035566815.1 Steroidobacteraceae bacterium | reverse complement strand
CTGTGCGGCGGGCACATCCGACACAGGTCCGCGGTCCGTCCGCGGTTTTTCGTTTTTGGCGTAGGAGCCTGTCAGACAGGCTCCTTAGGTCAGGGATACTCAGTAAGCAATGGCAGACAACCTGGTCATAGTCGAATCGCCGGCCAAGGCGAAGACCATCAAGAAATACCTGGGCAAGGATTTCGAAGTGCTCGCCTCGTACGGGCACGTCCGCGACCTCGTGCCCAAGGAAGGCGCCGTCGATCCCGAGCATGGCTACGCCATGAAATACCAGGTACTCGAGAAAAACGAGCGTCACGTCGATGCCATCGCGCGCACGCTGCGCAAAGCGAAATCGCTCTACCTGGCAACCGACCCCGATCGCGAGGGCGAGGCCATCGCCTGGCACTTGAGAGAAATATTGGATTCGCGCGGTGACCTGAAGGGCAAAGACGTCCATCGCGTCGTGTTCTACGAGATCACACGCAACGCCGTTCGCGAGGCAGTAGCACAACCGCGCGGGCTCTCGCTCGATCTCGTTAACGCGCAGCAGGCGCGGCGCGCGTTGGATTATCTCGTCGGTTTCAACCTCTCGCCGCTCTTGTGGAAGAAAGTGCGCCAGGGGCTTTCCGCCGGACGGGTGCAGAGTCCCGCACTACGCATGATCTGCGAGCGCGAAGCCGAGATTCTCGCGTTCATTCCGCAGGAATATTGGAGTCTCGACGGCGAGGGCTCGCATACAGCGCAGACCTTCCCGCTCAAACTCGTCGAATACCGCGGCCAGAAAGTGGAGCAGTTCAGCTTCACCAACGAGACGCAGGCACGCGAGGTCGAGCGGACCATACAAGCAGCGGCGCACGGCGAAGCGCCCGCTGACGGCCCCGGTCAACTCCGCGTCATCGCCATCGACCGGAAACAGCGTCGCCGCAATCCGGCGCCGCCGTTCACCACCTCCACATTGCAACAGGAAGCCGCGCGCAAGCTCGGCTTCAACGCGCGGCGAACCATGCGCCTGGCGCAACAGTTGTATGAAGGTCTCGACATAGGTGGTGACGAAGGTAGCGTCGGCCTCATCACCTACATGCGTACGGACTCGGTGTCGCTCGCGGCCGAAGCGATCCAGGAGATTCGCGAGGTCGCGACCAGGTTATATGGCAAGGCTGAAGTCGCCGACGAGCCGCGCATCTACAAAACGAAATCGAAGAATGCGCAGGAAGCGCATGAAGCCATCCGCCCGACCTCCGCCGCGATTACGCCTGCCAGCATCGAGGGCAAGATCGAGGACGATCACTTCCGACTCTATTCCCTCATCTGGAAGCGCGCTGTCGCCTCGCAGATGAATCACGCGGTCTTCGACACCGTCGCCGTCGACATGCTCGCCGGCCCCGATGGGCCCGACCGGCACATGCTTCGCGCGAATGGCTCCACCCTGGTGAAGCCGGGCTATATTTCGGTATACCAGGAAGGTATCGACGACGCGAAAGCGGACGACAGCGATCACGTGTTGCCACCGATGACCGAGGGTGACACCGTCGATCTGCTGGCGATGCACGCCGAGCAACATTTCACCGAGCCTCCGCCACGCTACTCCGAAGCTTCGCTCGTCAAAGCCCTCGAAGAGCATGGTATCGGCAGGCCCTCCACCTACGCCACGATCATCTCGACCCTGCAGGATCGCGAGTATGTCGAGATGGATGCCCGCCGCTTCATTCCCACCGACATCGGCAAGATCGTGGGCCGCTTCCTGACGGAACATTTCCACCGTTACGTGGAGTACGGTTTCACGGCGGCGATGGAAGACGAGCTCGATGCCGTCTCGCGCGGTGAAGAAGAGTGGACCGTGCCGCTCGACAAGTTCTGGAAACCCTTCATCGACCAGGTCGAGTCGATCGAGAAGAACGTGACGCGCGAGCAGGTCGCGCAGGCCCGTGAGTTGGGCAAAGACGCCGCGACGGGTAAGCCGGTCACGGTGCGCATGGGCCGCTTCGGACCCTTCGTACAGATTGGAACGAAGGACGACGAGGAAAAGCCCCGCTTCGCCGGATTGCGCCCGGGCCAGAAGATGGACACGATCAACCTCGCGGACGCGATGGACCTGTTCCAACTTCCCCGCACCCTGGGGGTAACCGCCGACGGCGAGACGATGGTGACCAACGTCGGGCGCTTCGGGCCGTATATCAAATACGGCAGCAAGTACGTCTCGCTGAAAGAGGACGACCCGTATACCGTCACCCACGAGCGCGGGCTCGAAGTCATTCGCCTCAAACAGGAAGCCGACGCGAATCGTCTCATCCTGGATTTTCCGGACGACGGCATCCAGGTGTTGAATGGCCGCTATGGGCCCTACATTACCGACAAGAAAAAGAACGCCAAGATCCCGAAGGATCGCGACCCCAAGACGCTCACGCTCGAGGAATGCAAGGCCCTGATCGCGGCGGCGCCGGAGCGCGGTGGCGGCAGGTTCGGGCGTTTCGGGCGTGGCAAGAAAGGCGCCGCGGCAGCGCCTGCGGCGGGTGCCGCGACGGCCGCTGAGGGTGGCAAGGGCGCGGGCAAAAAGAAGAAGGCCGCGAACGGAGCGAACCAAGCTGCGGATAGCCAGGCGGCGGCCAAAGGTGGCGACGGCGCGGCTGCAAGAAGCACTGGCGCGAGGGCCGGTAAGGCTTCGGGCAAGGGCGCGGCCAAAGCCGGCGCGAAACCAACTCACTCCACCCCGGCATCGCAGGGTTCGGCCGCTTCAACCGCGGCGCCCCGCGCGGCTGCGCGGGCGACAGCAAAGAAAGCG
>DATMQL010000199.1:0-3352 GCA_035566815.1 Steroidobacteraceae bacterium | reverse complement strand
GATCCTGAACGTGGTGTGATGACGCCCCACCTGCCCGAAGCGCTGCTCAACGCCAAGATGATCGCGATCTCCCGCCAGGTCATCGCGGTCGCCGATTCCTCCAAGCTGATGCGTCGAAACATCTCGCTCATCGCCCGCGTCGAACAGCTGCACATGCTGATCACGGACTCGGGCGCCGATCCCGACGTGGTTGCCGAACTCAGACGCCGCGGTGTCGAGGTGCGGCTGGCGTGAGGGCCGCCCGCGTTCGAGCGGCCCTCGTCCTCGTCAGAATTTCGCACCGACGTGCGCGTACCAGAATGCCCCGTTGAATCCGAAGGGGCCGCCGGTGCGCGGATATCGTTCACCATCACCCAGGCCCCCGGTGAGCGGGCTCACTCCATTGACCACATCAGGCATGGCGTTGAAGATGTTCTTCCCGCCGATACCCGCGGTGACGTTCTCCCATATGTTGTACGTGAAATCGATGTCGGTGGTGAACTTGGCCGAGAATAACTGACCCGGGTAGTCATTCTGGTCGCGATACGTCCCGTAGTAGTTCTCTTGCAATGACGCGTGGAACGGGCCCAGCGTGTACTTGGCCCCGAAGTTGACGCGGGTGTTGGGCGCATAGTGCTGGATGTCGATGATCCGCGCCTGGCTGATCACGTTCGGATTGTAGTTGGTGACGTCAGTCTTGTTGTAGTTGTACGCCAACGACGTGTCGAGGTGCCCATCGCCGATGTGGAACGCGTAGGTGCCGACCAGGTCGGCGCCCTTGGTCTTGGTATCGAATCCATTGGTGAAGTACTGCACCGTGCCGCCGGCGCCGACATAGGCCAGGGCCGCGAGCTTGTTGATGTCCGCCTGGGTCACCGCGAAGGTCTGCGAAATGCCGATGCGGTCCTTCACCGCAATGCTGTAGCCATCGAGGGTCACCAGCAGATCCTGCATCGGCGTGAACACCAGGCCGGCGCTGAAATTGGTCGACTTCTCTGGCTTCAGATTTACCGCGCCATAATACTTGGCGATCGCGCTGGTCACGGGATACGTGCCAATCTGCACCTGGGTGGTGGTGCCGGGGATGAAGGTCGTGCTCAGCGTCTCCACACTGTACTGGCCGGGAGTCGGTGCATGGAAGCCATTGCTGGCGGTGCCGCGCAGCGCCAGCCAGTCGGTGGCCTTGAAGCGAACCTGGAACTTGCCAAGCTCGGTGGTGCCGAAGGAGGCGTAGTTTTCGACGCGGCCCGCCACCCCTAAGGTGAGAGCCGATGTCACATCCGCCTCGATATCGACATAGCCGGCGTAGCTCGCCTGCGAGGCATCCACCGGCGCACTGATGCCGCCATAGCCGTTCGAGGCCGTCGACTGCGACGCCGAACCGCTCGGCGTGCAGACCGTGGCCACGCACGAGTAGAGCTGCTGGGAGGCGTACGGACCGGCTGCGTAAGACGCGGCGTCACCCAGAAGTTGCTTGTAGTTCTCGACCCGATATTCGAGGCCGCCGGCCAGCGAGATCGGTTTCGCCAACCCGGGGACCGCCCAAGGATAGCTCACGTCCACGTTGAAGTTGCTTTCACCTTGCTGGAACTTGCCGTCGTAGAAGCTGGTGGGCGATAGAGGCCCAAGCGAGGGATTGATGGAATCCTGCAGGGACACAGCGAGGGAGTTCGTGGCCGTCGAGCCCGAGATGTCGAAGTTCATGCCCCAGCGATTGACGCCCTTGTAGCCGACGGCGCCGAAGAACTGGTCGACTTTACCGTAGAAGCGCGGCGTGAAGCCGGCCGGATAAACGGAGTCGAAGTTGAACGTGTTGGCGTCCTGAATCCATCCGCCCGCCGGGCAACCGGTGTAGGCCGCCGTGCAAGGATCCAAGTAAATATTGTTGAAGGCGGGATGATTGGCGTAAGTCGTCCCCTGATAAGTCACCGTCTTGGGCAGGCGGTAATTGAAACTCTCGTTGGTATAAATCTCGGCCCAGTTCATGAAGAAATAGATTTCGTCATTGTTGTCGAGCCTGACGCCGGTGTTGAGGAAGGTCTTGACGCTCTTCGAAGGCGGTGTGCCCCACTGCTGCACGGGACCCGGGTAGTGCGGCAGATCCGGTGCCAGGTTCGGGTAGGCCGCGGCGAACGCCACTGCCGAGGGCCTCGTCGGGTTGCGCACCGTCTGCTCATTCTTGGCCAATTCCATGCTGAAATCGGCAAAGCCCTGCGAGCCCAGCGGCAGGCCGACGTTGAGCGCGATCTGCCCGTCGCCGCCGTCGCGCGCGTAGCCTTTCGGGAAGTATTCGCCATAACGGCCGGTGATTTCAGCGCCTGTGGAGTCGGTTTTGAACTGGTAATTGAGCACGCCGGCGATGGCATCCGATCCGTACTGCGCCGAGGCGCCGTCACGCAGAATCTCCAGCGACTTGACGGCGATCGACGGGATAGAGGCCAAGTCCGGACCTTGCGAACCGAAGGCCAGTTCGGTCTCGCCGCCCTGGTAGACCTGCACCAGCGCGGAACGGTTCATGCGCTTGCCGTTCAGCATCACCAGCATCTCGTCTCCCGGCAGACCGCGCAAGGAGGGCGACCGCACGAGACTCGAGGCATCGGAGATGGAGTTCTGTCCGACGATGAAGGACGGTACCAGGTTGGACAGGGTGTCCAGCATATTGCCCGTGGGCTGGGCCGCGAGCTCTGAGCCGCTCAATATGTCGATGGGTGCCGAGGATTCCGCCGCCGTGCGGTCCGTGCGGCGTGTGCCCGTGACGATGACTTCGCCGAGCTCGGTGGCCGCTTCACTCGGAGCGGCATTTTCCGCGGCGGCCGCCGCGGCCCTGGCAGTGCCGCCATTCATCGCTCCCGCGAGGACCAGAGCGGCCCCCAGTGTCAGCAGTGTTTTCATGCGTTGTCTCCCTAGATTTTGATTTACTTGGCTGTCCGATGCCCGGAGTGCTGATAGCTCCCCCTTCGCGCCCCATTGGCTCCCTCGCGAGCACCGTCTGTCCTAAGACAGGTTCGCGGTGGAAACCGGGCACCTAAGGCCGACCCGGCCCGTCAAGCATCAGAACTGCAAGGAGGCCTTGGCGAAGTAGTAGCCGCCGTTGATGCCGAAAGGGGAAAACGACGGGTAGTGCTGGACGCCCAAGTTGTCGCCATAGTCGAAGCTATTCACGTGCGCGAGCAGCGTGGCATTCAAAGTCGGAGGAAACCGGTTGAAGAGGTTGTTGGCGCCGAGGGTGACTTTCAGCCGCGGGGTCCATTGGTAAGACAGGTCGACATTGGTGATCGGCGTGACGCCCATCCGCGTCCGGAAGTACTGCAACAGGCCGGTCGGATTATCGCCGTCATCGTTCTCGTACTCCGAGGAAGGTCCGTAGATTTTC
>DATMQL010000198.1:0-6733 GCA_035566815.1 Steroidobacteraceae bacterium | reverse complement strand
CGACGACTCGCTGTGAGTAGCTTTCCGCGATAGTTTCCGGCGCATAGTGGGACTATGTAACGGAAATGATCGCGGGGTAGCGCGTCACGGGTGCGACGCGCGTTAGGGCGCGCTCTCCGAAAACACGCCGAAGCCGGCGATTTTCGCTGCGCGAGCGACCTTCAGCTCGTCGCGGGGAATCACTTCGAGCTCGTCGAGATAATGGATCACGGCAGCCTTCAGACGCGCGGCGGCCGTGACGGCGTCGCGGTGAGCGCCGCCCAACGGCTCCTCGATCACCTGGTCGACGAGGCCGAGTTTGTTGAGACGATCGGCGGTGAGGTTCAACGCGTCCGCGGCCGCCTCCTTCTTGTCCTGGCTCTTCCACAGGATCGAGGCGCAGCCTTCGGGGGAAATCACGGAGTACGTGCTGTACTGGAGCATGAGAAGGCGGTCGCAGACACCGATGGCCAACGCGCCGCCCGAGCCACCCTCGCCCGTAACCACTGTTATGATCGGGACGCTCAGTACGCTCATCTCGAATATGTTTCGAGCGATTGCTTCGCTCTGGCCACGCTCCTCAGCGCCAACGCCGGGATAGGCACCCTGTGTGTCGATGAGTGTGATGAGTGGCAAGCCGAAGCGCTCGGCGAGCCGCATGAGACGCAGTGCCTTGCGGTAGCCTTCGGGTTTGGGCATGCCGTAGTTGCGGCGTACCCGTTCCTTCGTGTCACGCCCTTTCTGGTGACCGATGATCATCACGGCACGCCCTTCGATCCGGGCGATGCCGCCGATAATGGCCAAGTCGTCGGCATACATGCGGTCGCCGTGGAGCTCGTGGAACTCGCTGCAGATCGCGCCAACGTAGTCGAGCGTGTAAGGCCGGTGAGGATGGCGCGCGAGCTGTGTGATCTGCCAGGGCGTGAGGCTGGCGAAAATGCTGGTGGTGAGCTGCCGGCTCTTGGCCTGCAGGCGGCCGATCTCCTCCTGGATGTTGACCTCGGACTCCGAGGTGACGTGCTTGAGCTCCTCGATTTTCGCTTCGAGCTCGGCGATAGGTTGTTCGAAATCCAGAAAGGCAACGGCCATGAGCGCTTTTACCGCAAATTCAAATGCTGCGCGAGGTTACGGGCGGGGGCGCCGGGGCGCAAGGGCTACGGGGGCGGGCTACCAGGCCGGGCTACCGAGCCCTAGTTCCCGGACATACTCGCGGACATCGAGGGCGGAGCGCCATAGAAGACCGTGACGCCGCCGCGTCCCACGAGGGTCTCGAGTTGTTCCAGCAACTCGCGGCTGGCGCGGACGGTCCACTCGTTTCCGAGGGTCAACGCGCCAGTGGCACCCGCCCCCGTGTATTCGACGGTGATGGGACACGGACCCGGCCGCCACGGCGTCAGCACTTCGGCCAATCGACCGAGGAGCACCTTGGAGTTCCCGTTCTGGGGCCACTTGAGGACCAGGCGGCGTGCCTGCTGCTCACGCACTTTATCCAATTCTGTGAGGCGGCGGGCGGACAGGCGCCAGGAGTCACTGAACTCGTCAAAGCGCAGCATGCCGTCGACGAGCACCAGGGCATCCTTCACGATCAGATCACGGTGTTTCTGAAACACATCGTCAAACAGGTTGACCTCGATGCGTCCCGTACGATCGTCGAGTGTCAGGATTATGCGGGGGCCGCGCTTTTTCACCTCGTCGATGAGACCGGCGATGGTGACGGGCTTACCGCCGCCAAAGCGCGGTCCCTCCATCCCGGTGATGGGCCGGTCGCTGATGAGATCGCCGATGCGGTGGGAAACCAGTCGGGCGAGGCCCGATTCGAAGCGGCCGATCGGGTGACCTGTCAGATAGAGGCCGAGAGTCTCACGCTCACCCGTCAGTCGGACGCTCTCACTCCACTCCGGGAGTTCGACGGTGCGCACCACCGGAGCGGGCGCGGTAGCGTGGTTATCGCTCACGAGTCCGAACATGTCATTCTGACCGGCATCCAGCGCCTTGGAGTTCTGGTCACCCAACTGCATGGCGGCCGGCAGACACTGCATGAGGGTGGCGCGGTTCGGACCCAAGCTGTCGAGACTTCCGGAACGCAGGAGCGCTTCCAACACGCGACGGTTGACCTTCTGCAGATCGAGGCGGCGGCACAGATCTTCCAGACTCCGGAATTCGCCGTGGGTTTCGCGCTCGGTGATCAACGCCTCCACAGCGCCCTGCCCCACACCTCGAACCGCGCCCAGACCGTAGCGGATCGTCCGCTCACCACCGACGGCAAACTCATAGCGGGAGCTGTTGACATCCGGGGCTTTGACAGTGAGACCGATCTCGGAGCATTCCTGGATGAGCGTGACCACCTTGTCGGTGTGGTCCATGTCGGCTGAGAGCACCGCCGCCATGAAGGCCGCGGGGTAATGAGCCTTCAGGTAGGCCGTGTGATACGACAGCAGCGCGTAGGCTGCGGAGTGCGACTTGTTGAAGCCGTAGCCCGCGAACTTCTCCATGAGATCGAAGATGTAGGCGGCCTGCTCCTGCGGAACGCCGCGCTCGACCGAGCCGTTCACGAAAATGGAGCGTTGTTTCGCCATCTCCTCGGGCTTCTTCTTGCCCATGGCCCGGCGTAACAGATCGGCGCCACCCAGGGTGTAGCCGGCCAACACCTGGGCGATCTGCATGACCTGCTCCTGGTAGAGGATGACGCCGTAGGTCGGCTTCATCACCTTTTCCAGGCTCGGGTGCAGGTAGTCGATGGGACCGTCAATCTTGCCGTGTTTGCGGTCGATGAAGTCGTCGACCATTCCGGACTGCAGTGGACCGGGACGGAACAACGCCACGAGCGCCACGATGTCCTCGAAGCAGTCAGGCTGCAGACGTCGCACGAGGTCTTTCATGCCGCGGGATTCCAGCTGGAACACCGCCGTGGTCCGGCAGGATTTCAAGAGCGCGAAGCTCTTCGCATCGGTCATCGTGACCGCGCTGACATCCAACGGCGGCTCGCCGCGCTCCGCACGGACGCGGTTGATGATCACCAGGCCCTTGTCGATGATCGTGAGCGTGCGCAGGCCGAGGAAGTCGAACTTCACCAGACCCGCGGCTTCCACGTCGTCCTTGTCGAACTGTGTAACGACGTTTCCGCCCTGATCGTCGCAGTACAACGGCGCGTAGTCAGTCAACACCGAAGGGGCGATGACGACACCACCCGCGTGCATGCCTGCGTTTCGGGTGATGCCTTCGAGTGACCGCGCCAGGTCGATGAGGTTTTTGATCTCCTCTTCGGAATCATATAACTTTTTGAGCTCGGGCTCTTTTTCGAGCGCATCATCGAGCGTGATGCCCAGCTCGAAGGGTACGAGCTTCGCGATGCGATCGACAAAACCGTAAGGATGTCCGAGCACACGGCCGACGTCGCGCACGACGGCCTTCGCCGCCATCGTACCGTACGTGATGATCTGCGAGACGCGGTCACGGCCGTACTTCTGCGAAACATACTCGATGACCCGGTCACGGCCATCCATGCAAAAGTCGACGTCGAAGTCGGGCATCGAGACGCGTTCGGGATTCAGGAAGCGCTCGAACAGCAGGTCATACTTCAACGGATCGATGTCGGTGATGCCCAGGCTGTAGGCTACCAGCGAGCCGGCACCGGAGCCGCGGCCCGGGCCGACCGGCACGCCGTTCTCGCGCGCCCACCTGATGAAGTCGGCGACGATGAGGAAGTAGCCGGCGAAGCCCATCTGGCAGATGACGTCGAGCTCGATCCGCAGGCGCTCGCGATAATGGGGCACCTGCGCTTCGGCGACGATGGCGAGGCGTTTTTCCAGGCCATTCGCAGCTTCGATGCGAATGAAGTCTTCCGTGGTGATGCCGCCAGGCACCGGGTACGGCGGCAGGCGGGCTTCACCCAGTTTCAATACCAGGCTGCAACGGCGGGCAATCTGCACCGAGTTGACGAGCGCCTCGGGCACGTCCGCGAACAACACAGCCATCTCTTGCGGCGAGCGCAGGTACTGTTGCTGTGAATAGCGGCGTACGCGGCCAGGATCCGCGAGCAGCGTGCCATCGTGGATGCAGACCCGCGCTTCGTGGGATTCGAAGTCGTCCTGCTTCAGGAAGCACACCGGGTTGGTGGCGACGACCGGCAGGTTGCGACGGGACGCGAGCGCAACGGCGGCGGCGATGTAGTGTTCCTCGCCGGGACGACCTAAGCGCTGCAGCTCGATGTAATAGCGACCGGGGAACAAAGAGGTCCAGAAATCCAGGGCTCGCTCGGCGTCCTTTTCACGTCCGTTGGATAACGCACGTCCGACGTCGCCCTCGCCCGCGCAAGAGAGCGCGATCAGGCCGTCGAGATTTTCGAGTGTCAGCCAGTCGCGGTCGATTGTTGGAACGCCGCGTTGCTGGCCCTCGAGGTAGGCACGGCTGACGAGTCGCGTAACGTTGCGATAGCCGGCCTGGGATTGGCACAGGAGCGTGATCTTCGAGGGCTGCGCGCGCTCGCCGCTCTCCTTCACCAGCAGATCAACACCGACGACGGGTTTCACGCCTTTGGCGAGTGCCGCGCGATAGAACTTCACCATCGCAAAGAGATTGCTCTGGTCGGTCACGGCGATGGCGGGCATACCGGCGGCGCTCACCGCATCGATGAGCTCGGGCACGCGTACCACGCTGTCGATCAGCGAGTACTCGGTGTGCAGGCGTAGATGGACGAACTCAGCGGGCATCAATAGGAGACTCGGTGGCGCGCGCGCTCGAATTCAAATCTCATCGGTGGTGCCGGTCAAGCGTTGTGGAACGGAACCCTCGAGGGCGCTCGTTACGGCTTCAAAAGCGACTCGCACCGGACTGAACGAACGTCGGTGCAGCGGTGACGGCTCGCGGCAGCGGAGCGCTTCGAGATGCGCGGGAGTGCTGTAGCCCTTGTGAGCTCCGAGGTGGAACCCGGGGTAGCAGCGATCGAGGTCCTGCATCATGGCGTCGCGGCAGGTTTTCGCGAGGATGGAAGCGGCGCTGATGGCGGCGACGCTGGCGTCGCCCTCGATGATGGCCTCGGCGGTGCAGCCGAGATTCAGATCCTCGAAGCGAGGGAGCTGGTTGCCGTCGACTTGAATGTGGGTGGGGCAGACGGGCAAACCTAACAGTGCGCGGCGCATGGCGAGGAACGTGGCGCCGAGAATGTTGAGGCTGTCGATTTCGTCACGGTCGGCCCACGCGACCGACCACGCAAGCGCGCGCGTGCGGATGATGGGGGCGAGGCGCTCGCGTTCTTCGGCGGTGAGGACCTTGGAGTCGGCTAGGCCGTGGATGCGGCGCTGGGGGTTCAAGATAACAGCGGCGGCGACCACGGGGCCGGCTAAGGGGCCCCTGCCCGCTTCGTCGACGCCAGCGACACGCCTGGGGGGGCGTTGGCGGACTTGGACTAACGTCATGCGGCGTCTCCGCGGCTGGCGTTGTCGCGTGAGGTGTTGTCGGTGGGGCCACCGCCGAAAATCTGGGTACCGCCTCGCACGCACTCGAGCACAGCGGAGGCCGCGAGGTCTGCGCCACCGCGGCGAAGCGTCTCGTGGAGGGTGCGGAATTCACGTTGCAGGTCGGCCAGGTGTTCTGGATCGGCGAGCTCGTTCAAAAGTGCGGCGCCGAGGTCTGCGCCGTTGACCTGCTCCTGGAGGAACTCGGGGACCAAGCGGCGGCCTGTCAGAAGATTCGGTTGTGAGAAAAATTGCACTTTGACCAGCCCCAGGCTGCGCAGCACGAATGCGGTGAAGGCGGCGAAACGATACGCCACCACCATCGGCCGACGCGAGAGGAGAGTTTCCAGAGTCGCTGTTCCGGAAGCGACGATGACGGCGTCGGCGGCGGCGAGAACGCGTTGGGACTGGCCGTCGATAATGCGGATCCTAGGTGCGTTAAGGACTTCCGCGATTTTTCTCTCGAAGGACTGACGAACGCGTTGCGACGCCATTGGGGCGACGAAGGAAATTTCCGGACGGCGCTCGGCGATCCACGCAGCGGCGGTGGCGAAGTCGCGGCCGAGGCGCTCGACTTCGCTCATGCGGCTGCCTGGGAGAAGCGCGACGACAGACGCCGCGGGGTCAACGCCGAGAGCGCTGCGCGCAGCGGCGCGGTCGATCGCCAGAGGAATCTCGTCGGCGAGGGGGTGGCCGACAAAGACCGCGCGTACCCCGTGGCGGGTGTAGAAGTCGGTTTCGAAGGGCAGCAGGCACAAGATGAGGTCGCAGGCCTCCCCTATCGTCCTGACGCGACCTTGGCGCCACGCCCAGACCTGGGGGCTGACGTACTGGACGGTCTTGAAGCCCTCGCGCTTGAGGCGTTTGGCAAGGCCGAGGTTGAACTCGGGGTAGTCGATACCGACGAACACGTGCGGACGCGCGACACGGAAGCGATCGACTAGAGACGAGCGTAGCTTCAGGAGCCGTGGCAGGTGACGGAGGACTTCGGCGAGACCCATTACGCTCAGGTCGTCTACGGTGGCCCAGGCCTCGCAGCCGGCGGCGACCATCTTGGGGCCGGCGACACCGAAGAACTGCGCGTCGGGGACCTGCGCGCGGATCGCCTTGATGAGGGCGGCGCCGAGCAGGTCGCCGGAGAGCTCGCCGGCGACGATACCGACGCGGAGGGGCTCGGCGACCGTTGCGAGGCCCGCCGCGGCCGGCGTGGCCGCGGAGCTCATCGGACGATGCTACGCGTCGAGGCGGCTATGAAATCGACGAACGCGCGGACTTCGGGTTGTGTTTCGCCGAGCGCGCTG
>DATMQL010000197.1:0-12412 GCA_035566815.1 Steroidobacteraceae bacterium | reverse complement strand
TCATGAAGAGTGTATGCGCATCCAGACGGCAGGCGCGGACAGGCTCGGTAAAATATTTACGAGCTGTCCGCGAAGCGGCGCGACGGGCGCATAGAACGGGTGAACGCTCACTACGAGGTGCTCTATCCCATGGACAAGCAGACTGAGCTGGCGATCGTCCGTCGCGCCTATGCAAAGCAGATCATGGCCGCGGCAGCGAGCGTCGATCCCCGTATCCAGGCGGCTTACGCCGAGGTTCGCCGCGAGGATTTTCTGGGGCCCGGCCCCTGGCAGATACTGAGGTTTCCTGGCGGGTATAGCGTGACGCCCGACGCTGATCCGGTCCTCCTTTATGTGGACCAACTCGTCGGGCTGGTGCCGGAGCGCAAAGTCAACAATGGCCAGCCCTCGCTGCATGCGGCCCTGCTCGCCGCCGCCGCGATTCAGGACGGGGACCACGTGGTACACGTGGGCGCGGGTACCGGGTACTACACGGCAATCATGTCCTTCCTGGCCGGTGTGACCGGCCGGGTGACGGCCGTCGAGTTTGATCCCGGTCTCGCGGCGCGAGCCCGGGAAAACCTTGCCAGCCGCCCGAACGTCAGCGTGTATGAAGGAAATGGCGCGACGCTGACTTTCGACACAGCGGATGTTATTTACGTGAACGCAGGCGTGACACACCCGGCCGCAACGTGGCTCGACGGCCTGTCACCGGGTGGCCGCCTGATTATTCCGCTGACGACCGACTATAACTCTCGCGCCGTCCAGCCGGGCTTCGATGCGGCCAAGGCGATGCGCTCCGGAGTGTACTTTCGCCTGCAACGGCGCGATTCGGATTTCGCGGCTCGCTGGCTACTACCGGTAGGCATCATACCCGCGGAGGGCGCGCGAGATCCCGAGGCGGAGGTGGCGTTGGATGCCGCTCTCGAGAAGGGCGGTTGGAATAGGGTTACCCGGCTGATCCGCGGCGAGACTGTGCCGGACGAGCGCTGCTGGTTGCGCGGGCCTGGATGGTGCCTGGCTTATGACTGATCGGTGCGCTGATGGCAAACACACCGGTCTCCAGCAGCTCATGCTGCCGCCCGTCCATGAACTCCACGCGGTTGCGGCCCTGTCGCTTGGCCTCATAGAGCGCCTGGTCCGCGAGCTGGAGCGCGCCTCCGGGACTGCGGTCCGCGGTAGGTCTGAGCGCGGCGACACCGACGCTGATAGTGACTCGCGAAAAAGGTCCCGAGGCCCGGTGCTCGATGTTCAGCTCTCCCACGACGGCACGGACCCGGTCCGCGACCTCCCTGGCTTGCTGATCGTCGACGTCATAAAGGATGACCGCGAACTCCTCGCCGCCGTAGCGTGTCAGGATGTCCAGGGGCCGGCGAATTAATTTCTGAATGGTCTGGGCGACCTGGCGCAGGGCCAGGTCGCCGGCCTGGTGTCCGTAAAAGTCGTTGTAGGCTTTGAAGTGATCGATGTCGATCAACAGGATCGCCAGTGCGCGCCCATTGACGATCGCCCGTTGCCACAGCAGCTCCAGGTGCTCATCGAAGACGCGGCGATTTTTGGTTCCTGTCAGGGGGTCGCGCTGGGCCAGCTCGGCAATGAGCCGTCCCTCGAGAAACGACTGCCGCGCGATCTTCTCAAGATGCAGGACGGCCATGATGCAGGCCGCGACGCTACCGGCCAGGAGCACGTATGAATGGAGGAAGACTATTTTCGGCAGATGCAGACAGGCCGCGGCAATAGCGTAGGCCGCCACCGTCACTCCACAACACAGGAGGGCTGCCCTACAGGACAGTCCCAGGAAGAAGAAGGCGCTGATGAGCGTGATCGGGATCGCCATCAATAGCTCCGCCTCACCGTGCGCGGCCGCCGCGGCGACCTGGACGGCGATGATCGAGTTTCTCAGCGGTACGAGGATCCGCGCCCATTGCGGATAGACGCGCTCGTATGCGGGGCTCCACGCGATCCACGCCAGGGCGATCGAGCCCGAGATCACCAGCATCAATTCGATCAGCGGCCTGAGGTCCCGCGTATTCGCGTAGAGTTGCTCGGCCCCGCGTGCGATGGTCAGCGCCGCCGCGAATGCGCAGGCCACGCGGACGAGTGTCCGGCTGCTCAGCAGCCGCGATCGCAGGTACTCCGCTTCCAACTGTGGCTGGAAGAAGCACAATTTCGAGGAGTCCCGCTGCAACTCCGCCGCGTAGGGCGAATCGGGAAAAGTCGTCAGATCCAATCGGGATACCATGGTCACCCCGACATAATAAGACCTATGTTCAGGCCCAAGTGTGACGTGCTCGGAAGACTCGACGGGAAGGGGGTCGCCGTGACGCGCCGTATCATGCAGGTACCTCGCAATCATTGCCCCCAGGGAACAAAATCCCCATGCAGCGTGTGACCATCGCGATACTCGCCATTGCCTTTTGCAGGGTTGCGGCAGCCCAGACCCCGCAGCCCCGGATCATGCCGAAGAGGCGTGGATCGTACGGAGCAATTCCTATACGAACCTGCTGCTCGACGTGCAGCTCCAGCACTCCCCCGAGCAGGGCTCACGCGAAGGTGTGGCGAAGTTCGACGAGCGGATCTCCAATCCAACGCTCGCGCATGAGCTGGCCGAGCGTTTCATGACTTTATCCTGGCGCAGGGACGCTACCGCCCGATCTGACGCGTAAAGCGGTACTCGAGGAGTTCGTGCCCGCGTCCCGCTGACTAGCGCATTGCGTCACCATGGAGGTGATCGTCGGCGGCAACGCGTTGAAGGAGATTCGCTACGTGGCGCAGTTGCACGACTAGTTCGCCGCCTTCACCACGATGGTTCCCACCATTTGTGGATGGATGGAGCAAGCGTACCGATACGTTCCCGGTTTATCGAACTTGAAAGCGAAACTGTCGTTCTGATCCAGGGGATCGGAGCGAAAGTCCGTATCGATGCTGCGCACGGTGTGCGGCTCCGGGTCGAGGTTCTTCCAGCGCACGGTTGTGCCGGCCACGACGGTCATCGCCGTCGGGGCAAACATGAACTCTCTGATGGAAATCGTCGCGTCAGAGCCGGGAGACGCCGGCGCCTCGGAGCGTGCGCAGACAGATACGACTAAGAGCAGCGGCATGGCGAATATCGATTTGATTTTCATGGGCTTCACGCGAGAGTGCTGTCCGTCAGGCTGAGGGCGTCCGGGTGGTGTTTGAGTGATACGTTGCTCACCCCGAGCATCCGGGGGAGCTCCTCGGTGGAGACCTTGAGCGGCCCGGGGCCGGGTCCCTCGCCGGGGCCTGGTTGGGGATAGGCGGTCGAGCGGGCCGTATGGAACGTAATGTTGCCCTCGACCTTCTGCACGATTTGATGAATGTGTCCGTTCAACACCGTGACCGAGCCGAACCGACCCAGGTAGCTCATTGCCTGGTCGGCATCCGCGGTGCCCCATCCCCACGGTGCGTACACCGTCCAGAGCGGCATGTGGGCGAACACCACGATGGGCGTGCTCGCCGAGCGTCCCCGCAGGTCCTTTTCGAGCCACTCGAGTTGCTCCTGGCCGAGGTTGCCCAGACCGTTGGGCTTGAAATTCAGCACATTGATGAGGCTTATGAAGTGCACACCGTGGTGGTCGAAGCTGTAGTAGCCCCGGTTCTGGGATGCCTTGCCGTAGCGGCTGAAATACTCGGTCACGGAAACATCGGCGACGTCATGCTCGCCGGGTGTCGTATGCAGCTCCGTCACGTTGAGTTGCGACAGCAATTGGGCGGCGGCATCGAACTCGGACGCCTTGGAAAGATGGGTGATATCGCCCGTGTGAATCACCAGCGCCGGCTTTTTCGGCATGGCATTGACCATGGCGATCGTTCGGGTCAAGGTGCCCACCACGTCGGGATTGGCCTCTTTGTTGAAGCCGATATGGGTATCGCTGATCTGCAGGAACAGCGGCAGGCCCGCCTGGGCCGGACGGTCGGTACCGCCCGCCTTGGCCAGTGCCAGGTCGATCGGGGTGAGTATCCCGGCGGAGAGGGTAAAAAGGGTGCCCGCTCCCCCGAAAGCCAGGCATTTCAGGGCGCCGCGGCGCGTCGGGTTGAACAGATCTTTGCCAGTCACGTGGGTCTCCTCAGTGCAGCTCGAGTTGTTGTAGCTACAGGGGAGACTGCCGCTCGGCGCGTTCTATTCGGCCCGTCAGGCGTTTTGAGATATCTTGCCGTTCCCGGGAATAAAACGCCGCTTCGGACGATCTCACTATAAATGGGCCCAGATGTGGATAACCGTGCGCAGCGATTCCGTGACCTGATCGAACCCCTACTGAACGACGCGTACACGTTCGCGCGCTATCTATCGCGCGACGCGTCCGCGGCGGAGGATATAGTGCAGGAGGCTTCGTTGCGTGCGTTTCGGCACGTTGACTCATTGCGTAGTCATGAGCCTCGTGCGTGGCTGTTGAAGATCGTGCGTAACTGCTTTTATTCGTGGCGGGAAAAGATGGTGCAGGCGGGCCTGCAGTCGTGGGATGCGGATCTGTCCGCGGACGATTCAAACAGGGAGGAGGCCGATCAAACCGAGATGGATCTCGATCCGCAACGCATACTCGAGCGCACGGTGCAGCGTGACGCGGTGCGCGAGATGATCGAGGAATTGCCGGTGCAATTTCGCGAGGCATTGGTCCTGCGCGAGATGAACGACCTGTCTTATCGTGAGATCGCGGAGCTGACCGGCATGCCCATCGGCACCGTGATGTCGCGGCTGGCACGTGCCCGCGACCTGTTGCGAAAGATGTGGCTCGAGCGCGCCGGCGCAGGAGTTCTACTATGAATTGTTCGACGGTCGGTAGCTGGGTCGACGCACTGTTGGATGGCGAGCTGGATCCGAAGAACGCCGCGGAGGTGGAGGCTCACCTCGAGGCCTGTACGGCGTGCAAACAGCGGTACGAGGCGAAACGGGCGCTGTCGTCCAACATGCGGCGCCTGGATCTCGGGTATGCGGCTCCGGAGTCGCTGCGCAGGCGGATTACCGCAGGGCTGGAGGTGGCGCAGGCGGACTCGATGGAGCCGGGCTCGACGCGGCCGCGCCCCGTAAGCGCCGCCTCCAGGCAACGCGGGCCCGCGCGCTGGTTCGTGCTGGCCGGCTGGCCGGTTGCATTGGCCGCGAGTGCGCTGTTAGCCAGTGTGTTGCTGCAGCAGCGGCCGCAGGAAGCGGATGAGGTCGTTGCCGCGCACGTCCGCTCGCTCCTCGCCGATCACCTGAGTGACGTGGTCTCCTCGAGCCATCACACCGTGAAGCCCTGGTTCGCGGGCAAGATCGATTTCGCGCCGCCCGTGCCGGATCTGTCGTCGCAGGGGTTCGAGCTCGTCGGCGGCCGGCTCGACTATCTCGAGCACCAGCAGGTTGCCGCGCTCGTCTACCGGAAACACGGCCACATCATCAACGTATTGGCGAGTCTGCCGGGTCGCGACACCGCCAGACTCCCGCAGACCGCCCGGGTGCAGGGCTACTCGCTGCGCTCCTGGAAACAGGCGGGTCTGAACCTGGTCGCGGTCTCCGATATCGATCCCCAGGAGCTCGCCAATCTCGAGCAGGGCTTTGAGAAGCCCGTGGCCGCCGGCGGCGAGCCTGCGGGAAATCCCTGATCCTAACTTCGGAGCAGGTGACCGACCAACAGGTCGAGGCCGCGTGTCCGCTTCTTGCGCTCGTGCATCACGAGGTAGAAGCGCCGTGTCAGGTTCGGTAATGCGGTGGGTGGTGCCACCAGTATGCCGGATTTCAGCAGGTCCTCGACCACACACCGTGACAGGCAGGTGATGCCGAGGCCGCTGGCCGCAGCGCGTTTGATGGCTTCCGGATTGCCGAACTCGATGCCGGGGCGCAAGTGGTGCAGATGGGGAATCAACAGCTGGTTGATCATTTCGCGGGTGCCCGAGCCTGCCTCGCGCAGCAGCCAGGTCGCCTTGCTCAAGGCGTCGAGCGAGACGCGCTTACGTCCGCGCGGCACTATTGGATCGTCTGCGGCGGCGACCACGACCAGCTCGTCCTCGAGCCAGGGTTGCACTGTCAGCTCGGGCTCGTGGCAGGGGCCTTCGATCAATCCAAGGTCCAACTCGAAAGCGGCCACCCGCGCCGCGATGACTTCGGTGTTGGCGATGGCCACCTGGACGTGCCAGTTCTGTCGCGCCGCCTCCGGCAGGCTCTCCCGGAAACCGGCCAGGATGGCGGGCAACAGGTAGTTGCCGATAGTGGTGCTGGCGCCGATCCGCAGTGTGCCGATGTGCGCATCGCGATCGTGTGCCCAGCGCTCGATCCAGCCCGCTCCATCGAGCAACGCCAGGGCTTGCGGCAATAACATGCGGCCGTTGTCGTTGAGTTGCAGTCGTTTGCCGATGCGGTCGAACAGTTGCAACTCGAGCAGGCGCTCCAGCTCGTTGATGGCGGCACTCGTGGCGGACTGCGAGAGCGAGATGGCCGTGGCGGCCCCGGACGTGCTGCCGCTTTCGGCTACGACACGGAAAATCTGCAGCTGCCGCAGGGTGAGTCGCAGAGTGTTCATGACGGTTAGCCCAATCAACCTATTAGATAGGTTGATAATACAGTAATTATCCGTTGGATAGGTTAATGGCCGGCTCTTAGACTGCCTCTCATTCTGGTACGGAGGCATGTCATGGATCCCACCCTCGCTCTCAGCAAGCTTTCACAGCCCGCCCCCGGGCGCCTTTCGGCGTCCTCCCTGCGCGACTGGCTCAGGCTGCTGCCGGGGTTGGCTCTAAGCGCGGCCCTGGCGGCGGTCGCTATCCGACTGGGTGCCAGTGGCTGGTTGCAAGCCCACGGAATGACCGCGCTCACGGTCGCCATCGTGCTGGGGATCCTGCTGGGCAACACCGTATATCCCTTCATTGCCACGAGCAGCGGCGCGGGAGTTACTTTTTCCAAGCAGACGCTGCTGCGCGCGGGCGTCATTCTGTATGGCTTGCGGCTCACGCTGCACGACATCGGGCAGGTGGGTATGAGCGGTGTGCTGATTGACGCCGTGCTCCTGAGCTCGACTTTCGCGCTGGCGTTGTTTCTGGGCACGCGGCTGTTTGGCCTGGATCGAGAGACTTCGATGCTGATCGGCGCCGGGAATGCGATCTGTGGAGCCGCTGCAGTGATGGCCACCGAGCCGCTGCTTCGAGCCAGGTCCGAGCAGGTTACCGTCGCGATCTCCACCGTCGTCGTGTTTGGCACGGTCGCAATCTTCGTCTACCCCGCCCTCTACGAACTCAACCAGCATTGGCAGCTGTTGCCGGCCGGCTCCCGAGCCTTCGGGATCTACGCCGGGTCGACCATTCACGAGGTCGCGCAGGTGTTCGCTGCAGCCCGCTCCATCAGCGTCGAGACCGCCAACACCGCAGTGATTACCAAGATGGTGCGCGTCATGATGCTGGCTCCGTTTCTGATCGGGATGTCAGCGTGGCTGGCGCGGCAGGATGGGCGGCGGCCGGAGGCGCGGCAGCACGGCGGCAGTGACGGACATCAGGCCGGCCACCGTCGCCTGACAATTCCCTGGTTCGCCTTCGCCTTTATCGGCATGGTGGTCTTTAATTCGCTCACAGAGCTGCCTCATGCCGTGGTCGGAGCGGCGATCGACCTGGATACCTTTCTGCTGGCCATGGCCATGGGTGCCCTGGGATTGACCACGCATCTCTCCGCCATTCGCCGCGCGGGCATCAAGCCGCTGCTCTTGGGAGGGTTGCTGTTCGCCTGGCTGGTGGGGGGTGGCGCTGCGATCAACAGCCTCCTCGGGAGTTGAACTGTGCCAAATTTCCCGACGCGGCCGCTGCACTGGTTGATGGCCATCATGGTATTGACCATGTTATTCATCAGCGTCGGCATGGTATCGTCGTAATCGACCCGCTACCGGACGTTGGTCTCGATTCACAATATGGCTTCCGTCAGCTCTTTACGGTCCTCGCGACGAACCTGAGGCACGCGAATGCTTCCGAGTGGCGCGGTAGTTATCGCGTGGGTCCTGTTTGTTTACGTTCTTCTGTACGGCATCCGTTATCTGCTGGGTGCCCGTATTTACCTGACTTGCGCGCTGCGCGAGGTTGAGAATCGGTCGATCCCGCGGCAACAGATCGAGCCGGAAGAGTTGCGGCTGTTGGGCTTGTTGGATGATGAGCTGCTCGCGGCCGGCTTCCGGCACCTGGGGTTCGGCGCGGCCACGCCGCTCCTGACGTACTACGCGGAGCCACTTAAATTCAGCGTATTCGTCAACGAGCGGCTGCCCGCTTACGCCCTGGTGCGAGAGCCCGTCGCGCCCGAATACGGCAACCTGGTCGCGCTGGAGATCGGAACAGTGTACGCGGCTGGTGATCGTCTCATTACGCTCAACACGCTCTTCTCAGAGCCATTCTTCGCCGATAATATGCGCGTGGAGGCGTACGAAGGACTCTCCGTTGCCGGAATGGTTGAGCGGCACGCGGCCCGGGTGGCGGCCGAGCGCACGAGCCCGATGTCGCGCGGGCATGTGACCCTGGAGGACATCTTGGGCCTCGCTGCCGCAAGCCTCGCCGGGTTGCGCGTGAAGTTTCGGCGGCGTAACTGGGTCGCGCCCACGACTGATCCCAAACTCGATCGATTCACGCTGCGTGGCGCATTCGCGCTCACGCACTATTCGCGTCGCGTGTTCGGGGCGCGCAAGATCGCTCCGAAGAATTCCCTGTCAGGTCCGTCGGAGAATGAGCGGCTGCTGCGCATCGAAGCGGATTTGCGTGCCGTCCTCCGTATCGCCGAGAATCCCCAGCCGGCTCCCGGGACGCCCTGGCCTCTCATCATGGTCATTGGTGCGTCGGGTGTGCTCTCTTTTATCGCGATGGCGTTGCTTTGGAACGCCGCCGTCGCCGCGGTGATTCTGGCGGCCATCACTTTCCACGAAGCGGGACACGCCCTGGCCATGCGACGGTTCGGTTACCGGGACGTGCACATCTTTTTTGTACCGCTGCTCGGTGCGATGACGGTGGGAAGCCCGGCGACCACGACCGTTCGCGATCGACTGGCGGTGTTGTTGGCCGGGCCGGTTCCCGGACTTTGGCTTGGCGTCGCGCTGCTGGCCATCGACCAGAGCTACGGCCCGGTCCGCCTGCTGCGCATGTCGGCGCTGGCTCTGCTCATCCTGAACGGCCTGAACCTGCTGCCCTTCACACCTCTCGATGGCGGACGAGCGTTGGAAGCACTGACCCGACCTGAGAGCGTGTGGCGGCTCGTCGTTCACGCGGCGAGCGCCGTCGGCCTGTTGGCATTGGCCGCATTCTCGCGGGACCCGGCGATCGCAGCGATCGGCCTGTTGTGGGCGGTGCTATTTCCCCGCCAGTTACTGGGATACAGGCTGCGTCGCGCGGTCGCCGCCGGGATTCGGGATAGAGCGGATTCTCGTGGTGTCATGCGTGTCACGCTCGAAACCCTGTCGGTCGCTCCGTTTGCGAAGTATCGAGCGGCTGTACGGCAGGCCACGGCTCGTGCTTTTGTGCGGCTTTTCTCCGAGTCGCTCGCCACTGCGGCCGATCGCCGCTGGGGCGCAATTGCCTATGTCTCCGCCTGGATTCCCGTGGCCGCGGCGGTTCTGCTCTGGTTCCGCTGACAGCGATCGGCTGACCGTCCGTGGTCCGTTGAAACAATTCTGACCTTTATCCGTCACATTCCTTAATTAAGTTCGCGAGAGTCGCGGTCGCCGAGACGGTTCTATTTCAACAACGGCCGGAAGGGCGAGATTTCGGACGTGCAGGTCAGCACCGTGTTTCCCGATAAGCAGGTGCAGGCTGGAATCTGGTCAGGCCTCGACGAGACATCCGGCGCGACCTACAAGGTGAGTTGCCGCGCTCTATAGCAACCGCGCTCGATGATCGGCAACGGCGGTGGCGCGGTCCACTGCATGTGTCAGGCGCTGCACCGCGATCCGGTCTAGGCGATCACGTCTGCGCTTCCCGGCCTTGGCGACCCCGTCTACGCGACCCGGTCTACTTCGCCGGCACCTTGAAAATGCGCGTGAAGAATTCGGCCGTGGCCTCGTCAGCGCGCAGCCAGGTGGCGCCGCGCAGGAAGCCGTGGATCTCGTTAGGGATGACGATCTCCTCAAACGGTACATCGTGCATTCTCAGCCGACGCGCCAGGTCTACCGTCTGTTGAAACGGCACATTGCGGTCGTCGTCGCCCTGGATCAGGAGCACGGGAGATTTCCAACCGTCGACGCCGGCGTCGGGCGACGATTCCCAGGCCACCCTCATGGCCTCATCGCGATCGCCCTTCTCGTAGCGCGTTACGACCTTTCCCGCGACCTCATCCATGAGCCGTGACCAGTCATGAACGCCATGCAAATCGACTCCTGCAGCGAAAATGTCCGAATTTCGGGCAAGGGCTAGAGCTGTTAGAAGCCCTCCGTAAGAGCCGCCCCAGATGCCGATCCTTTTCGCATCCACACCCGGTAGTGTCCGCAGGAAACCGGCGCCCGCGACGACGTCCTGGTATTCGGATGAGCCGGCGGGGCCCGCACGATCGGGTTGCTGGAACGCGCGGCCATAACCGATGCCCAGCCGGTAATTCACCGACAGCACGATGAAACCGTGCGCCGCGAGATACTGATTCACGGCGTAGGCATTGCTGTAGTACTGCATGTAATGCCATCCGAGAAGCATCTGCCGTGGCGGTCCACCATGTACGAAAACGATGCCGGGCTTCAGACCGCCGTGTGCGGGTCCCACCGCCGCAGCGCTCTGTTCAAACACCTGCCCATGCACCAGCGTGCCGTCCTCCGCCTTGAAAGTGACTGGTTTGGGTGTTAGGAGATCTGCAACGGGAAAGCCCGACGGAAGGGCGCCGACGTCGAGTACGACTTTATGCTTTCCGTCGATACCGACGATGGCGACCGCCGGCGGCTGTTGAGCGCCAGTCGATACGAAGGCGATGGTTCGATCGCTGGCCACGACCGGCTGCCATTCGATGCTCTCTCCCGACGTGAGCGCTTCCGGCCCCGGGTGGTCGACCGGAACCCGGAACAGATGCCGGCGATCCCCGTCGCCCGAGGTCGTTCCGGTGTTAGCGCTGTAGATCATGAAGCGGCGGTCACGGCTTGCCGTGATGTGCTCGACCATGAACTCGCCGGGGGTGAGCAATGTCAGCGCGCCACCAGCGGCGGCAACGGAATACAGGTGCGGCCAGTCATCGAGATAAGCGAGAAAGACCAGCCGGCCTCCGAAACCCCAATGCAAATTGGCCTCGCCTTCGACCTCGGGATAGGACCCCGCGAGCGTATTCGGGCTCTGCCATACGACGTGGCCCACGGCATCACCGACGTTCGCTACCCAAATGGACCACGGATGTGGTGTTTGCTTCAGCAGAGGCTCCGGTGGGCCTCCATCTCCCGGTCGACGGACAAAGGCGATTCTTGCGCCGTCCGGCGACCAGCGGGGTGAAAGATCTTTCCCCGTCGACGGGGCCAGGTAGACGATCGGCTGCTCCTTCGCCGTGAATACGCCAATGAAGGCGTGATCACCGCGATTCGACACAAAGGCGAGATGGCTGCCGTCCGGTGACCACCGCAGGTCGCTATTCTTGCCCCGATCAAAAAAAAGCCGCTCAGCCTTCCCCTCGCCAGCGAGTCCAACAGTCCAGACGTGATCATCCTTCGTGTAGGCGAGCTGCCCGCGCGAGGAAACCGCGGGCGTGTCACCTTCGGCGATCTTTACCGGGGCGCCTCCGGTCAATGGCACCGTCCAGATTGTCGTCAGCGGCTGCTCGGGGGTGGAGGTTGGATCAGGCGCGAGATTGCCCTCCGCCGGCCAGTTCGCGTCGTGATCGCCGCCGCGTACGTATACGAGGCGTGTGCCATCCGGAGAGAAAGTAAGCTGCGTGATTTCCTGCCCGTCGTCCTCGGTGTAATGGGTGAGTTGAGTCGCGACGAAGTCGGGTCCGTGCGCAAACCAAACATTGCGAACGCCATCCAGGTTGCGTACCCATGCAATCGCGTCACCTCGCTCGGCGCAAGCCAGCTCGGTCGCAAAAGGGTAGTGGAGCACCTGTGCCATCGTGAAAGCGGCGTGGGCCGCCGCCTGGAGGGCGGAGAATCCCAGGATAAGTCCGAGGAGAGCGCTGGTAAGCGGGCGGATCGTGCGCATGAACAACTCCGGATCTGACTCGCGGCGAGTGTAACGTAGGAGATTCTGAGCCGCTCGTCCCTGGCAGGGTCCCGCTCGCCCCGCGAGAATTGTGCCGCACGTTAACTAGGAGCCAGAGTGAGTAATGATCGCCGTAGCGAGGGCGACCCAGCTCGAGCAGCTTTCTGCGATCGTTTTCCGCGCATAGCGTGGACTATGTAAGGGAAACGATCGCAGAAAGATGCCGGGGCTGGGGCGGCCGCAGTAGAGCTTGCCTTCGATGTCGAGGTCGAGCCGGGGTTGGAAGCGACCCAGGTCCCGCGCTTGTTGTTGCAACCTCTCG